>JAFMRC010000032.1:2187-27256 GCA_017354375.1 Nocardiopsaceae bacterium | reverse complement strand
GGCCGGGAACGTCCGCTACCGCCACGACGCCGCCGGCCGGGTCATCCAGCGCACCCGCACCCGCCTGTCCCGCAAGCCCGAAACCTGGCACTACCAGTGGGACGCCGACAACCGGCTCACCGCCGTCACCACCCCCGACGGCACCACCTGGCACTACCACTACGACCCGATGGGCCGCCGGATCACCAAGCGGCACGTGGACGCTACCGGGCAGGAACTCGCCGCCACCAGCTACGCCTGGGACGGCAACGCCCTCGCGGAACAAGCCGAGCACGGCCCCGGCCCCGGCCGGTCACGGGTCACCACCTGGGACTACCGGCCCGGCACCTTCACCCCCCTCACCCAGGCCACCCGGACCTCGCTGCGAGACGCGCCGCAGCAGGTGATCGACGAGGAATTCCACTCGATCATCACCGACCTCACCGGCACGCCATCGGAACTGGTGGCGCCGGACGGGACCCTCGCCGGCCATCAGCAGCGCACCCTGTGGGGTGCGACCACCTGGCACCCCGACGGCGCCTCCACCCCCCTCCGCTTCCCCGGCCAGTACCACGACCCCGAGACCGGCCTCCACTACAACAACCAGCGCTACTACGACCCCCACGCCGGCGCCTACCTCACCCCCGACCCCCTCGGCCTCGCCGCCTCCCCCAGCCCGCACGCCTACGTCCCCAACCCCCACACCCAGACCGACCCCCTCGGCCTGATGTCCTGCGAAACCGGAAACCCCGGAGACAGCGGCGTGACCCCGATCTACCGCGTATCACCTGCCGAGAGGGGGACCAGCGAGCTGGATCATGGGCTAGACCCAGCCAACTTCCCGAGGACGAGCGATGGCGACCTAGACGGAGCCGCGCGTTTCGGCAATGAAGCCCGGGTAAAGGACTTCGCCGCGAGGCATTCGGCGACTCATGGAGTAGGATTCCGCGTAGATGTACCCACTTCCTGGCTTTCCAGGCCAGAAATAGACACATTGATAGGAATGACAGAAGACCAGCTCGAGTATGTTATTCCGCGAGAACTGTTCGGCGAGTTCAACCAGTTCCCGCGATCCCCCTGGTCCTCTGGCAGGTGAGAGATGGTGGCGAGACTTTCACGTGGCGACGAGGTCGACTTCGTCGTTACCGGAGCACAGCATTATGGCGTGCTAATAGAAACTACGGCCGGCGAGAAAGGATGGATAGAAGAGGAGTACCTGAGCGCGACCAGGCTCCCGCGCGAGGATTGGCCTCAGGCCGGCGAGCGGCTGCGAGGTCTCGTACTCGGCTATGCCAAGGACGGGCGTATACGAGTCTGCATGCGCGAAGTCGACGGACGCCCGAGTCCGGAGCGCTGGCCGCGAGAAGATCCCGGCCATCGCTAGGGCGGGCCGGGACCGGTCCCAGGGGACCTAGCGCATGATCGAGGCCATCCACTGCCGCTCCGTGACAGGAGGAAGCCAGGATGGCCTTCCCGCCGTACGCCGTGCCGGACCCTCCGCCGCCGCCCGGGAACCGGGCGTGCGACCCGCTGGCCGCAGCCCTCGGCAATGCCTCCCTGCTCGGCGTCGGCTACCTGATGATGCGGCGGCGCTGGCATGCCCTGGCCGCCGGAGTGGTCACCATCACGCTCGTCTCCATTCTCGTCGGGGCCGCTCAGTCGGTGTGGTTCGAGGTCGTCGTGCTCGCGTGGTGGGCAGCCGTCATCGCGCACGGGTGGTACCTGGCGGGCCAGCGCAGTCAATCGGCCGCGGTGCGCAGACCGTGGACGATCGCGCTCAGCGCCGCGCTTCCGGTGCTGCTCGCCTTCGGGCTCCTGCGGTTCGATGTCTCCCAGACCGAAGGGATCGTGGCCGACGGCCACGCGAGCGGTGACTGCGCGCAGGTGCTGTCCGCTCAGCACGGGGTGTGGCTCGGTGACCGCATCGCCGACTCCCCGCTGGCCGCCCGCGGAGATAAGACCGTCCGGGCGTGCCGCCGACTGCGGATGGCCGAGGCCAGGCTGAGCACCGGGTTGGGCGGCGACACCAAGGCGCTGGCGTCGGGCTTCGGCACGCTGAACTCGCTCCTCGCGAATCCCGGCAACGAGAAGATGGTCGAGGTGGCCCTGAACGGGTTCCTCGGCCGCCTGCCCACCAAGAATGCCTGCCAGACCGCTACGGTCACCGACTGGCTGCGCGGCTACCGGCCGAGCCACGACGTGCTGGACCGGTCCGCCGGGGTCGTAGCGCGGACGGCACCCGCGGCGCTTCTCGCCTGCGGTGGCGACCTGATGGCGGCCAAGGACTGGCGGGGCGCGCGCAGCCGGTATCAGGAGCTGCTCTACCAGTACCCCAGCGACCAGCGCGCCGCCAAGGCCCGGACCGGGGTCAGGAAGGCCACGCTGGCCATCCAGCTGGCGCACGTCCGCCACCTGCTCACCGGCCCGGTCGGCCAGCAGCCCCAGTACTGCTCCACGCCGGCCAAGTATGGCGGCGCCGCACCGTACGGCAACGGAACCAACCGCGCGCTGTTCTACGGCAACACGAAGTACACCAGCGAGCTTCCCTCCAGCTGGAAGGCCGACGGCGACGTCACCCGCGCCACCCTGGTGGTCTGCGCGGGCCAGCGGCATCACGGGTCCTCTGTCCAGACGTGCCCCTACACCGGCGAGAATTCCTCCAGCGGCTCCCTCGGCAGCATCCCGACCGACGTGACCTTCCACAAGATCGCGATCCCGGTGAAGGCGTACTCGCTGCGAACCGGGAAGCGCGTCTTCGATGGCACCGTGCAGGTCAGCGGCACGAGCTGTCCCGCGACCATCAGCTACACCACCTACGACGGGCTCGATGCCGGCCCGCCCTCGGATGAGTACGTAAACCCGTCCACGGCCGACGTGCGCGCCGCCTTCAGCCCGCTGATCAACCGGTGACCGGACGCCGCCGGGGAAATGTACGGCCTGCCATTAATACGATGACATCGTGGCGAATCAGGCGTTTCACGCTCCGACCGGGAAAACTAGGTCCCACCGGCCCCGGAAGGGGCTTCGCATCGGGCTGGGCCTGCTGGTGGCAGTGCCCCTTGGCGTGGCGCTCGGCCTGGGCATCCCTCTCGCATTGGGAGGCGGCTTCGGCTTCCCCAGTTCGGGGCCGCCTTCGGGGAGCCTGCCGGAGAGGGGCGTCTTCAGCGCGGATGGCAAGTACCTCGTGACGGCGGGCGAGACCGGGGCCGAGATCCTCGACCCGGCCACCGGCCGGGTCCGCGCCCGGTGGGAGCCGGTGGCGGTGCCGTCGGGGGCCACCTCCTACAACGGGATCGACTCCATCGGGATTACCCGCGATGACTCGGCCATCGTCACCGACAACGACGGCTACGTCCAGCGGTGGAGCCTTCGCGCCGTGCTCGCGGCCGGCGTGGGCGGCCATCCCCGGCCGCTGTCGGCGTTCCAGGCCACGCCTAAGCCACCCATAAAAGGCACGCACGACTTCACGCTGCTAAGCCAGGACGGGACCATGCTCGGCCTGGTCAGCCCGGACAGCGGGCGGGTGACCGTGTGGAACACCGTGACCCGGCGGGTGGTGGCACGGGTGACCGAGACCTCGGCGGGCGGCCAGAATCCAGTGTGGATCACGGCCCTGGCGTTCAGCCCGGACGACCGGATGCTGGCCATGCCCTACGGGCAGAACGCGGACCAGGTCTGGAACCTGACCGCCACGCCGCCCACCCACGTTGTCGTGAAGCACGAGGGCCTGAGTCCCTATGCGTTCGCCTCGGGTGACGGGCTGGTGGTCACCAGCCAGCACGGCGGCGCCACCCGGCTGGCCGATGACGCCACCGGCAGGCAGCTGGGCGTCATCGACAACGCGAACCCCGATCTCGCCGGCAACACGGACGTCTACAACCAGGCCGCCCACCTCGTCGCCGAGGCCAATTTTCCCGCTCAGGGCGATGTCACCGTGTGGAATACCGCCACCGGCCAGGTCATCGCGACCCCTACCGAGCCCGCCTCCGACGCGAGCCAGGAACAGCAAAGCCCGCCAGACATCGTGTGGCTCGCCCTCAGCCCGGACGGCTCGAGGCTGGTGGCCGGCTCCGGCGAAGCCCCCGCCTGGACAGCCCGCATCCCCGCGCACTAGCCATCCGGCCCGCCCATCCCCGGTACCCCGGAAACCGGCTCGTGGAATGTCGGTGGGGGGTGCTACCGTGCGAAGGCCGCATCGGGACAGGGTCGGACATGTCCCTAGGGCCATCGGCCTAGGTCCTTAGTTTCGGAAATGAACGACTTGCCCGGCGCGTTGAACGATGTGGCTCAGGCGAGCACACGGCGGACCTACCCATCGGGGACGGATGAGCGAGAACAGCACGCGCAGCACGGATGTGGATCCAAAAATCGAATATAGTAACGAATCGCGGTGGATGCGGCGGCTGGCCGGGTACTGCTGGCGGTTCCGCAAGGACGTGGTAATCGCCCTGGGCGGGGCGCTGCTGTCCTCCGCGGCGATGCTGGTCATCCCGCTGCTGCAGCGGTCGGTCATCGACAACGTCATCGTCACCCACACCGAGTCGGTCTGGCCGCTGGCGATCGCGCTGCTCGGCGCCGCGGCGGTCAGCTTCGGCGGCGTGTACAACCGGCGTTACCGTGGCGGCAAGATGGCCCTCGACGTGCAGCACGAGCTGCGGACCGAGCTGTTCGACTCGCTGTCGAGGCTGGACGGGGCACGGCAGGACGAGATCCACACCGGCCAGCTCGTCAGCCGGTCCATCTCCGACCTCAACATGATCCAGGGCCTGCTGCAGATGGTGCCGCTCATGCTCGGCAGCATCGTCTTGTTCGCCTTCTCGCTCGTGCTGATGGTCGTGATGTCCCCGCTGCTCGCGCTGGTGGCGCTCGCGGTCACGCCCGCGCTGTGGCTGATCGCCCGCACCTCCCGGGCCAGGCTGTTCCCGGCCAGCTGGCAGGCACAGCAGGAGGCCGGCGAGGTAGCAGCCATCGTCGACGAGGTAATCGGCGGCGTGCGGGTAGTCAAGGGCTTCGGCCAGGAAGAGCAGGAGATGCGGCGGATGGAGGCCGCCAGCGAGGAGCTGTACGGCGCCCGGCTGCGGACGATCCGGCTCATGGCGCGCTACAACCCCGCGCTGACCGCGATCCCCTCCCTCGGCCTGGTCGGCGTGATCGCGCTCGGCGGCTGGCTGGCCATTCACGGCAGCATCACGCTCGGCACCTTCCTCGCGTTCTCCAGCTACCTCACCCAGCTGGCCGGCCCCGTCCGGGTGCTCACCGGCCTCGTCACGATGGGACAGGAATCCCGGGCCAGCGCCATCCGGGTCTTCGAGGTCATCGACTCCAAGCCGACCATCACCGACAAGCCGGACGCCACCGACCTGCCGGCGTCGGCGAACGGGATCACGTTCGACGACGTGAAGTTCGGCTACGTCCCCTCCCAGCCGGTGCTCCGCGGCCTGTCGCTGTCCGTCGAGCCGGGTGAGACCGTCGCGGTCATCGGCCCGTCGGGATCGGGCAAGTCCACCCTGTCCCTCCTGCTCCCCCGCTTCTACGACGTGCGCGGCGGCGCCGTCCGGGTCGGCGGCCACGACGTCCGGGACGTCACGCAGCGGTCGCTGCGCGAGGCCATCGGCCTCGTCATGGAGGAAAGCTTCCTGTTCTCCGACACGGTGAAGGCCAACATCGCCTACGGTCGGCCCGACGCCACCGATGAGCAGGTCATCGCCGCCGCGAGGGCCGCCGAGGCCGACGAGTTCATCCGCGACCTGCCCGACGGCTACGACACGGTCGTGGGCGAGCAGGGCCTCACCCTCTCCGGCGGGCAGCGGCAGCGGGTGGCGCTGGCCCGCGCGCTGATCACCGACCCGCGGCTGCTATTGCTGGACGACGCCACCTCCTCGGTCGACCCGCGGATCGAGGCGGAGATCCACGCCACCTTGCACCGGGTGATGGCGGGCCGGACCACGCTGCTGATCGCGCACCGCCGCTCCACGCTCAACCTCGCCGACCGGATCGCCGTGCTCACCGCCGACGGCCGCGTCGCCGATATCGGCACCCACGACGAGCTCACCGCGCGCTGTCCCCTCTACCAGGTGCTCATATCGGGGCCGGGCGACGACGCGGAGGGCCTCGACGCCGGGGACGCCGCGATGAGCAGCGCCGCCACGAGCAGTTCCGCCCCGGGCAACGGGGGCAGCCAGGCGGGTGCGGTGGCAGGCGCCACGATCCGTTCGGTAAAAGAATCCTCGCAGCGGTCGGCTGGCCGCGCCCTGGGCACCGGGGGCCGGGGCGGCCGGGGCGCGGGCCGGATGGACGGCGTGATCGGCAGCATCCCGCCCAGCCCCGAGCTGCTCGCCAAGGTCGCGGCGCTGCCCCCGGTCAAGGACAAGCCGACGGTCGACGTCGGCGGGGCGCGCCGGAACGACCACCGCTTCACGCTGCGCAAGCTGCTGCGGCCGATCCTGATCGCGCTGATCGCGGGGCTCGTGCTGGACGGCCTCGACGCTGCCGCCAGCCTCGCGCTGCCCGCGCTGGTGCGCGGCGGGATCGACCACGGGGTAGAGGTCAAGGCGTTCGGCGTCGTGGTCACGATGGCGCTGCTCGGGCTGGCGGTGGTGTTCGCGGACTGGCTGGTCAACATGGCCGAGACCATGGTCGTCGGGCGGAACGGCGAGCGGCTGCTGTACACGCTGCGGGTGAAGCTGTTCGCGCAGCTGCAGCGGCTCGGGCTCGACTTCTACGAGCGGGAGCTGTCCGGCCGCATCATGACCAGGATGACGACCGACGTGGACGCGCTGTCCACGTTCCTGCAGACCGGGCTGGTCACCATGGTCAGCTCGCTGCTCACGTTCGCCGGGGTGCTGGTCGCGATGATGATCATCAACATCCGGCTCGGGCTGCTCGTGCTGGCGATCATGCCGTTCCTGGTCGCGGCGACCGTGGTGTTCCGGGCCAAGTCGTCGCGGGCCTACACCGAGGCGCGGGAACGGGTCAGCGTGGTCAACGCCGACTTCGCGGAAAACGTCGCCGGCCTTCGGGTCACCCAGGCCTACCGGCGCGAGGGCGCCAACAGCTCCCGGTTCGCCGGGCGCAGCGCCGCCTACCGGGCCTCGCGGCTACGGGCGCAGCGGTACATCGCGCTGTACTTCCCGTTCGTGCAGACGCTGTCCACCGTGGCCGGCGCCCTGGTGCTGGTCGCGGCGGTCGGGCAGATCCGCTCCGGCGCGCTGACCGCGGGCGCGCTGATCGCGTACCTGCTCTACATCGACATGGTGTTCTCTCCGGTGCAGCAGCTGTCGCAGGTGTTCGACGGCTACCAGCAGGCAGCCGTCGGCCTGCGGCGGATGAAGGACCTGCTGCGGATCCCGACGTCGGTGCCCGACGCGGCGGCGCCGCGGCCGGTGCCGCCGTCGGGGCTGGAGGGCCGGATCGAGCTGCGGAACGTGCGGTTCGCTTACGGCACCGGGTCGGCCCTGAACGGGTCGCTGGACGGGAACGGGTCGCTGGACGGGGCGGCCAGGCCCGGAGCGGGCAGGCCCGGAGACGCCGGTCCCGCAGATGCCGGGGATGCCAGGGCGAAGCCGCCGTCGGGTGAGGCGATCTCCGGGGTGTCGCTGCGGGTGGAGCCCGGGGAGACGGTCGCGCTCGTCGGCCAGACGGGAGCGGGCAAGTCCACGATCGTCAAGCTCATCGCCAGGTTCTACGACGTGACGTCGGGCGCCGTCCTCGTGGACGGGGTGGACGTCCGTGACTACGGGCTCACCGCCTACCGGCAGCGGCTCGGCGTCGTGCCGCAGGAGTCGTACCTGTTCAGCGGCACGGTCGCGGAGGCGATCGCCTACGCGCGGCCGTCCGCGGGAGACGAGGAGGTCATCGCCGCCGCGAAGGCGGTGGGCGCGCACGAGATGATCACGCGGCTGCCCGGCGGGTACTCCCACGAGGTCGGCGAGCGCGGGCGGAACCTGTCGGCCGGCCAGCGGCAGCTGATCGCGCTGGCGCGGGCCGAGCTAGCCAATCCCGACATCCTGCTGCTGGACGAGGCGACCGCCGCCCTGGACCTAGCCTCGGAGGCGGCCGTTACGAAGGCGACGCGCCAGCTCACCGCGCGGCGCACCACGGTCGTGGTCGCGCACCGGCTGACCACGGCGGCGCGGGCGGACCGGATCGCGGTCATCGACCACGGCCGCGTCGCGGAGACCGGCACGCACGAGGAGCTGCTGGCGCTCGGCGGCGTGTACGCGGGCCTGTGGGACGCGTTCGTCGGCGACACCGAGTACGCGGCCTGACGCGCTTAGGTCTTCTGCTAGGTGTCCGGGCCGATGTAGTGCACGACGATGACGGTCTCCTGGGCCTCCGGTCCCCCTGTCTCCGGTTCCTCTGTCTCTGGTTGCCGGCCCGGGGGCTCCGGCGCCCACAAGATCAGGATGTCTCGCACCCGGTCCCGTGCCGTGACGCCCCAGAGCGGCGGTTCGCTCCACCGGTGCTGCCGCAGCCGGGCCTGGCCCGGATCCTTTTCCAGCTCGTCGAGGATCGCGTCGATCTTGTCGAGCAGGTCCGGATCGGTGACCGCCTCATAGCCCGCGGTCGCCGTCGGCTCGAACTCGAGGCGCATCAGGCGGGGACTGCCTCGGCTTTGGCACGGTCCCGGGCGCCCCGGGCTTCTCGGATTTCCGGGGCTTCTCGGGTTCCCTCGGTTTCCCGGGTTTTCCGGGGTTCCCGCGCCGGGCGGGGCTGGCGGCGGGCGGGATCCGGGGCTGCCTGCTGCCGCCTGACCTCCGCGTAAGCCTCCGGGTGCGCCTGCATGAACCGCAGTTCATGCTCCGGCACGACTACCGCCGGGCGCCAGATCAGCGTGCCGTCCGACCGCTCCTCCACCAGGTACCTGGTGTGCTCCTTATGGCCAACCCTGCCCAGTGCGGTCCGCCGCCGGTCGTCCAGCTCAACGAGCACGGGCGGGCGCCCGTCCTCCCACATGATATCTACCATAATACCAGAATACCATAATTGGTTTTTTGGTGTAGCACCGCGTGCCGCTGAAACCAGGCGGGGGCAGCGCCACTGCGGCCGGGGTATGCCGACGACAGGGCTGCCGGTTTGCCGCGTATGCGTAATTCGCCCTGCCTCGCATCGGCGACCGCGCCAGCGTGGAGTGTTTTGCATATAGAGATAGCTATTCAGCCTGAGTCGGCGGCAGAATTTCGAACGTGGCGCCAACTGCGGACCGTCACGCCGGGGCCTGTCCCGGCTTTGTACAGCAAACGGTTGGATTGGAACGT
This sequence comes from Nocardiopsaceae bacterium, assembly GCA_017354375.1. Lineage (GTDB taxonomy): Bacteria > Actinomycetota > Actinomycetes > Streptosporangiales > Streptosporangiaceae > Trebonia. The sequence goes on along the minus strand of JAFMRC010000032.1, from coordinate 18,020 downwards.
TTCACCAGGCGATTTAGCAACCATTTACTGTACAAAGCCATCGCCCCCCGGGGGCGGGCGCATTCGCGAGAGAATTTATCTCTGCAGTCACACAGGCCTCTTACGTAACAATTCACTCGGTCAGCCCTCACACCCTGGGCAGCTGCGGACCATGATCATGCTGATACCCGAGCCAAGTATTGACTGCGGGCTTCCTAGCGGCAGGACGACAGGGCCAACCGTAGGGTTCACCACGCCGACCTTGGCGATCGCGTACGAGTACGGCACGAACGGGTCGTTGCGCAGGCCCGCCGTGGAAGCGGTGACGACGATGCTGCCGGACCGCTGCCGTTTCATGTGCTTCGCCGCCGCCCGCGCCGTGTGCACCACGCCGTGCAGGTTCACGTCGATCAGGCCGTTGTAGTCGTCCCACCCGAACGCGTCGATCGACCCCGACGGCACCAGCGGCGGAGTCCCGCGTGCCACCCCGGCGTTCGCGAAGACGATGTCGATGCGGCCCCTGTCGCCGACGATCCCGTCCACCGCCGCTTCGACCGCCGGCCCGTCTCCGACGTCGATCTCCGCTGGCCGCACGCGGTCGCCGCCGCCCGCCGCCAGCGAGCTCACCGCCTTCCCCAGCCGCTCCGCGTCCCGGTCGGCGACGATGACGACGGCGCCGCAGTCGGCCAGGATCGAGGCGAAGGCGTAGCCGAGCCCGGATGCTCCTCCGGTGACCAGCGCCACCTTCCCCCGGACGTCGAACAGCGCGGCCAGCACGTCACCCGCGTCACTCACGTTACTACCGTCACCACCGGCACCACCGGTCACGACCGCATCCTCACTTGGCGCTCGCGCCCACGGTGGCGGCGGCCGTCAGGGCGGCTCCGTGCAGCGGCGGGAGACCGAACAGGCGGCGGTAGCCGTTGACGAACGCGTCACCGTAGCCCCCGACGCCGGACAGGACCGCCTTGGCGTTGGCCGGCGTCGTCAGCACGTTGGGGGTAAAGGTGTCCGCGTACGGACGAGGCGCCTGGCCCGCCAGCACCAGCGCGGTCTGGTAGTAGGCCTCGTAGGCGGCCCAGTCGGCGTACGAGCTGATCTGCCCGAGGACGATCTTGTCGCCGGGGGACGACAGCTGAAGCTGGATTTCCGGGGTGCCGTTGCCGAAGCCGCCGACCATGATGACGTTGGAGCGGTGCGAGGCTTCGATCGCGGGCAGCGCGAAGAGGTACTCGCCCGAGTAGAGGGGATACACGACGGAGATGTCGGGATGGGTGAGCAGGTTGCTCTGGACCGTGCTCTGGATCTTGGTCGACCAGTCGGGAACCTCGACGTCCACCGGGTAGATCTTGCACGCGCTCCCGCACAGGGCGTGCATCTTCTTCTTGACCGCGGCCACGGCCAGCGGCTCTCCCTCGACCGCGTGGGAGGTGATCAGCAGCATGCTGAACGGCTTGCCACCGGAGTGCACGAAGGCCTGCTCGACCGACAGCTTCGAGTCTTGCACCACCGACTCCGCCACGCCCGAGGCGAGGCCGGGATAGCTCTTGGGCGTCACGGGCTGGGTCACGGCGTAATCCACGACCTTGACGCCGTGGCGGGCGGCGTCCTGGATGGCGGGCACGATGCTGAGCGGGTCGATGCTGCAGGTCAGGATGACCGCCTTGTAGCCCCCGGAGATAGCGGTCTCGATGCCGCTGACCCATTGCCTGGTCTGGCCGTCGTTGTTGTAGATCGTGACCGGCGTCCCGACCGCGTCGCCGAGGCTCTTCTCCGCTTCCACCATCTGCTGGCACGCCGCAAGCTGGCTGCTGCCGGGGATGGCCATGATCTTCTGGCCTTTCAGGGCGCCGACGTCCCTGATCGCCGGGCCGGGCGAGGTGAACTTCGGAACCTTCTGGGCCGCGGCCACGTCGGCTCGCATCTGCGACATCTGCTTGGCTGACAGGACTGACGACCCGCCGGCGGAGGAGCCGCCGGCGCCGCTCGTAGAGCAGCCCGCCGCCAGGAGCACGACCCCGCCCGCGGCGACGGCCGCCGTCGTCCAGATCCTGCGCTTACCCGCCCTCGCTCCGCGAATGCGCACGATGATCGCTCCTCCCACGACTGAAGCCGGTTACATCAACTTGAAGGAAGCCCCCCGGTCGGGACCGAGCAGTTTCGGCACGATAACGGCGACGATCAGGGCGGCTCCGTAGAAAAGCTGCTGCACGTAGTCCTGCGCCCCCTTGATCTCCAGCCCGACCGCCCCGCTGGCCAGGAAGTAGACGGCGATCACCGTGCCCGGAGCGTTGAACCGCCCCGGCGTGATGCAGGTGGAGCCGAGGAACACCGCCGCCACGGCCGGCAGCAGCAGTTCCGTTCCGCCGGTCGTCGGGTCCACCGACCCGGTAGAGGCCGCCCAGACGATGCCCCCCAGGCCCGCGATGAAGCCCGCGGCGAGGTACCCGAGGGTCCGGCACCTGGCCACCCGGACGCCGCTCAGCCTGGCGACTTCCCGGGACTCGCCGACGACCACAGCCTGCTGGCCGGCCGGCGTCATGCTCAGCACGTACCAGACCACGATCGCCACCAGCAGGCCGATGTAGAACTCGACCGGGATCCCGAGAAAGCTGTCCAGGAAGACCAGTTGCACCAGGCTCGGGGAGACGACGCCGACGGTGGCCGAGCCCGATATCAGGAAGACGATGCCGGTGACCACGGTCAGCATGCCGAGCGTGATGACGAAGGGGTTGCCGCCGAGCTTCACCGTGAACAGGGCGTTGAGCGCCGAGACGCACAGCGAGGCGGCGATCGCGATCACGCAGGCCAGCGCTATCGGCATGTGGTGGGAAACATTGAGGATCGCCAGCGTCATGGCGGACAAGGTGGTGATGGCGCCGAGCGAGAGGTCGAAGTCCCGCATCACCAGCGGCACCAGCGACGCGAGCGCCAGCAGCAGCAGAACCGCCTGGTTGCCGAGGATGTTCGCCCAGTTGCCGACGGTCAGGAACACGCCGGGCTCGGCGAAGGCGAACGCCACGATGAGCGCACCCCACAGGACGACGAGCGCCCATGCCTCGACCCTGCGGGCAACGATGCCGCCACGCGAGCCCGTGCGGTGCACCGGGGCCAGGCCCTCCAGGTCGAGCGCCGCGGAATCCTTGTCCTCCAGCATCGCTACCTACCTGCCGATGTCCTGATGACGGCCTCGTCTATCGCGGGCTTGGTGACCTCGTCACCCGACAGCTGGGTCACGACCCGGCCGTCGGCGAAGACCAGCACCCGGTCGCACATCTCCGCCAGCTCGGCGAAATCGGTCGTCACCCACACCACGCCCATGCCCCGCTCGCGGCACGCGTCCTTCACGAGAGTGCGGATCTCGGCCCGGGCGCCGACGTCCACCCCCTGGGTCGGCTCGTGCAGCAGCAGGATCCTCGGCTCGGGCTCCATCCACTTCGCGAGCACGGTCTTCTGCTGGTTGCCCCCGCTCATCTGGGCCAGCGGCGCCGACGGCACGGGAGGCCGGATGTCAAAGGTCCCGGCCCGGGCACCGGCGTCCGTCATCATCGCCCGGCGCCCGAGCACGCCCTTGCTGAAGTACCGGCCGTAGACCAGCATCAGGATGTTGTCCGCGACGCTGAGGCTGGCCACCGCCGCGTCGCGGGCGCGGTCCGCGGGGACCAGGGCCAGCCCGGCCCGGATGGAGCTGGCACTCGACAGGCGCCTGGCGGCATGCCGCCGGCCGGCGATCGTCACCGTTCCGCCGACGGGGACGCGCCCGCTGACCCCGTCGCCGCCGAACAGCAGGTACGGGACGTCATCGGGGCCGGATCCGGTCGCGCCGGCCAGGCCGACGATCTCTCCCTCGCGCACGCCGAAGCTCAGCTCCCGGACGGCGCCTCCGGCCAGGCCCTCCACAGCGAGCAGTTCGGCCTCGCGGATCCGGGTAGCGGGCGGCAGGCCGGGCCCGGTCACCGCCTCGATCGTGCGGGCCGCCGAGCGCTCGAACCGTTCCCTGGCGGAGCCCACGATCATGTCGATCATCTGGTCCTCGGTCACGTCCGCCACCCGGCCCGTCCCGGCGACCTCGCCGTCGCGGAGGACGACGAACCTGGAGGCGACGGCCCGCACCGCCTCAAGGTCGTGCGAGATGAACATGACGCTCGCGCCGCTGGAGGCGACGATCCTGATGAGGTCGAACAGGAAGTCCAGCTCGGCCCCGGTGAGGAATACCGTGGGCTCGTCGAGGACCAGCAGGGAGCGATCCTTCCCGGTCCTCGCCCGGAAGGCCTGAAGCTCCTCGGCCGCGCGGGCGATCGCCAGCAGCGCCTGGTCCATCAGGGGCAGCCCCGCCACCCGGGCCGCCGGGTCCAGGTCGAGTCCGTACCGCGCCAGGACGGCCCGGGCCTCCCGTCGCTCCCGGCGCCAGGCGATCGGCCTGAGCACCCCGCCACCCCGGAGCACCCCGCGGTCCCGGGGCATCCCGCCGCCCCCGAGGATCCCGCGGCTACCGCCGGCGGTCCGCGACTGGATCGTGAGGTTCTCCAGGACGGTCATGCCGGGGACCAGCCCCAGGTCCTGGTAGACGAACTCCATGCCGGCCTCGCGGGCCATGCCCGGGGGCAGCGGGACGGGGAGCGGCTCGCCGTCCACGACGATCTCGGCCCCGGGATCGGGCGCGTGGAACCCCGAGAGGATCTTGACCAGCGTCGACTTGCCGGAGCCGTTCTGCCCGAGCACGGCGAACACCTCGCCCGGCTCGATGGAGAACTCCACGTGCCGCAGCGCCCGGGTGGCACCGAAGGTCTTGGAGATATCGCGTACCTCCAGCACCGGGGTGTTCGTCGCCACGACACTAGCTCCCGCGCTAGTCCGACATGCCGGTCCGGCATTGACCACAGAGTTGATCTCGCCCGGCGAGATGTCAACAGCCGCGGCGCATTGTCATATCACCGACTCGAATTTACGGTGGTGGCATGGTCACGCTGGAACGCGGGCGGGAGGTCACCGATGCCGAGCTAGCCCGGCGGGCCGACTGGATCCGGCTCAAGACCGTCGAGCTGGTCGCGCAGGCGGGCCTTGGCCACTACGCGTCCACGTTCTCCTGCGCCGAGATCGTCGCGACGCTGTACTACCACGTGCTGCGGCTCCGCCCGCACGAGCCGCGATGGCCGGACCGGGACCGGTTCCTGCTCGGCAAGGGGCACGTCGCGACCGGGCTGTGGCCGGTGCTCGCGGACCTCGGGTACTTCCCTCACGACTGGCTGAAGCAGTTCGGCAAGGTCGGATCCCCGGTGAACGACCACCCGAACATGAAGCTAGCCCCCGGCATCGACTTCTCGTCCGGTTCCCTGGGGCACAACCTGTCGGTCGGCACCGGCATGGCCCTGGGAGCGCGCCTGTCCGGCCGGGACTACCGCACCTTCGTGCTCACCGGGGACGGCGAGCTGCAGGAGGGACAGGTATGGGAGGCCGCGATGGCCGCCTCCCACTACAAGCTCGGGAACCTGGTCGCGATCATCGACGCCAACGGGTACTCCGGCAGCGGGCCGACGTCGGAGGCGATGAACATCGAGCCCCTGGCCGCGCGGTTCGACGCGTTCGGCTGGCTGGTAAGGGAGATCGACGGGCACGACATCACGGCCCTGCGGTCCGCGTTCGGTGGCCTGCCCGCCCCTAATTCCCGGAAGCCGGCGTGCGTCATCGCCCGGACCGAGAAGGGGCGCGGCGCGGAGCTGTTCTCCAAGCAACCGCAGGCCTGGCACCTGGGCCTGCTGTCGGCCGAGCAGCAGGCGGACGTGGTCGCCGAGATCACCGCGCGGATGGAGCTGGCCCAGTGAACTCCCCGAAGATGGTCGACGTCTTCAGCGACGTCGAGCGCGAGACCGCGCTGGCCGCCAACCCGTCCGGGTACGCGGTCACCGAGCTGGCCGCCGCCGACCCCCGGGTCGTGACGCTGACCGCGGACCTGTCCAACACCCTGGCCGAGTTCCGGGAGAAGTTCCCCGGCCGGTACATCGAGCTCGGCATCGCGGAGACCAACTCGGTGTCGCTGGCCGCGGGGCTGGCAACCTGCGGGTACCTGCCGTACATCTTCTCCATGGCCCCGTTCGGGGTGCTCAAGTGCGCCGAGCAACTGCGCACCGACGTGGACTACAACCACCTGCCGGTGCGGCTCGTCGGCCGCCTGTCCGGGCTGGCCATGGGGTACTTCGGCACCAGTCACTACGCCGTGGAGGACATCGCGATCGCCCGGACGCTCAACAACACCACGGTCGTCGCGCCGGCCGACGCGCTGTCCGCGGTCGCGCTGATGCGCTCCACCGCGGAGCTGGAAGGGCCGGCGTACATCAGGATCGCCGAGCAGGCCCCGCCGGTCTACGACAAGAAGCCCGCCTACGAACGAGGCGAGTGGCTACCGCTGCGCTCCGGCGGGGACGTCACGCTGATCGGGCACGGGCTGGGCGTGAGCCTCGCGGTCGCGGCGGCGGACCTGCTCGCCGAGGCCCACGGGATCGAGGCGGACGTGCTGGACGCCGCTTACCTGCGGCCGTTCGACGCCGGCGCCCTGGCCGGCAGCGCGGCCCGGACCGGCCGGGTGCTGACGGTCGAGGACCACAGCGTGACCGGCGGCCTCGGCTCGCTGGTGGCGGAGGCGCTCACCGCCCGGCGCCTGGCGGTCGCCCTGGAATGCGCGGGGCTGCCCGCCGAGGACCTGGAGGTCGGCGTGCCCGCCGACCTGTACGAGTACTACGGCCTCACCGCGGCCGGCGTCGCCGCGAAGGCCCTGGACCTGACCCGCCAATGAACCCGCCAATGACCCGACCTGCCCGATGACCCGATCTAGAAGACGATCTAGAAGAAAAGAGTGCGCATCATGCGCGAGCCACTGCTCGACCCGACCGGCGACGCCGGCCAGGAGACCGACACCACGCTGACCGCGCGGCCGGCATCGCTGCGCGGCGCGACGATCGGCCTGCTGGAGAACACCAAGCCGAACGCCGTCCCGTTCCTGCGGGCCATCGCCCGCGAGCTCGGCGACAAGTACGGCACCGGGGAGATCAAGGTGTTCCGCAAGGGATACTTCGGCCACCCGGTGGAGGAGAGCGTCGTCAACCGGATGCTGCACAACTGCGACTTCGCGGTCGCCGGGATCGGCGATTGAGGCTCGTGCAGCGCGGCCAGTCTGGCCGACGGAATCGTGCTGGAGCGGGCCGGGATCCCCGCCGTCAGCATCTGCACGGACGCGTTCAGGATCACCGCGGAGGCGATGGCGAGCCAGTACGGCTTCCCGGGCTATGAGTACATCGCGGTGCCGCACCCGATCGCGAGCCGCACGGAGAAGGAGATGACCGAGATGGCGCGGGCCGCGCTGCCGGAGATCGCGCGCATCCTGGGAGCGGAGTCATGACCGCGCAGCGAGCCGATGCCGCCCCGCCCGTCGTCGATCTCGACGAGATCCGTCACGCGATGGAGTACTACGCGGACAAGGGGTGGACCGACGGCCTGCCCGTGGTGCCGGTGACGGAAGGCTACCTCAGCGAGTTCCTCGCGACGACGAAGCGGGATCCGGACGAGGTCCTCATTCCGATGCCGCACCTGAACCGGAACCTGACGGTGCGGATGGCGGCGATCAACGCCGCCCTCGCGGGCTGCCGGCCGGAATACCTCCCGGTCGTGCTGGCCGCGTGGGACTCCTTCCTCAAGGACGGGATGGTGACCCGGTCGATCTGGCAGTCCACCACCGGCACCGCCCCGTTCATCGTGGTCAACGGCCCGGTGCGGCAGGAGATCGGGATCAACTGCCGCGGCAACGTGTTCGGATCCGGGTTCCGCGCCAACGCGACCATCGGCCGGGCCATCCGGCTGGGCGCGATGAACGGCCTCGGCCTGCGCCCGCACGTGTTCGACCAGGCCACGCAGGGGACGCCCGCGAAGTACTCGTGCTGCATCGGCGAGAACGAGGAGGACAGCGTCTGGACGCCGCTGCACGCCGATCACGGGCTGACGGAGGCGGATAGCGCGGTATCAGCCACCGTTATCCGTTCGGTACTCCATGTCGAGGCCCGGCACACCACGGATCCCGGGCAGCTCGCCTACGAGCTCGCCGACTCGATCTGCCGCACCGGCGCGCTGGTCCGCCCGACCGCCGGCGCGATCGTGGTGCTCAACCCCGAGCACGCCCGGAAGGTCGACGCGGCCGGCTGGTCGAAGCGGGACTTCGTCGCCGCGATCCACTCCCACGGCGTCCGGCGCTACCGCGACCTCGCCGCGGCCGGGAAGGAGGCGATCGCGTCCGGCACCCGGTGGCGGATCCCCGGCGGCCACCCGGACGCGCTGCCGTCCTCGCCGCCGGCCGACCCAGACGAGCCGGTCCGGGTGCTCGCGTCGCCCGAGGCCGTGCACATCGTGGTCGCGGGCGCCCCGAACGCCGGCGTGTCGTCGGTCGTGGAGACGTTCGGCCCGCTCGACCGCCCGCCCGCCGTGGTCAAGATCCAACCCTTATCTCCCTAACGGATGGTGGCGCCTGTGCCGCGCCCCCCGGCTGGCCATTCTTCCGCGAGCAGGGCGTAGGTGAGGCCGTCCAGCCAGCCCTTGGTGCGGTGCAGGGATTCCTTGACGGTGTGCTGCTCACGGCGCATGCCGAGGCGCTCCATCAGGCGCCAGGACGGCTCGTTGTCGGCGAAGCACTCGGCGATCACTCGCCGCAGGCCGAGCGGGCCGAAGCAGAGGCCGATGAGGGCGCGGACCGCCTCGGCCGCGTAGCCCTTCCCCTGGAACTCCGGATCGAGCGTCCAGCCGAGCGAGCCCTGCACGCCCCTGGCCTGGTCGGCGACGTCTTCCTGGGCCCAGCCGTCCTGGATCTTCAGTATGAGGTGGCCGATCCCCCGGTCGCCTCGTTCGATGATCAGCATGCTCGCGAGCCGCTCCGGGCGGAGGTAGCGCTCACGGTAAGCGTCGTAGTCGGGGACCGCGGCCCCCAGCCATTCGTAGACCTCCGGCAGCCGCCGGTAGGCCCAGACCGCGTCGAGGTCATCGGGGGCGGCCCGGCGCAGCAGCAGCCGTTCGGTGCGGACCGGCCAGTCCAGCGTGTCGAGAGGATGGCTCATACCGGCCAATGCTGGCAGCACCCCCGCCCCTCCGGCCACCGGTTATCTCGCGTCCCCGGGCACCGCCCGGACCGACCCCCGACCCCCGTGTACGCGATGGTCTCACCGCTGTCGTGCCATCGTGTACGTAACGCGACCGTCACTGTCGTTATAGTTGTGAATGAGCCGCTCATGATGGCACTCTCAGCGGATGCCCCACCATTTCCGCCGTGCCCGGCCCGGTGACATCGACTTTTGGCGCATAAGGACCCTAAACAGGGGCGGTTTGCGGCATTTATGGGGCCGCCATGCGCCAAAAGTCGCAGGCCCCCCGCAGACGGCGCCCAGCAGCCGACACGGAACCTGACACCATTCGCCACAATCGCCTCTCATGTACCCAACTGATGACCTCCGCAACAGGCCCTATAGTGTACGCGCTGGTCGCGTTAGGTACACTGCCCGGCGGCGTCGATGGCATAGGCGGTGTCGCGGGACGGGAGTGAAGATGACCGTGGAGCCAGGCTGGATACCGCCGGAAACCGATATCACCAAGGCGAACATCGCCCGAGTCTATGACTATTGGCTAGGTGGCGACCACAATTTCCAGGCCGACCGCGAAGCCGCCCACACGATCCTCGCCCTTGACCCTAATTTCCGCACCGCCGTGCGCGCCAACCGGGCCTTCCTCGGCCGTGCCGTGCGGTTCCTGGCCAATCAGGCCGGCATCCGCCAGTTCCTCGACATCGGTTCCGGCATCCCCACCGAGAACAACGTGCATGAGGTCGCCCAGGGCATCGTTCCGGCCTCGCGCGTGGTCTACGTGGACAACGACGATGTCGCAGTCGCCCACAGTCGGCTCATGCTGAACGCCAACCCCGACGCCACGGTCATCCAGGCCGACCTGCGCGAGCCGGGCAAGATCCTCGCCGACCCCGGAACCCAGCTGCTGCTCGACTTCAGCAAGCCCATCGCCCTGCTCCTGGTCGCGGTGCTGCACTTCGTCCCCGACGACGACCGTGCCGCGGACATCCTCGCCACCCTGCGCGGCGCGCTGTCCCCCGGAAGCTACCTCGTCATCTGCCACAACTGCCGCGACGGCCAGCCCGATCTGAGCACCTCGTTCGAGAACGTCTACAACAGCCGAGTCACAGCGCAGCTCCGCTTCCGGACCCGGGACGAGATCGCGCGCCTGTGCGACGGCTTCACCATCCTCGACCCCGGCCTGGTCTGGCTCCCGCAGTGGCGACCCGACTCCCCCGACGACGTCCCTGCCGACCCCGAGAAATACTAGGGCCTCGCCGGGGTCGCCCGCTACGACGGCCCGTAGCCCCCGCTTCGGCATCCACTCCGATTCCCTCCGGGCTCGCGAGCTGCGGCAGGCGATGCTCGACCACTACCTGCCTCTGCAGGACCCGGCATTCGAGAAGTGGCTGAACCAAGTCAACGCGCAGGGAGCGGTCATCACGGCCGACAAGATGTTTACGTTCAGCATGAAGACCTGACGCCCCATGGCCTCATAAACCTGTCGCCGGGGCGGGCGGGCCGGGATAACGTCGGTCTCACTATGGGTACGGATACCGACACGCTTCAGGCCAGGCTGCGACTCGCATTGCGCGCGGCCATGAAGTCGAAGGACGCCGTCGCCACCTCGGCGCTGCGGTCGGCACTGGCCGCGATCGGCAACGCCGAGGCGGTGTCCCGGAATCCCGATACCGCGAACGCCGTCAGCCAGCATGTCGCGGGCGGTGCAGCCGGGCTGGGCGCCGCCGAAGCCGAGCGCAGGAGCCTGACGCGGGACGAGACGGCCCGGATCGTCAGGGATGAAATCTCCGATCGCCAGGCCTCGGCCCGGCAGTACGAGGCCGCCGGGCATCCCGATCGGGCTGAACGCCTGCGCTACGAGGCCCAGGCCATCCAGTCCGCCATCGATCATCCCGGCTTACGCAGTGTTGAGGCAAGACACAACACGACTTACTTGTCACATAACGCACATCACCACGCCCAGTCGGTAACATCGATGGCGGGCGCCGCAACGGGTCGATGCAACAGCACGGCGCCCATTCCCGAGAGATGGTGATATGCCATGCGCGTCGGCGTGTACGTTGACGGCTACAACCTGTACTACGGTGGACGCTCCCTGTGCGGACGCGGCACAGCAGGCTGGCGATGGCTCGACATCAGAGCATTGGCCACGACGCTCGTAGGCGAGCGTAAGAACTGGGCGAACGGGACGATCGAGCGCGTCGTCTACTGCACTGCCCGGGTAGACGCATCCGATAATCCATCCGGCCATTCCGACCAGGACATCTATCTCAGAGCCCTGGATGCGGCAGGAAGTGTGGACCACGTCGAGTACGGCTACTACGTCTCCCGCGTCAAGCCAATGCCGCTGGCCAAGCGCGATGCTCATGGTCGCCCAAGTCTGATCAGCCCTCAATGGCCGGTCATGATCCAGGACGGTTCCGGGGGATCCGTCACCGACGCACGCTTCATGGTCTCTGTCGCACACCGGGAGGAAAAGGGCAGTGACGTAAACGTGGCTTCACACCTGCTGGCCGACGTTCTGCTCGGCACCGTAGACGCGGCGCTAGTCATCTCGAACGACTCTGACCTGCAGTTCCCCATCAGGCAGGTTCGCTTGCGAGTACCCGTCGGAACGGTTAACCCCTCTGCTCACCAGACCGCTGGGGCGCTTCGGGACGCTCCCGGGAACGGCGCAGGCAGACACTTCTGGCGGAAGCTGAGAGCAGACGACTTCACCCGCCACCAACTCCCGGATCCCGCTTCCGGGTATCGGTTGCCTCACGGCTGGTGATCGGATACACTTTTATCCATGACTCACCCGGTCCCATTGGGGCCGGGTCTCCTTTCCCATAGATCACCCGGCTCCTTGTGGGCCGGGTTTTCCGTTTGCGCACCAGCGCCAGGCATGCTTCGGGAGCCAGTGACGGGGGCACAACGGGCGGGCGGCACGGGTGTTAGCGGGGACAACGGGGCGGTTCCCGCCAGGCTCATCTCTTTACGCGAGGCGGGCTGAGTATCAGGCTCGGTAGGGAGGGTGAGCAGACCCGGCCCCGGACCCGGACCCGGCCTGGGGCGACGGGCGAGACAGCGGAAGCAGGGTGAGCCGGTGCGAGCCGTTCTGTGTCACGGGACAGAGGCGGAGGTGGCGGAAGCCCGCGATCCCAGCCCGGCCCCGGATGAGGTGGTGGTCGCCGTCGAGGCCTGCGGGCTGTGCGGGTCGGACGTGCACAGCCTGCAGAACGGGGAGGCCGCCGACGGGCAGATCCTCGGGCACGAGTTCAGCGGCCGCATCGCCGCCCGAGGGCGGGACGTCACCGGGTGGGCCGAGGGGCAGCCGGTCGCCGCGTCGCCGCTCGGCTCCTGCGGGAAGTGCCGGATCTGCGCTCGTGGCCTGAACTTCCGGTGCCCGGCCGCGCCCAACATCGGCATCAACCGGCAGGGAGCGTACGCGCAGTACGTCGCGGTGCCGGCCCGGCAGCTGGTCGCGCTTCCCCGGGAGCTGCCGGTGGAGCTGGGCGCGCACGCCGAGCCGCTGTCGGTGGGGTCGCAGGCGGTGAAGCTTTCCGGGGCGGGCGCCGGCGACCCGGTGCTCGTGTTCGGGGTCGGGCCGATCGGCCTGTACGCGATCATGGCGCTGCGGCTGGCCGGGGCGGGGCCGATCGTCGCCGCCGGGCGCAGCGCGGGACGGCGCGAGGCGGCCGCGGACGTCGGGGCGGACGTGGTGCTGGACACCCGGTCGCGGCCGGTGCGCGAGTGGGCCGAGGAGTCGGGGACGAAGTTCGCGGCGGCGCTGGAGTGCTCGGCGGCCCCGGGAGCGTTCGGCGAGCTGCTGGACCTGCTGGAACCCGGCGGAACCTGCGTGGAGGTGGCGCTCACCCCGGAGGAGGCGCGGGTGCCGTTGTTCGGCATGCTCAGCGAGGGGCTGCACCTGGTCGGCTCCTGCGCGTTCTCCGACGAGACCTACCGGGAGTCCGTCGATCACCTGGTGGCCGGGCGGGTGCCGGCCGATCGCCTGATCAGCGAGCGGGTGCCGCTGGACGGCACGCCGGACGCGCTGGTGCGCCTGCGGACGCCGGGGACGCTGGTACGCATCCTGTCCCGGCCGTGGGACTGAGTTCCGTCACAATCGAGGAGGCTTCGCGCATGGAGGAACTCGCGGGCAAGACCGCGGTCGTCACCGGGGCCGGCAGCGGCATGGGCAAGGCGTTCGCCCTCCGGTTCGCCGCCGAGGGGATGAACGTCGCGATCGGCGACATCCAGGACGATGCCCTGCGGGCCACCGTGTCCGAGCTGGAGGCCGGCGGGACGCCGGCGCTCGGGCTGCACGTCGACGTGTCGTCGCCTTCCGACATAGAGGCGCTGGCCGACGCGGCCGAGAAGCGGTTCGGGCCGATCCACCTGGCGTGCAACAACGCCGGCGTCGAGGGCTACCTGGACGGGCCGATCTGGGAGGCCACGGCCAAGGACTGGGAGTGGACGGTCGGCGTCAACTTCTGGTCCGTGGTGCACGGGGTGCGGACGTTCGTGCCGCGGATGCTGGCGCACGGCCAGCCGGCGCACGTCGTCAACACCTGCTCGATGACGTCGGTCGTCCAGGCCACCAACATGTACGGGATCACCAAGCACGCCGTGATCGCGCTGTCGGAGGTGCTCTGGCACGACCTGCGGGAAGCGGGCGCGCCGATCGGCGTGACCGCGCTGTGCCCCGGCACGATCGCCACGAACCTGTTCCACGGGTCGCGGAACCGCCCCATCGAGCTCACCGACGACGGCGGCAACATCTCCGACACCGGGAAGGAACTGCGCGAGCACATGCACGGCGTCCTGGCGGCCGGGATGCCGCCGTCCGAGGTGGCCGGCAAGCTGGTGGCCGCCATCCGCGGCGACGGTCTGTACCTGCTCACCGACCACGAATGGGATCCGCAGATCATCGAGCGGCACGAGGCGATCATGGCCGGGGCCGTCGGCCCGGCCGTGGTTCCAGAAGACACAGCCGGAGGCGCGAAGTGACCGGGCGCTTCGACGGGAAGGTCGCGGTCGTCACCGGGGCGGCGAACGGGTTCGGGCTGGCGACGGCGGAACGGCTGGCCTCCGAGGGTGCCCGGCTGGTGCTCGTGGACCGGGCTGAGGAGGCGCTCCAGGCGGCCTCTTCTAAGCTGAACGGATTGGCGGTGACCGCCGACGTCTCCTCCGAATCCGACGTGGACGAATACGTGCGGCGGGCGGTAGCGGAGCACGGCCGGATCGACCTGTTCTTCAACAACGCCGGGATCGAGGGCCGGATGGCCCCGATGACCGAGCTGTCGGTCGATGATTTCGACCGGGTGTGGAAGGTAAACGCCCGCGGCGTGTTCATGGGGCTGCGGGCCGTCCTGAAGGTGATGAAGCCGCAGCGGTCCGGGGTGATCGTGAACACCGCGTCGATGGCGGCGATCAAGGGCGCGGCCACGTTCTCGCCCTACATCGCGTCCAAGCACGCGGTGCTCGGGCTGACCAAGAGCGCGGCCCTGGAGGGAGCCCCGTACGGCATCCGGGTCAACTGCGTCGCGCCGGGCCACTTCGACACCCGGATGGGCCGCGACCTCGCGGCCCAGATCAACCCGGACGACCCGCAGGGCGTGCTCGACGAGGTCTCGAAGTCGGTGCCGCTGCACGGCCGGTACGGCACGGCGACCGAGGTGGCGAACCTGGTGACGTTCCTGCTCTCGGACGAGGCGGAGTACATCTCCGGCTCCCTGCACCTCATCGACGCCGCCCTCAACGCCGGCTAGAGGATCCACGCCCGCGTGGAGGATATGCACTCTCCACGCGTAGCTGTTCAGCAAGCGAATAGTCGCCTAAATCGGCAGGCCAGCCAACCGGAGGCGCTCGATTGCGCAATTGGGCGCGCTATGATGCGCTCGATTGCGTAATCGGGTGCCCTGTGGCATCAGCCGGACGCGCTCGGCACCATCACCAGAAGCGGCAAATGGGGCATCCTGCCCGCCTGCAGCCATCCAGGATGCTGACCGCTGCCCTCTTTAACGAAAACTGAAGCGGAAAATAGCTGTCCACCCTGGCCGAATAGTTACCTCCACGCGTAACTAATCAGCAAGCGTAAACGACGTTGAATCGAACACGATGGCGCACTGCTCGACCGGAGCGCTACCGCAGGGGAAAGGGCTTTGTATGCGTAATGGTTGCGGAATCGCCTGGTGAAACGTTCTAATCCAACCGTTCGCCATACAAAGCGGGTCTAGGCCCGGCATGGCGGCCCGCAGCCGACGCCAAGTTCGAAATCCTGCCGTCCACTCAGGCTGATAGCTACCCTCCACGCTCACATATCCTCCACGCGAAGCCCATCCGCCCCGGCGCGGCCCCGCCCGGCATATGCCGTGAAACGCCCGCCAGCCCGTGGGCCGGCCCGGCGAGGCGAGCCCCAGCGGCGATCACACCGCCTGTCCGCGGGTCTGTTAGTACCATGATCTGCGGGGGTGATTCAGGTTGACCGGGAGCCGACTGCTTGACCGCCTCATCGCGCAGGGCAGGGTGGTTCCTGCGGTTAGCCCGGGGCCGATCCCACCCACTCCCCCTCGCGACGAGCGCGATGAGGCCGTATCACTCAGCGCGGACCTCATCCAGATGCGCGGGGACGAGCGCTACTGACGATCTATCGGGCTACCCGTCGAGACCCGCTACCTGCCGAGACTCCGAGGTTACAACTGGCGCGTGCCCTCAACGCGGGGTGAGTAACGCGGTCCGTCCCGGCCCCCCGCCGGG
>JAFMRC010000032.1:0-2177 GCA_017354375.1 Nocardiopsaceae bacterium | reverse complement strand
GGCCGGGACGGACCGCGTTCGCTGCGATGAGATTCAGCCGCGAGGAGGGTCAGTTGCTGACGCTGGTCAGGCCCGACGGGCCGCAGAGCGCGTACACGTGCGCGGTGTAGCCGTTGAACGGGTCGGAGTTGGCCACCTTGAAGTGCCAGTCGGCCAGGTCGCCGCCGGGGGCGTCCTCGACGGTCGAGATCTGCGAGCTCGCGTTCTCGACCCAGCCGCCGCCACCGTATATCTGCTCACCGGAGGGGCAGTTCTCCGTTTCCGCGACGTCCGTGGCCGCGGGCACGTTGAAGGTGTGCGTGTACCAGGTCAGGCCGGCGATCCCCGCCGGGCCCTGCGGTCCCTGCGGGCCTGCGGGACCGGCCGGGCCCTGCGGCCCGGTGTCGCCCTTCGGCCCCTGCGGACCGGTGTCGCCAGTGTCGCCCTTCGGGCCTTGCGGACCCTGCGGGCCCGTGGCACCGGTGTCGCCCTTCGGGCCCTGCGGGCCCGTGGCGCCGGCCGGGCCGGTCTGGTTCCAGCTCACGGGGGTGTCGTGCCCGAAGCATTTCGGGGGGTTAGCCGGATCCTGCTTCATGTTGTACAGGTGGCCAGTCAGGTTGCTGAGGCAACCTTCGTAGACGGGTGACGCGGAGCCGGATGACGCGGACTCGGGCGATGACGAGGCGGCCAGCGCGGCGGAGGTTCCGCCCAGCGCGATGACGGCCGTGGCGGCTGTTGCGTAGACCGGACGAGTGAGCCAGGCCAGCTTCATGGGGTCTCTCCCTAGGTTTTCGTGCGGGAGCGGGGACGGACGCCGGTTTCGGTCGCCCAAGGAGATCCTGCGGTTTCGCGTGGCCTCGCGCATCGGGCTAATGACGCGGCCCGGGAGGGGCAACCGTCGCGCCGCGCGGCGGCCGGCCGGCCGGCCGCCGGCTCATGTGTCGCGTTCGCCTACGTCATCCGTCTCGGACCGGGGTCCAGCGGGGGCCAGCGGGCTTATGATCGCGCTGTGCCGAGCCTGGAGGAGAACGAGGCGGACGAGCCGGACCAGCCGATCCGCGTGTTCGTGGTGGACGACCACGGCGTGGTGCGCCGCGGTATCCGGTCCTACCTGGCGATCTTCGGCGACATCACGGTGGTCGGCGAGGCGTCCGACGGCCGGGAGGCGCTGAGCCGTCTGCGCGCGATGGCCGCCGACGGCGACGCCCCCGACGTGGTTCTCATGGACCTGGCAATGGAGCCGGTGGACGGGGTGACCGCCACCCGCGAGCTGCGCGCCGAGCTGCCCGGCACCGAGGTGGTCGCGATCACCTCGCTCATCGATCAGTCACGGGTCGAGTCCGCGCTGCAGGCGGGCGCGTCGGGATACCTCGTCAAGGACGCCGCCCCCGAGGAACTCGCGATCGCGATCCGCGCCGCCCACCGCGGCGAGATGCACCTCGACGCGGCGATCGCGCGACGGCTGACGGCATCGCTGCGGACCTCGCGGGACGCCGACCCCGACCCGTTCGCGGACCTCTCCCAGCGTGAGCTGGACATCCTCCGGCTGATCGCCGAGGGCCGGGCGAACAAGGAGATCGCCCGGCAGCTCGTCATCAGCGAGCGGACCGCCCGCACCCACGTCAGCAACATCCTGCGCAAGCTGGGGCTCACGTCGCGGACGCAGGCGGCGCTGCTCGCGGTCCGGGAGGGGCTGGGGCCACGGCGGGAACGGTGACCCGGACGGTCGTGCCCGCGCCGGGCACGCTGTGGATCTCGACGGTGCCGCCCGCCTCGGCCGCCCTGGACCGCATCAGGCTCAGCCCCAGGTGACCGGCGTAGGAACCGTCCGGGTCGAAGCCATCGCCCTGGTCACGGACGATCAGGACGATCCGCGTGCCCGCCGCGCGCGCCTGGGCGGAAACCGCCGCCGACACCGCCGGGCTGCCCGAGTGCTTGACCGCGTTGGTGACCGCCTCCTGGCCGATCCGGAACAGCGTTTCCTCGGTCCGCGGCGCGAGCGGCAGCCGGTCCGCCGGCCCGGTCACGTCCACCCGCACGTCGTGCCGGACCGCGAGCGCGGCACCGTGCGCGGCCAGCGCGGCCACCACTCCCTGCTCCGCGACGGCGTCGCCCCGCAGGTCGAAGATGGCCGCGCGCATCTCCAGCAGCGCCGCATGGGCCAGGCCGGTCATCTCGGCGACGGCGTCGGCCAGCGC
>JAFMRC010000393.1 GCA_017354375.1 Nocardiopsaceae bacterium | reverse complement strand
ACCACCAAGCAGATCACCGGCATCACCAGCCGCATCCACAGCGGCCACCAGCCCGGCACGGTGCACCTCGCGAAATCCGGGACAAACCTAGCCGGACCTTAACTCCCCAGCATTGCCTCTAACGCGCCCAATTACGCAAACGAGCGCGCTATTGTGCGCCCGATTACGCAATCGAGCGTGCTGGCGGAGGCGGAGGGGGCGGCGGAGGAGGGGCCGGGGCGGTTGCGCGTGGAGGCGGTGGACGCGCTGACCGCCGACGAGGCGCTGCTGCTCGCGGGGGAGCTGCCGCACTTGCGCGGGCTGATCTACGGAGAGGTTCCCGGCCTCGACCACGACGCCGCGCGAAAGCTCGCCGTCGGCGTCCTCACCACGCCGAACTCGCTGCCTGCGGCCTGGCCGTCATCCGCCCCTTCGGCAGCAATGGCGAATCCTACGAAGTCCACGTCCACCCTGGCATCGCCGCCGTCGGCCGCGACCACGCCGGAGACGACTTCCAGGATGCGATCGACACCGAAGTCGGCGGCTTCTGGGACGCGGTCTATGAGCACGCGTCGGGGGAGAACGACGATGGCAGCGTAAACACCGGACTGCTGGTGCGGGCCGGGCTGGCCGCCGTCCCCTACCTGCTCCGGCAACAACACTGGAACCGGACCGCCGCCCTGCTGGAGGGCGCCTTCATTCAGGACCCGTCGCGGGCTAGTGCCGCCGCCATGCTGCCCGCCATCACCCGCATCGCCGACCACGACCCCCGCTACGCGGGTGTGCTGGCCCTGACCCTGCGGGCGCTCGACCCGGTCGCCGCCGAAACCCGGCTCCGCGCCCACCTGGAAGCGACGGTCGCCCGTGGCGACTACCGGGCCGCGTCGGCCACCGCCGACCGGCTGGCCGACCTGTGCCGGGACAGCGGGCGGCTGGCCGAGGCCCTCACCCTCACCGACCGCCAGGCCGACTACACCCGCCAGGCCGGGTTCGGCCCCTGGACCCAGCTCTCCGACCAGGTACAGCGGCTGCAAGTCCTCAACGCCATGGGCCACGCCGGGCAGGTTCTCGGCGATGTCCGGCGGCTCCGCCGCCACATGGACGCACTCCCCGACCGCCAAGGCCCCGACGACATCATCCCCCCGTGGAACGTGCGCGAGTTGCTGCTCGACACCGGCCGCGCCGCAGCCCTGGAACTCGGCCGTTGGCAGGACGCCCTCGACCTCGGTGCCGAGATCACCGCCAGCAAGCACGCCCGCCGCGCTCCCGCCAACGGCACCGCCCGCACCCGGTACAACGACCATGGGCCGCTGCTCCGCCTCGGCCGCACCGGCCAGGCCCTGAACCTACTACTGGAGTGTCGCCAGGTCTTCCACGACACCGGCGACATCGAGATGCTCGGCAAGACCCTCACCGCCCTCGCCGACACCGAGGACAAGCGCGGCCACGGCGACGCCGCCCTCCGCCTCCAACGCGACGCCCTCCGCTACACCTACCTCGCCGCCGACGTCACCGGCATCGCGATCAGCTACCACAACCTCGGTAACTACCTCCACCGTCACGCCCGGCAGCCCGCTGCTGCCCTCGCCGCCCACCTCACCGCCGCCCTTATATACGCGCTCACCGGCATGGGCGGCACCGGACCCGGCAGCGCCGCCGGATCCGTCCGCGCTGCCGCGACCGACCTCCGCGTCTTCGGCACCGCCGCCGAGCCGCCCGCCGACATCGCCGACCTGTGCCACCGCCTCGCCGACATCGAGGGCACCGACCTCCCCGCCCTGATCAGGCAACTCGAACCCGACGCCGAAACGGCCGAGCAGACCCTCTGCGACCTCATCGCCCAGGCCCGGCGGCTGGCCGAGGAACTCCCCGACGACGACGGCCACGGGTAGGGAGTCAGGGGAGCGGGCGCAGTCACCACGATCCGTTCGGGCAAAGGGATTTGATCTTGGGTGGTGTCAGCTCAGGACCGAGCGAAGAACAGCGGCGAAATCGTCGGGGCGGCTGTCCGGGCCGGCGAAATCCTTGTCGGCGAAGGCGGCGTGGCCGCCGGGGAACGTGACCGGCTCGATGCCCAGGCGGGCCGCGACCGCGATCGCCGCGCGGCCGGCCACCATGTCCGACGACTCCTGGCCGACGCCGATGACGATGCGGGTCCGGCCGGACGCGGACGCGGCCTTCAGCGCGGCGAAGTCGTGCTCGTAGGCCACGACCGAAGGCATGTTCAGGCCCAGCAGCGGGTCGTCCCGCGTGCCGTCGTCCTCCGTCGGGAGGCCGAAGGCGGCGGGGTCGGGGGCGGGTCGTTCGGCGTACTCGGCGGTGACGGGGCCGCGGTGGTGGCCGGCCAGCGCGATGAACTTCGCCATCGCCGGGCCGAAGCCGCTCTTGAGGTACGTCTCGTGCATGTCCTCGGCCGCGGTCAGCAGCGGGCCGCTGTCCGGCAGCACGCGGAACGCCGGGGGCTCGTGCGCGATGAGGACCCGCACCTGCTCCGGGTGGGTCGCGGTCAGGGCCAGGGCGTTGACCGCGCCGCCGCTGCTGGCGAAGACGTCGACCGGCCCGGCGTCCAGCGCCGCGATGATCCGGTGCAGGTCATCGGCGTGTTCCTCCACCCGCGTGACCAGCGCGCCGTCGGTGCGGGGGCTGCGGCCGGCGCCGCGCGGGTCGTAGGTCACGACCGTGCGGTCGGTGAAGCGGGAGGCGAGGGCGGCGAAGCCTTCGGCAGCCATGGGGGAGCCGATGGCCAGGAGGACGGGATGGTCGCTGGCTTCGGCGGGGCGGACGTCGTAGTGCAGCACGGCGCCGGGTGCTTCGAGTGTGCGGGTGTTCGGCTCGTTCATCGCATGGTCCCTCCGCGAGGCTTGGTCTCACCATTGAAGACGACCCGCACCCGCCCCGATCATCGGATGCGTTGCGCGGCTAGCACATTATCCGCTCCAGGTCCGGTCGTTCCCCGGCCTGGACGTCCTGCGCACCATCAAGTCTCCGAACGGAGACGACGAGAACTGGGGATCCCGGGCCTGCTTCGCCGGCGACTTCATCGTGACGGTGTTCGGCGACAAGTACGCCGAGGATTACTCGGAGAACCTCGTCGTCATCGATCCCGACGGCGCCATCCACGACTTGGGCAGCACCGAGGACGGGATAATAGACCCGGCGGCCGACGGCACGCTGTTCATTGGCCGCTGGAACCGCATCCGCCGCTGCCGGATCGTACGCCGGTAACGCCGCAATTGCGTCAGCGATTCACGGTGCTTTGGAAGCCGGGCAGGCCTCCATCTCCGCCCGAAAGACACTCACCGACGAGAACCTGCTGCGTCGTTACCGTTCGGTTCCGGGAAGATCTCCTCCGCCGTCGTTCCCGTGTAGGCGCGCTGCAGCCAGTAACCGAGTTTGTCGGCGTCCCTGCACTCCCGGATCTGGGTGAACGCATGCTCGGACAGTGTGTCGCCGCGCAAGCCAAAGAACCGGATCAAGTCGTCCGCCCTCGCCTCGGCTGCGGCAGCCTCGGTCTCCGATTTGAGGCGTGCCTCAGCGTCGGCCTTGAGGCGCGCTGTAAGGCGCGCTTCGTAGTCGCGGAAGGACTGAAGTTCGCGGAGTCGCTCGAACATGTCCTGCTGCAACACGTCCTCCACCATGGTCATGTCGGGTACCTCCTCCATGATAGTTCGGAAGAACAGGTTGGCGATGGTCACGTCCCGCTCGGTCATCTCGCGCAGCATGCCGCGCGCCGATTCCGGGACACCTTGCGTGAAATCGGTCATCCCGATGGCGAAGGAACGTTCCTCGAACGGGCGGTCCTTCGCCGCCATCGGCTCCAGGTCCGCCCGCGAGAGGTAGGAGCCGCGGTAGGCGTACTTCTCGCCCAGCTCCGCTTCGCTGTCGCGGAATTTCTCCGTCTCGGCGCTCTTGGGCGACACGACGACCATGTGCCCGCCCGCCTTCGCCTTGCTGACCTCGCTGCCGTGATACGCCCTCAGCGTCGCGTACTTGTCCAGGTCGTGAAGCCGCTGTACCTCCACCTGGGTGAAGTAGACCGGCTCGCCGTCCCGCAGGTACCGGACCGTGCCGTCGGTCTCGATCGGCGGCCGGCCCGGCAGCTGATGTGAGTTCGGTGCCGCCGCCACGAGCTCGTGCGCCGGCACCTTCACGTCCGCGAGCTCGGCCAGCCGCAGCGCCAGCTTCGGATACCTGTGAACGAGCGTGCACGCCAATTCATGTTGCGCCCCCGGATTTCCCATAAGTAAAACAATACCATCTCGGCACGGAATGCAAGCGTAATTGAAGGGCTTTCCAGGAATGGCATTAATTTGCCAAGCGCAATATTGCCAACGGCAATATTGCCGTCAAGCGGGGGCTGTCCCGCGTGCGGTGGTCCGGGCCAGGTGGCGGATGTACTCGGTGGCGTCGACCGGCCGGATCGATGCCATGCCGAGATGGTCCTGCAGCAGCACGAACGCGATCAGGGCGCCGAAGTAGGCTCGTGCGGTCAGGTAGCCCTGGCCGTCTGCCTCGCTGCCGGTCTCGGCGTCGATCAGGCGGCCGAGCCGGGTGGCGGCGTCGTCGATGAACTCGACGAACCTGGTGTCACCGGCTAGCGACTGCCGTTCGCCGATGAGGATGGTGAACAGGTCCAGGTTGGCCGAGATAGTGCGCACGAACCCGGTCCCGATCAGCTCCAGGAGCTGCTCCAGCGGCAGGGGGGCCCGGTCCGGCGGCTTGGGCAGTTCCTTCAGCAGGGCGATGGCCTCGTCCACCAGCGCGGCCAGGATCGCCTGCTTGTCCGGAAAGTAGCGGTAGAGCAGAGCGTCGTTGATGTCGGCCGCTGCGGCCAGGTCCCGGGTGGTGGTGGCGTGGAAGCCGCGTTCGGCGAACAGGGCGCGGGCGGCGGACAGGACCTGGCGCCGCCGCTCGG
>JAFMRC010000156.1 GCA_017354375.1 Nocardiopsaceae bacterium | reverse complement strand
GCGGCCCAGCGGTTCGGCCTGGCCTCCGGCGACATCACCCTGGCCGAGGGGATGACGGCCGGCCCGGACGGCGCGCCCAGCGCCTCGTTCGGCGAGCTGGTGACCGGGATGCGCCGGGTGGAAATGGCCCGCGCGGACGAGCAGGTCACCGATCCGGGGGCCTGGCAGCGGGCGGGGCGCCCGGCGCGGTCGGCCGCGGCCGGCACCGCGGTCACCGGGACCAAGCGGTTCCCTTCCAACCTATCAATACCGGGGATGCGGAACGGATCGATGCTTCGCGCTCCCGCCTACGGAGCGCGGCTGCTCAGCCTGGACCTAACCGCGGCGGAGGCCATGCCCGGGGTCCAGGTGGTCCGCGACGGTGACTTCACCGGCGTGGTGGCGCCCACGGCCCGCGAGGCCCGCGCGGCGGTCGCGGCCATCGAGGCGGACTGGGAGCTGACTCCGCAGCCCGGCCCGGCGGAACTGGAGGAATACCTGCGGGCTCACCCGGTTGAGGGCGAGGGCTTCAACGCCCCGTTCCGGCACGAGGTCGGCGACGTCGACTCCGCCCTATCCGCCGGGCCGCTCCGGCTGGAGGCCACCTACACCACCGCGTACCTGGCCCACGTCCCGCTCGAGCCGCGCGTCGCCGTGGCCCGGTGGGAATCCGGGCGGCTGACGGCCTGGACGGGCACGTCCACCCCGTTCCGTGCCCGCGGCGAGCTGGCCGGGGCCCTGGGGCTGGACGAAGCGGACGTGCAGGTCATCGTGCCCGACTACGGCGGCGGGTTCGGCGGCAAGCACGGCGCGGCCGCCGCCATCGAGGCGGCTCGGCTCGCGCGGGCCGCCGGGTGCCCGGTCAAGGTGGCCTGGAGCCGGGAGGAAGAGTTCCGCTGGGGGTACCTGCGGCCCGCCGCCGTCATTGACGTCGCCGCCAGCGCGGACGCCGCCGGGCAGCTCACCGGCTGGTCGCTGGTCAACATCAACTCCGGGCAGGCCGGCATCGCCACCCCCTACCGGGTGCCCGGCCAGCGCATCGCCTACCAGCCCGCGGACTCCCCGCTGCCCCAGGGCTCCTACCGGGCGCTGGCCGCCACCGCGAACGGCTTCGCCCGCGAGTCGCACATGGACGAGATGGCGCTGCTCGCCGGGTCCGACCCCCTTCAGTTCCGGTTGGACCACCTGGATGACGGCCGGCTGGCCGAGGTGCTGCGCCGGGCTGCGGACCGGATCGGCTGGGAGCGTCGCGAGCCGCGGGCGGCGGGCCACGGCCTCGGCCTGGCCTGCGGATTCGAAAAGGGCGGCCGTGTTGCCACCGCCGCCGAGGTCCGGGTAGACGACGACGGCACCCTGCACGTGCTGCGGCTGGTGACCGCCTTCGACTGCGGCGCGGTCATCGACCCGGCTAACCTCGCCAGCCAGGTCGAGGGCGCCACCGTGATGGGCCTGGGAGGAGCGCTGTTCGAGCGGGTGGACTTCGCCGACGGCGTGATCCGCAACGCCTCCCTGTCGCAGTACCGGGTGCCCCGCCTGCCGGACGTCCCGCCGGTGGAGGCCATCCTCATCGACCGGCCGGACCAGCCGTCAGCCGGCGGGGGCGAAACCCCGCTGATCGCCGTGGCCCCCGCGCTGGGCAACGCCATCCGGGCCGCCGCCGGCACCCGGCTCCGGTCCCTGCCCCTCGCGCCCCGGGGAAAGGTCAGCCGTGCATGACGGCATCCGCGACGCTACCGGACCAGCCGCCGGCCAGGCTCGGCCATCGCCGCAGGGGCATCCCCGCAGGGGCCGACGGCGGCTGAGGCGCGTCGCGAAGGCGGCAGGGATAACGATCCTGGCGCTCGCTGTCGCGGTCACGGCGGCGAGCTTCGGCTACAACCTGGCGACCGACGGGCCCGCGCCACGTCCGGCGCACCTGCTGTTCGCCAAGGGCGGCGGGTGGGACACCCGGTACCTCGAATGGGGCACGCGCGGCACGCCGGTCATCCTGGTGCCCGGAGCGTTCGAGACGGCCGACACGTTCGCGAGGCTGGGGCCGGCCCTGGCGACTGACCACCGGGTGTTCGCGATCGACCTGTCCGGAACGGGCTACAGCGCGCCCAACCCGCCGTTCAGCGCCGGCCACCTGGCCGGCCAGATCCTCGCGTTCGCCAGGACGATGAAGCTCACCGGGGCAAACGCTCCCGTCCTCGTCGGCCACTCCGCGGGCGCCGCGGACGTCGGTATCGCCGCGCTGCAAGGGTCCGCTGTTGTCAGGGGCGTCGTCTTCCTCGACGGCGACGCGGCCCCGCTGCGCGCTCCCTCGTTCCTGGGCGCGATCGCGGGCACGCTGTTCATCAACCCGTACAAGACGTCGGTTCTCCGGCTGGCGCTCAGCCAGGACTGGCTGATCAGGAAGATCTACAGCTCCCAGTGCGGGCCCACGTGCCCGCGGCTCAGCCAGGCGGGCGTCAACACCTGGCGGTGGCCGCTTGAGCAGCCCGGGTTCCAGGCGGAAATCACCGAGGCGCTGCGCTCTGGCGTGACCGCCATGACCCCCGCGCAGTTCGCCGCGCTGAAGGAGGCCAGGGTGCCGAAGCTCGTGGTCTTCGGGGCCGACGACCCCCAGATGCCGCGCTCCGACGCGACCCTGACGGCGCGCAGGATCGGCGCCCCGCCGCCGGTCTCCGTGCCCGGCCGCCACCTGACGATGATCTCCTCGCCGGCCCGGGTCGCCACCGCCATCGATTCCGTCGGCAACCGGCAGGCGCGCAGACCCTGATCCGGGATTCGGCGCACTGCGACCGCGCCAGTCCCGGTAGCCAGGCGCCCGTCGGCGTCGCGGACCGTTAGATCCGGCTGCGGCGGTAGCCGCCCCACTTGCCCTTCTCGGCCGAGTGGTACGGCTTGCCGTCAGCGCCGAGCAGCGTTAGACCGGGGCCTGCTCCCCGCCGCCGCTGACGATCAGCCGGGCGAAGGACGAACTTCGCCCCTCGGCACGTGCTTCAAGCCGGTCCCGCTGGTAGGCGGCGATGACCGCATCGACTGCCTCGGGAAATCGAACTGGGACTGGCCTCCGCGAACAGGTCCACATCGGCGGAACTCAAGTTTTAACCTTCTCGGCCGCCTTATCGGAATGTCCGTTCTTTGGGCTATATGGTGATTTTTCGGGAAGCTGGATAACGGGGAGGCGGTGCGCCCTGCGAACTCGAACACTCGTGTGGAACTTAGGTGCTGATATGCAGCATATAAGTTCCACACGAACGCCTGTGCCCTGCCCCGGAAACCCGGGAGCGCCTCTCACCGCGCATGAAGGCCGCAGCCAATGGGATGCTGACCGACTAATGACCGTTTTGATAAATTCGTCCCGTAATTTGGTTAAAACTTAAGCAGAAGGCCGGTCAAGGAAGTCGTGGGCCTGGACGGCGTACCCTCCAGCCAGTGCGAAGCCGTACGATCCGGTAACGCGCAGCGCCGCGCGGGCGAGACACTCGTGAAACGGGCCCATCCCAGGGTGCCGTCTGCCTCTCGCCTACGCGGCCAGCCGGAGGTCGGGGAAACGCTGCTCCCAGCTCTGCCGGACATCCCGCGGCAGGAAGGGTAGGCCCCATACCTCGCGGAGCACGGTTTCGTTCAGGTAAGAGCGCAGGTCGTCGGCCCGCATGACCTCCCTGATAACCCGCTCGTACATCAACCTGCGTCACTTGCCTGAAGCCCGAATACGAACAGCTGCGCTCTGACACCTTGGGCGTCGAGTTCCTGCCCCAGCTCGGCGAGGAACCCGATGATCTGCTCGCGGGTGAGAGCGAGGTCCCGGCCTTCACTCACACCGATACCAGGGAATCTCGCTCGACGATGATGCCGCGCGCGGCGAACTCCGCGGGGGCGTGGGCGAGGGAGTAGGCGAAGAACCGGTCGCTGCCGGGGTACCAGAATGAGGGCAGCACGCGATCCGGGGCCGTTGTCCATGCCGGGGCCTCGGTCCTGTTCAGCCGCGCGAGGTGCGCGGTACCCGCTGCGACCAGGGCATCAACAACGGCATGCCCCGTCAGTGCGGGCCAGGACGAGGTGACCTCGCCGTGCGCGAGCCAGTCGGCTACCACACGGACGTAACTCTCCTCGGACGAAGCAGCAAGCGTCGCCGCGAGATCGGCGGCAGTGAACGTCATTCAGCCAAGTGTACCTGTACCTGTACCTGTACCGGTTCAGGTGCATTGTCTGGCTCTACACACCCGCGAAACAGGCGCCTACCAGCCGCGCTCGCGTCACTCGACTCGGCTGACCCGGTAGCGGCCCGGGGTCGTGCCGATGACACTCGCGAAGGCCGCGATGAAGCTGCTGGGGTTCGCCCAGCCGCAGGCGTAGGCGGTCTGGGTGGTGTCGTGGCCGTCGGCGAGGAGGATGAGCGCGTGGTAGACGCGTAGCTGCGTGCGCCACTCGTAGAAGGTCATGCCGAGCTCATCTCGGATCAGTCGGCTGAGGGTGCGGGCGCTGGTCCCGGTTGTCTTCCCGAGTTCGGCCAGCGGGGTACTGTCCGCCGGGTTCTCCCGCAGGACCCGGGCGATGGCACGCAGTCGGTCGTCTTGCGGTGCTGGCAGGTGAAGGGGCTGCTCGCGTGCCTCCCGGAGCTCGTCAACGAGCACCCGGCGGAGGCGGGCTTGGGCGCCACGTTCACGGGCATCGATGGCGGAGTCGTGGTCGCGGGCGCCAGTCAGGGCGAGAACGACCTCGCGGGCGAGGCCAGAGGCCAGAAACACCGCAGGATAGCCAGGCATGCGTCGGGCGGCGGATGGTGGAAGGAAGACGATCCGCATGTCGGTGTCCCCGTGAGCGCGGTGAGAGTGCGTGAACCCTGCGGGGGTCCAGGCGACCCGGTTCGCGGGAACGATTGACGTGCCTCGTTCGGTGTGCACAGCCAGGACGCCGCGGGCCGCGTACACCAGGTGTCCCCGCGCGTGGGACTCCGCCGTGCTCGACTTGCCGGACGGCCACAGGTGCCGCCCGCCGGACGGCCACACCTGTGACGTCACGTCAGGAGGGCGGGATTGGCGGCGAACGGGCATCAATTGGCATTCTAATGGTGGCCTGCCGCGTCCTGACCTGGCGACACTATCTCCATGCCGAACGGTCCTCGATTACGCGGCGCTGGCTATCGGCGGGCATCCTGCCCGCCACCACAGGGCTGTGGTATTGCCCGGCCGGCCCACATCACATGTCATCGGGCGGCCTGCCCTCAGGCCCCGGCCTGAGATAGAAGGAGAAACGCAAAATGGCGACATTCGTCCTCGTGCCCGGTGCCTGGCATGGCGCGTGGTGCTTTGACACAGTGGTCCCGCTTCTGGAACGGGCCGGTCACACCGTGCACGCCCTGACCCTGACTGGCCTGCGGCCCGACGACGACAACGTGACGGTAGCGACCGCCAACCTCGACACCCACGCCGACGATGTCCTAGCGGTCCTCGACCGAGCCCACATCACCGACGCGACGCTTGTCGGCCACAGCTACGGAGGGATGGTAATCGCGGCTGCTGCCGATCGCGCCGGCGGCCGGATCTCACGGCTGGTGCATCTGGACGCCTACGTCCCGCGTCACGGCGATTCCTGTTGGTCATCAACGACAGACAGCTATCGGCAGAAGTTCGTCGATGGTGCCGCCTGCGGCGGCTACGCCGTCCGCCCGCCTGCTGGCGGCGATCCGCGCCGCCGCCCCCATCCCTTTGCCTCGTTGCTGCAAACGATCCGGCTTACGGGCGCGGTCGCCAAGGTCCCCCACCGCGAGTTCGTCTACTGCTCTGGCTGGGACGGCACGCCCTTCACCGAACTGCGTACCCGCCTAGAAACCGATCCGGACTGGCAGGTCCACGACCTCCCAACCGCGCACAACGCGATGCGCGATGCGCCAGAGGCGGTCGCAGCCCTGCTGCTCGGTGGCAGCAACGTCGGCGCCTCCGAACCGAGCCGGGACTGAGGGCTGTAGTCGGCCTTGCTCGCCAGGTAACGTGGCCACCCGCCGTGCCCTGCGCCGACGGCGGGTCCGCGATGCCAGCGAGTGCGTCGCGTGCTGCCCGCGGGGCTACCAGCCGCGCTCGCGCCATTCGTCCAGGTGGGGGCGTTCCGCGCCGAGGGTGGTGTCGGAGCCGTGGCCGGGGTAGACCCATGTATTGTCCGGCAGTCGCCCGAAGATCTTGTCGCGGACTCCGTCGAACAGCGACTGGAACCGCTCGGTGTCCTTCTGCGTGTTGCCGACGCCGCCGGGGAACCCGGGAGGTTCTTAATGGTGAATATTCATGCCCCCTCACGGTGCCCCCCGTGTAAGTCGCCAAAATCACCTCCATCGGGTGTTTCCGGGTTAAGCTTCCGGGCTGCCCGCGGGTGGGGCGTCTTTCAGTCGGGCGGCCCAGTCTGTCATGTGCTTCTTGAGCGCGGTGACCTGTGCGGGGTCCAGGCCGTAGGGGAGGAAGACCCGGTCGGGGCGTCCGCTGATGTCGGCGAGAGCCTCGGCGAACCAGTGCCTGTCGAAGCCGGGGTCATGGGCTTCGGCGAGGGTGAGCAGTTCTTCCTCGGTGTACTGGCCGCTGGCGATGATTGCCCCGACGTCGATGTAGTCGCGGTTCTCCGCGCGCCCGAAGAGGGCGGTGACCTTGTTGGCGACGGCGTCGTCCGGGTGGAGGACCGGCCCGATGGACAGCAGTTGCGGCTTGTGGGCTCTCCAGTCCACGCCCATCTCAAGCTTGGTGGCCTCGCCTTCCGGGGTGGCGACGGCGATCCGTGCGAAGGAGTCGTTCCGGGGGTTGGCCGTCGCGGTGAGGCCGTCCTGGTGGAATGCCGCCAGGACCGCGTCGACCGCTGCGGGGAAGTCGCACTCCTCGCGGGAGGAAGCGAAGATGTCCACGTCAGCGGAGGGGCGGGTCAGGAAGCCGTGCACCTGGACCGCGTAGCCGCCGGCCAGGGCGAACCCGAAGGGCGCGGCGGCTGACAAGGCCAGGCGGGCCAGGCGTTCGTGGAGGCGGTCCATGAGTGCTCTCGGCGCGGCCCTAGGCGGCAAGCGCCAAGTCGGGGAACCGGTCCTCCCACAGGCGGCGGGCCTGGACGGGCAGGAACAGGGTGGGCCAGATGTCGCGCAGAAGCTGAGCGTTCAAATAACGGCGCAGGTCATCGGCCCCAGCTGCCTCGCGGATGACCCGCTGGTACAGCAGCTTGAGTTCGGCGGGATCGTCCAGGTGCAGCTCGACCCGCTCCGACCAGTCAAGGTGCGGCGGCAGCAGGATGGCACCAGCCTCCGGACCCGTGAGCTCTTCCAGGGTCTCGGGCAGCAGGTACGGGCGGTTCTCCGCATAGGTGCGACCAGCCATGACATTAGCGTAGCGTGTTGCGTTTGCTGGCTGCCCGCGCGGCAGCGGCCCAGGAGGCCAATCGCCTGGCAGCAGAGGAAGCCCTGTGAGCCGTTTGACCGCCTTGGCGAGGCTGGCTTGCGAAGGGGCGGCGGAAAATGTCAGGAGCAGGAACGGGCCGGGCTCAGTGGGGATGCCGGCCTTCTTCCGGTGGGCCGGGTCCTGTCCGCGTGTAGGAGGCCGATTCTCGCGGTGTCGTACGGCGCAGTCCCTGACCCCTTCTCAAGCGGGCGAACGTAGCCTAACACGGCACTAGGCATCGCGGCGCACCAGGAGGACCGTGCCGATGGCGAGGGCCAGGACGGCATAGCCGCAGAGGATGGCGAGTTCTGTCCATGGGCCGAAGGCGTCCGGGACGGAGTTGTTGGTCATCACCGAGCCGATCGACAGGGGCAGCAGACGCGCGAGCTGGTTTCCGATAGAGCTAGGGAGCGCTGAGACGATAATTGGCAGCACGAGCAGGACGAAGACGTAAGCGCCGATCGCCCCGGCGGTGTGGCGAACCACGACCGCAAGGCCGAGGGCGAAGAGCCCGACCAGGCACAGGAACAGGCCCGTGCCGGCCACTGCCCGCAGAGCCCCGGGGCTGGACAAGCTGGCATGCCTGGCTGGCGAGGTGAGGAACGCCTGCCCGAGGTAGAAGCTGGCGAACGAGGTGACCTCAGCGATGACCAGGCTAACGGCGGCGAACACCAGGACCTTGGCGGCCAGCACCATCGGGCGGCGCGGCTCTGCGGCGAGGGTAGCCCGGATCGTGCCGGTGGCATACTCGCCGCTGACGACCAGGATGCCGAGGACGCCGAGCAGGAGCGCGCCGCCGAGGTAGGCGCCCACCAGGCTGACCTCGGTCGGGTCGAATGCCGCTCTCGCGGAGGCCGACTCAGCTGTCCAGTGCGCCCGCGTGACGCCCATGGCGATGCCGCTAGATGCGACGCCGATGAAGACGGTCGCGCCGAGCGTCCACATCGTGGAGCGGACGGTGCGGAGCTTGGTCCACTCCGAGCCGAGCAGCCCCTTCAGCGAGACCCGGCCCGCTGGCAGTGATGGTGCGTAGGTGGTCACGGCCTCTTCCCTTTGGTGCTGGTGGTTCCGCTGTATTCGAGCTCGCTGCTGGTGAGCTCCATGAAGACGTCCTCCAGGGAGGCGGTCTGGGGTGCCAGCTCGTGCAGCACGAGGCCCTGGCTGGCGGCCAGCTCGCCGATCGCCGCCTCGTCGAGGCCGCGCACGCTCAGTGAGCCGTCGTCTTCCAGCGTCGTGGCGGCACCGCGGACGTCCAGCGCGGAGCGCACGATGTCGAGCTGGGGGGAGCGGACCCGCACGAACCGTGCCGCGGGTTGCGCGGTGATCTCGGCGATGGACTGCTGGGCGAGGAACCGTCCCCGGCCGATGATGATGACCTCATCGGCGGTCAGGGCCATCTCGCTCATCAGGTGGCTGGAGACGAACACGGTCCGGCCCTCGGCTGCCAGGCGCCGCAGCAGCAGCCGGACCCAGCGGATGCCGTCGGGGTCGAGCCCGTTGACCGGCTCGTCGAAGATCAGCACGCCCGGGTCGCCCAGCAGGGCGGCGGCGATGCCGAGGCGCTGGCCCATGCCGAGAGAGAACCGGCCCGCCCGCTGGCGGGCGGCGGACTCCAGTCCGACCATGGCGATCACCTCATCGACGCGTCGGCGGGGGATGTCGTTGACCTGGGCCAGCATCCACAGGTGCGCCCAGGCGGGTCGTCCCGGGTGGATCGCCTTGGCCTCCAGCAGCGCGCCGACCTCGCGCAGCGGCCACCGCAAGTCGTGGTAGTGGCGGCCGTTCACGGTGACCTGCCCACCGGTCGGGTGGTCCAGGCCCATGATCATCCGAATCGTCGTGGACTTGCCCGACCCATTCGGCCCGAGGAACCCGGTGACGATCCCCGGCTGGACGGTGAAGGACAGGTCATCAACGGCCGCCTTCTCCCCGTAGCGCTTGGTCAGGTGCTTGGCTTCGATCATGCTGTCGTCCTCGCATTAGCTCTCGCATCGTTGTCAGGGCAGATCGTCTTCGGCACGCACGGCGTCGCGGGACCCGGCGCGGGCCATGCCGTTGAGCGTAGAAACCTCCAGCCGGGTTTTCCGAGCGCCGCAAGACTGAACTTGCCGACGGGCAGGTACGACGAAAGTCGCACGCCGGCCGCCACCGGGTCATCCCGTGGCCAGTCGATCCGCCCCTGGGGCCCGGTTACCGTTACTCAGGTGATGACCATCGGGACAGGGGCGCGGCGGCGGCGCCGCTCGCGGCCCGCGCCACAGGACCGGCGGCCCGCGGAGATGCCGTCCGGTCAGTGCGGAGCGATGGGCAGGCGGCTCCGGCGAGCGGGCGAGCGGCTGCGGGGATTCCTCGACCCACCGGACACCGGCCGCGATCCCGGTGCGCTTACCCGCCTGCTGGAATCCCTGCGAGCTTTCACCCGGACCCGCGCGCGGGAGACAGACGGCGCTATCGCGTTCGCGATCTTCGCGGTGAGCCTGCTCGGCGACCGGCTTGCCCGCAGTTCCGTGTCCGCGGGCTGTTCACGCTCCTGATTGCGCTTCCCCTTGCCTGGCGGCACCGCGCCCCGGTCACCGTGCTCGCCGTGACCGCTGTGGTGGCGTTCGCCCAGTGGCTCGCCGGCCTCCCGCTCCTGGCCGACGTCGCGCTCCTGGCCGCGCTCTACACCGTCGCCGCCGACCGCCCCCGGCGCGTGGCGGTCGCCGGGGCCGTGATCCTTGAGTGCGGGGCCGTCCTCGCTGCTGTCCGGTGGGGCGCGTCGGCACCCGTGACCTTCGCGTCCCTGTCCGGGGCCGTCGTGGCCGCCCTTGTCACCGGCCTCTACGTCCGGGCGCGCCGCGCGCACGTCGCGAGCCTCGTCGAGCGGGCCGCGCGGCTGGAGTTCGAGCGAGACCAGCAGGCGCTGCTGGCCGCGGCAGCCGAGCGGGCACGGATCTCCCGCGACATGCACGACGTTGTCGCCCACAGCCTCGCGGTCGTGGTCTCCCTGGCCAACGGCGCGACGGCAAAGCTCGGACGCGACCCCGAGCAGTCCCGCGAAGCCCTGGAGTCGATCTCCGAGATCGGCCGCCAGGCGCTGGCCGATACCCGTCGGCTGCTGTCGGTCCTGCGAGCCGAAGAAGCCATCGCGGAACGCACACAGCAACCGGGCATCGAGCAGATCGCAGACCTGGTCGGGCACGCCGACTCCACAGGCCTTGCCGCCACCCTCACCGTTCGCGGCGACCCCGTCCCCGTCGCGGTCGGCCTCGCCCTCGCCGCCTACCGGATCGTCCAGGAAGCGATCACCAACACGATCAAGCACGCCGAAGGCGCTACCAGCGCCGCCGTCGAGCTCACCTGGACCCCACGCTGCCTGCAGATCACGGTCACCGACGACGGCCACTGCACCAGGCGGCCCGCGGACTCACCAGGTGGCATCGGCCTGGTTGGCATCCGCGAGCGTGCTGCCCTCTACGACGGCACCGCAACAGCCGGCCCCCGGCAGCAAGGCGGATGGCAAGTCAGCGCAACCATCCCGCTCACCGGACAGGACCAGCAGTGAACGACCCTCAGGCAGGAGGCAACCCGATCGCAGTCATCCTCGTCGACGACCAGCCCCTGCTGCGCAAAGGCTTCCGCATGGTCCTCGAAGAAGAGCCAGGCATCGACGTCGTCGGCGAGGCCTCCGACGGGAAGGCCGCGCTCGACCTCGCCCGCCGCCACCACCCCGACATCGTCGTAATGGACGTCCGGATGCCAGGCATGGACGGAATCGAGGCCACCCGGGCGATCCTCGCGGCCGAACCCCGCACCCGCATCCTGATCCTCACCACCTTCGACCTGGACGAATACGCCTTCGGCGCGCTCCGCCTCGGCGCCAGCGGCTTCATCTTGAAGGACATCCTGCCGCTGGAGTTCATCCGGGCCATCCGATCCGTCGCCGGCGGAGACGCCGTCATCGCCCCGAGCGTGACCCGGCGCCTCCTCGACACCTTCGCCCGCCACATCCCCGACCCCCAGCGCCCAGAGGCCGCACACCCCGAGTTCAGCCAGCTCACCACCCGGGAACGGGAAATCCTGACCGAACTCGCCCGCGGCCTGTCCAACGCTGAGATTGCCGAGCGGCTCTTCGTCGCCGAGGCCACGGTCAAGACCCACCTCGGACGGATACTCACCAAGCTCGGACTCCGCGACCGCGTCCAGGCAGTCGTCTACGCCTACGAGGCCGGCCTCGTAGGCCGACAACCCAGGCGCTGACACCCGGACTGCCTTCCCGCGGTTCAAGCCGGTACGTCGCCAGCCAGCCCACGCCGCAACTCCCGTTACCAGACCCCGGGCCGGCGCAGCCGCAGCATCCCGCGCAGACCCGGACGTACTTGTCGAGGATCAGCTTCTTTTCCGGGATTGAGCGCTTACCAGCCGCGCTCGCGCCATTCGTCCAGGTGGGGGCGTTCCGCGCCGAGCGTGGTGTCGGAGCCGTGGCCGGGGTAGACCCATGTATTGTCCGGCAGTCGCCCGAAGATCTTGTCGCGGACTCCGTCGAACAGCGACTGGAACCGCTCG
>JAFMRC010000155.1:10219-11960 GCA_017354375.1 Nocardiopsaceae bacterium | reverse complement strand
CCGGTGCGGCAGCGCGGCACGCTGGGGGCCCTGATCGGGATCAGCCAGATGCTCGGCACCGTGCTCGGGGCGGCGATCGTGACCGTGCTCGTCACCCAGGTCCCGGCCGGGTACCTGACCTGCGCGCTCATCCTGCTCGGCTGCGCCGCCCTGTTCACGCTGCGCACCCCGGATGATCCGCTGCCCAGGGAATTCAGGCCAGGGGGAACGATCGGCCGGGCGCTGCGAGGGCTGTGGGTGTCGCCCCGGCAGCATCCCGATTTCGGGTGGGCGTGGGTGACCCACTGCCTGATCAACCTGGGCAACGACCTGGGCACCCTGTACCTGCTGTACTTCCTCGCCGACGACGCGCACTACCACGACCCGCAGGCCGGGCTGCTGATCCTGATGGCGGCATACGCGGTGGCGCTGCTGGTCGCGGGGGCGGCGTGCGGGGCGGCATCGGACCGGTCCGGGCGCAGGAAGCCGTTCGTCATCGGCTCGGCGGTGGTGATGGCGGTCGCCGCCGCCACGCTGGTCATCTCCCCGACGTGGGACGCGGCGCTCGCCGCCGCACCGCTGCTGGGAGCCGGGTTCGGCACCTACTGGGCGGCGGCGCCGGCGCTGCTGACCCAGGTGCTCCCGGCCGCCACCGACCGGGGCAAGGACCTGGGGCTCATCAACATCGGCTACGCGTTCCCGCTCGTGCTGGCCCCGCTCATCGCCGGGGTGGTGCTTGGCCTGATGAACAGCTACCCGGCGCTGTTCGCCCTGGCCGGCCTCGTCACAGTCGGCGGGGGGGTCACAGTCGCGCAGATCCGTTCGGTGGAATGATTGTGGTCTATATGGTTGGGTGCATGAACGAGGAGCAGCGCGGGCGGGAGTTCGTCCTGACCTTGTCCTGCCCGGACCGGCCCGGCATCGTCTACGCGGTGTCGAGCTTCCTGGTGCAGAATTCCGCCAACATCGTGGAGAGCAAGCAGTACGGGCAGCAGGACGACGAGCGCTTCTTCATGCGGGTGCATTTCTCGGTGCCGCCGCCCGGCCGCGAGAAGGAGGCGCTG
The DNA here is from genome assembly GCA_017354375.1 of Nocardiopsaceae bacterium. Classification (GTDB taxonomy): domain Bacteria; phylum Actinomycetota; class Actinomycetes; order Streptosporangiales; family Streptosporangiaceae; genus Trebonia. The sequence goes on along the minus strand of JAFMRC010000155.1, from coordinate 10,917 downwards.
GAGAGCGGCTTCTCCCGGGTCGCGGAGTCGTTCGGGATGTCGTGGCGGCTGCACGATTCCGCCGAGCGCGTCCGGACCCTGATCATGGTGTCGAGGCTCGGGCACTGCCTGAACGACCTGCTGTTCCGCTGGCGGACCGGCGCGCTGCCGGTGGACGTCGCGGGCGTGGTCTCCAACCACGAGGACTACCGCGACCTGACCGAGTCCTACAAGCTGCCCTACCACCACATCCCGGTGACGCCGGAGGCCAAGCCCGCGGCGGAGGCCAGGCTGCTCTCCCTCGTCGAGGAGACGGGCGCCGAGCTGATCGTGCTGGCCCGCTATATGCAGATCCTGTCCCCGGAGGTGTGCAAGCGCGTTGAGGGCCGGATGATCAATATCCACCACTCGTTCCTGCCGAGCTTCAAGGGCGCCCGGCCATACCACCAGGCATACGCCAAGGGCGTCAAGCTAATCGGCGCGACGGCGCACTACGTGACGCCCGACCTGGACGAGGGCCCGATCATCGAGCAGGACGTGATCCGGGTGGACCACACGTTCTCCCCTCATCGGCTGGCCGAGGCCGGCCGGGACGTCGAGGCCCGGGTTCTGTCCCGCGCGGTCACCTGGCACGCCGAGCACCGCGTCCTCCTCAACGGCAACCGCACCGTCACCTTGCACTGATTGAGCACCGCCCGGGGGGACGACCCCGGATTACA
>JAFMRC010000155.1:6351-10209 GCA_017354375.1 Nocardiopsaceae bacterium | reverse complement strand
GGGGCCCACGACCCGCAGTGCTTCCCGGGGGACACCCCCGGACCCCCGGGACCCCCCGCGGACACTCCTGGTGGCAAAAAACGCCACCAGGCAGCGGTCGGCGGGGGCGGGATGCGAGAGTGCGGTGTGCTTTCGGTACCGGGGTACTCAAAGCACACCGCAGTCTTTCCGATCGCTGAGAGCGGCAGCAGAAGCGCGGCATAGCGTGGCGGCGTAGCGTGCCGGCATGGGTAACCCGGTTCACCGCCGGAGGGCCGTCACGGCGGGAGTCGCCGTCGTCGTGGCCTTCAGCGTCGCGGCCTGCTGGAACGGCGGTGCCGGCAGCGGTGGGTCACCCGCCGCGAGCGGGACACACGCCTCCGGGCGCACAGGAACTCACCAGGACACGGCTTCCGGGCCGGGTCACGGCCTGGCGGCCGCCGAGTCCGGCCTGCTGCCCTGGCACCTGCCGCGGCCCCTCAGCCGCGAGGCGGTGGTGCCCGGCCAGCCCGGCCAGTTCGTGATCCTCGGGGGCCTGACGTCCGGCGACGCATCCACGGCGGACGTGTACACCGTGACGACCGCGACCGGGAAGGTCCGCGGCACCGGAACGCTCGCCGCTCCCGTGCACGACGCCGCGGCGGCGGCCTCCGGCGGCCAGGCCCTGGTGCTAGGGGGCGGCACGCCGGTGACGACCAGCCGCGTGCAGTCGTTCCCGCTGCGATCACTGCGATCACGCCCTGGTGGCCCCGGTGGCCCCGCCACGGGCACCACGACCGGATCGCTGCCGGCGCCACGGTCCGACTCCCAGGCGGCCACGATCGGCGGCACCGTCTATCTCGTCGGCGGCTACGACGGAAGCAAGCCCGACGCCACGGTGCTATCGACCACCGACGGCCGGACCTTCTCGACCACGGCCACGCTCCCGGTGCCCGTGCGCTATCCCGCGGTCGCGGCGATCGGGGGCCGGATCATGGTGTTCGGCGGCCAGGCCGTCACCGGGCCGCATGCCGGGGCACCGGTGAACGTCATCCAAGAGGTGGATCCGGCCCGTCACACGGCCACCATCGCCGGAACCCTGCCCGAGCCGCTGGCGGGCGCCGCCGCGGTCACCGTGGGCGGCGAGTTGTTCGTGGCCGGCGGCAAGGCTCCAGCGGCGGGCCAGGGCACCCGGACGGTTTCCACTATCTGGGCCTACGATCCCGCGAGCCGGAAGCTGCTGCGCGCGGGCCAGCTCCAGGCCCCGGTGTCGCACGCGGGTGTCACGGTGGCTGGATCCTCCGCGTGGCTGGCCGGCGGGGAAGCCGGTGGCAGCCCCGTGAACTCGGTGCAGATGATCCGCCCGAACCGGAAGTTCGGGACCGCGGGCGCGCCGGGAGCGGGATCACCGTACTTCGGCGGGAAGCTGCTCGTCGCCGATCGCGGCAACAACCGGCTGCTGCTACTCAACGCCGCGGGGCACATCGTGTGGCGGTACCCGTCGGCTTCCTCGCCGCGAGATCCGAAGCGCTTCTACTTCCCCGACGACGCGTTCTTCACCGACCACGGCACCGCGATCATCTCCAACCAGGAGCAGAACGAGACCATCATCAAGATGGCCTACCCGTCGGGAAAGATCATCTGGTCTTACGGCCACCCGGGCCAGCCTGGCACCGCCCCCGGCTACCTGCACGAGCCCGACGACGCCTACCAGCTGAAGAACGGGCAGATCACCGTCGCCGACGCGCAGAACTGCCGGGTGCTGATCATCAACCCGAACGGGACGGTCGCCCGTCAGATCGGCACGGACGGCATGTGCGTGCACAACCCGCCGTCCTCGATGGGATCTCCCAACGGGGACACCCCGCTCGCCGACGGCAACCTGCTCGTATCGGAGATCAACGGGTCGTGGGTGAGTGAGTACACGCCGACCGGGAAGCTGGCCTGGACGGTCCAGCTTCATCCTGTCAGCTACCCCTCCGACCCTCAGCAGCTCGGCCCGGACAAGTACCTCCTCGCCGACTACGCCAGCCCCGGACAGATCGTCGAGTTCAGCCGGCAGGGCAAGATTCTGTACCGCTACCACCCGGCGTCCGGGCTAGGCGAGCTGAACCACCCCTCGCTCGTCGAGATGCTGCCGAGCGGCGTCTTCATGGCCAACGACGACTACAACGACCGCATGGTCGCGATCGACCCGGCCACCGGCGCCCTCGTGTGGCACTATGGGGTCACCGGCAAGGCGGGCCGCGGCCCCAGGATGCTCAACACGCCGGACGGCTTCGACCTGCTGCTCCCAAACGGAACGACCCCCACCCACCCGGCCACCGGCTGACGGACTGGCGGACTGGCGGATCGGCGGATCTCAGCACCCCGGGCGGTCCGGGCGGTCCGGAAGCTGTTACTTTGTGTGAAGCTTCTGCACTGTGCGTCGCAGGAGCGGCCAGTTCCTTCCGGGTCCACTGGGAACAGCCCTGCCTTCCCGCCGCCACGAGGCCGCACAGATACCCCTAGATGGTATATTTCCGTTTACCGTCATCTTATCGTGGGGTTCTTTTACACATAGAATGCGAAAAAACTCCACGACACCCCGGCCGTAACCCAGACTCCTCCCGCCCGCGGTCGCTCGCGGCCGTCCGGCCCCACCTGGCGGGCCGGACAAACTACTGCACACGCGGCAAACCGGCAGCCTTACCGTCTGCATACCCCGTGCCGTACGCCAGGCGGCGGAGCGCTGTCGTGTGGACGGTCCGCCTCGCACGCGAGCGCGGCATCTGGATGCCCTTGAACGTCGCGTGCCCCTTGGCTCAAATACAACCAAACCTGATACACTCATTTTTGTTTGTATCTATGATGAGGCTATCTGGAGCGACATGGAACGGTTCATCGGGCGGAAGTATGAGCTTGGGCTGCTTGACCGGCTGCTGCGGCGGGTTGCCGATGGCGGGCGGGCGGGACGCCCCGGCCGGGCCATCCTCATCCGGGGACGTCGCCGGGTCGGGAAGTCTCGCCTTGTCGAGGAATTCATCGATCGGGCGGACGTGCCGTCGGTATTCTTCACGGCTTCCGGACAGCCGACGCTCGCGGCGGACCTTGCCCTGTTCGCCGAGGCGGTCAGGGAATCGACACTGCTTGACACTGAACTCTTCCGCGATCAGGCGCCGACGACCTGGGACGCGGCGCTGCGGATCCTCGCCCGCTCCCTTCCCGATGATCAGCCGAGCGTGGTCGTAATCGACGAGATGCCGTACCTGCTGCGGGCCGACTCCGGCTTCGAGGGAACACTGCAGAAGATCTTCGACCGGGAACTGTCCCGCAAGCCGGTCCTGCTCATCTGCGTCGGATCGGACCTAGCCATGATGGAGGCGCTGAATGAGTATGGCCGCCCCTTCCATCAACGGGCGACCGAACTCGTCGTCCCCCCGCTCAGTCCGGCGGACACGGCCGAGATGCTCTCGCTGCCCGCCGCCGAGGCATTCGACGCGTACCTGGTCTCGGGTGGCCTTCCCCTGATCCTCGACGAATGGCCGTCGGGGATGCCCACCCTTGACTACGTCGCCGATGCGGTGGCCGATCCCCTGTCGGCCCTGCTGGTCAGCGGCGAACGGGCGCTTGCGGCGGAATTCCCCCCGGATTCCCAGGCGCGGCTCGTGCTCGGTGCGATCGGTGCAGGCGAGCGCGCGTACTCGAAGATCCAGCAGGCCGCGGGCGGGATGCCGCAGGCGACGCTGAACCGCGCCCTGCACCTGCTTACCGCCAAGCGCATCGTCCTCGCGTCAACCCCGCTGTCGGCCAGCCGCTCTCGGGAGACGCGGTACTCCGTCGCCGACCCCCATCTGCGATTCTGGCTCGCGTTCCTCGGGCCTCACGTTCCCGAGATCGAGCGTCGTGGGGGGGGGGGGG
>JAFMRC010000155.1:0-6341 GCA_017354375.1 Nocardiopsaceae bacterium | reverse complement strand
CGCCGCGAGAGTCAGGACGTCGTGGAGCACCTGGCGCGGTGCCGCCATCGAACCCGTCATACGCGACTCGCTCAGCAGGATCAGCGATCGGCTTCCCGGGCAGCCCCGCGTGATCGGCGGCTATTGGACGCGGACCAACGATCCTGAAGTCGACCTGATCGGGGCGGATAGGGAGCCGGTCGCGCAACAGATCGCATTCGTGGGCTCGATCAAGTGGCGTGACAACCACCCGTTCGGCGAGCGTGACCTCGCGGCCCTCATTGCTCATCGGCCGCAGGTGCCGGGAGCGAGTGAAGATACCCCAATGGTGGCGGTAGCTCGCAGCGGCGTGTCAGTGAGCAGCCCGGTAGCGTTCGGCCCCGACGATCTTCTAGAGGCGTGGCAATGACCCTCGATGGAGGAGGGTTTGATCACGTGCCCAGCGTCCGCTGGTAGGCACCCGGCGTATCTCCGAACATCGCCTTGAAGGCGGCGATGAAGGCGCTGGGGTTGGCGAAGCCGACCGCGACGGCGACGGTGGTGACCGGGTCGCCCTGGGTGATGCGGATGAGCGCGCGGTGCAGCCGCAGCTGGGTTCGCCACTGCGGGAAGGTCATTCCGACTTGCTGACGGAAAAGCCTGGTCAGGGTGCGCTCCCCGGCGCCGACGGCACGGCCTAGCTCGGCGAGGGTCCGCGGGTCGCCCGGGTCTTCGTGCAAGATGGCGCTGATCGCGCGGAGCCGGTCGTCGCCCGGCTCGGGCAGGTGCAGCGGCTCGGCCGGGCACCTGCGGAGCTGGTCGAAGGCGACGGCCTCGAGATGCTCTCGCTCGGCGGCGGTGCGGCCGACTGCGGTGCGCTCGGCGGCGGTGCGATCAGCGGGGGTGCGCTCGGCGGCGGTATCGGTGAGCACGATGAGAACCTCTCGCATGAGCGGCGAGACAGAGATGACCGTCGGCTGGACGGCGCCGAGCGGATCGGCGGGCGGGTCGAAGAACAGCGAGTGCATCCGCGTCGGCCCGTGCGCCTGGTGCGAGTGCGCCACCCCGGCGGGCAGCCAGACCGCTCGCTGCGGCGGCACCACCCACGAGCCCGCGCTGGTGGACACCGAAAGCACGCCGGAACTGGGGTACACCAGCTGATGCTCGGCGTGGTAATGCCATTCGACGCGCTCGGAGTGCCGCAGGTCGAGATGCCGACGCCGCGGCGGGCGGTGCTTGCTAGGAACACGGTGCTCGCTGGAAACAGAGCGCTCATCGCGGGGATGGCGGGAAACAGGCATCAGGTGGCAGTTTACCGGTAGCCGGTCAGCATGGCCGGACGGCATCGTGGAGGCCGTGAACATAATTCATCGGTGGCTGTGCCGCTCCCCCAAGTGGGCGCGGTTCGCGGAACAGACCCTGGTTCCCGGGCTGGACGGGATCGCGCTAGGTGCCGACGTACTGGAGATCGGGTCAGGCTACGGCGTCACCGCCCGCCCGCTCGCGAGCCGCTGTGAGCACCTGACCGCCCTGGAGATCGATCCGGAACTCGCCTCGGGGCTGCGCGATCGGCTGGCCGACCTCGGCGAGCGGGTCACCGTGGTCCACGGCGACGGCACCCGGCTGCCATTCCCGCCCGAACGCTTCAGCGCCGTGGTGTGCTTCACGATGCTGCACCACGTTCCGTCCACGGCGCTGCAGGACCGGCTGTTCGCCGAGGCGCACCGGGTGCTGCGCCCGGGTGGCGTGTTCGCCGGGAGCGACAGCCTGCCCAGCCCCCGCTTCCGCGCGATACACCTGTTCGACACCTGCGTGCCGGTGGCGCCGGAGACATTGCCCGGCCGCCTGGCCTCGGCCGGCTTCACCGGCGTCGCCGTCCAGTCGGAATCGCGGCTGCACTTCCGCGCCCTCAAGCCAGCCCCCGCTGACCTACGGGCGTAGTCCGGCGACAAGCAGGTCGAGGAGGCGGCCAGCCTGGTCGGGCGAACCGATCGTGGTGGTGGACATGAAGACACCGACGAGAGCGACGGTCACGTCCTCGGCGGGAAGATCGCTGCGCAGCACTTCCTGCTCGGCTCCTGCGGCGAGAAATTCGCCGATCGCCGCGGTGATGCGGGCGCGGGTGTCGGGTGTGGCGATGGTGCCCGCGGCCCAGCCGGAGCGCAGCGTGCCGAGGATTCCGCGCTTGGCCTCGACGAACATGGCGTAGCGGTCCATCCAGGCCCGCAGCGCCCGGTCGGCCGGGTAGGTGCGCAGTAGACCGGGCACGCATGAGGTCACCTCGTCAAGTTGCGAGGCGTAGATGGCATCGACCAGCGCTTCGCGCGTGGGGAAATGCCGGTACAGGGTGCCGATTCCGACCCCTGCGGCGCGGGCGACGTCCTCCAGGGTCGCCGCCTCGCTTCCCTGGGCAAACACCGTCCGGCCGGCGGCGATCAGGCGTTCTCGGTTGCGCTGGGCATCGGCACGCAATGGCCGAGGAGGGCTCGACGACAAGTGGAGGAACCTCCGTTAATGCTATAGTGACTTCCAAGCGGAACTTCCTCCGCTTGCATCGAGTATGTCACCGGAGCCCTCATGACCTCGCCCGCAGACCCGTCCGCTCCCGGAGGTATGGGCGCGCTTGCCGACCGCACCGTCGCGCGTATCGGCTATGGCGCGATGCAACTTGGGCGCCTGTCCACCGACCCCGCCGCCGCAGACCGGGTGCTCCGTCACGCTCTCGAGCACGGCGTGAACCACATCGATACGGCACAGTTCTACGGGAACGGCTTTGTCAACGACGCCCTCCGGCAAGCCCTGCCAGCAGACGGGAATGTCCTGGTCGCGACCAAGGTGGGGGCCACCGCCAGCCCCGGAGGCCCGGTCTCGCTGCGCCCGGCCCAGCGACCGGATGAGCTGCGCACCGAGGTCGAGTACAACCTGCGAGGTCTCGGCCGGCAACGACTCGACCTCGTTTACTTGCGTCGCCTCGACGCTGGTCCTGGGCTTCGAGCTTCCGGCGACCAGGACGTGCCGCTGGACGACCAGCTAGCCACCCTGACCGCCATGCGTGATGAAGGCAAGATCGCCGCCATCGGGCTCAGCGGCACAACCCTCGAGTTCCTGCGCGCCGCCCTGCCCGCGGGCATCGCTGCCGTGCAGAACTCCTACAGCCTCATCAGTCGCGAGGACGAGGACATGCTGCGCCTCTGCCAAGCCGAGCGCATCGCCTGGGTCCCGTTCTTCCCGCTCGGCGGCGCATCCCCGGAGCGGCCGAAGGTTGCCGAAAATCCTAGCGTGCAACGCATCGCTACCGAACTGGGCGCAACCCCCGCGCAGGTCGGACTCGCCTGGCTGCTCGGTCACTCGCCGAACATCCTGCTAGTGCCCGGAACTACGAGCACCAGCCACCTCAACGAAAACCTCGCCGCGGGAAACCTCGTTTGTCATAGGCCGACGAGCTGGGGTTGTTTATCCGGGTTTCCGTAGGTAAAGATGCGGCGCAACCCTGCAGACAGGCGGGGAGCATCGGCGATGGGCACCGTAAGAGTGATGCTACGGTCCGCGTCATCTACTCCAAGTTCCTCTGCTGCTTCCTCGGACAGTTCAAGAGTCAAAGTGCCGCCGTTCAGGCTGACCCGCAGCACGCCGCCATACTGCACCGCTCCGTCTTCGTCCAGCAAGCAGTAGCTATCCAGGCCCGTTACGGCGTCCTGCCCGTCTGGCGGCGTCAGTCCGCACTGAAAGATCAGGTACGCGCCGTCGCCAGTCTGGTCCTCCAACAGCCCGACGACGAATGCGTCCTGGTTCTCATCGACGGTCACCAGGCTTACCGTGTCGAAATCGGGAGATGGCATGGGTTCATTATCCCTAGTGGCAACCCCCGCGCCGCCCGCCGTGGCGTAGCCCGGCCGCCCTTGCCTCCCGCCGCCAGGTCCAGGCGTTCGACCGCGAACGCCTCGGGTCGGCCTGGCTCCTGGTCTGGTGGAGCTAAGGGGACTCGAACCCCTGGCCCCCTGCTTGCAAAGCAGGTGCTCTTCCAGCTGAGCTATAGCCCCTCTATGCCGTCAAGGATACCAGCGAGCGCCACGGCGATAGCTCGCCCGCGTGCCCGGGGTGCCCCGCCCTTAACGTGCCAGGCGCGCACTCGGGCCGACAAGAGCGAGCCCAATCGCGCACTCGGGCCGAAGAGGGTGGGCGGGTGGCAGCGCGCGGGGCGCGGGCGGCAGCGGGGGGCGGGCCGCACCCCGAGGGCGCGGTAACTTCAGGAGGCGGGACAGGCGGCGGTCGGCGAGCGGCTTGCCGCCGGTCTGGCAGGTCGGGCAGTACTGCAGGGCCGAGTCCGCGAACGAGACTTCCCTGATCGTGTCCCCGCACGCCGGGCACGGCTGGCCGGCCCGCCCGTGCACTCGCAGCCCGCTCTTCTTCTCGCCCTTGAGATCCTTCGCAACCAATCCTTCCGAACGGATCATCGCGTCTCGCAACGTCTCCGCTATTGCCCCGTGCAGCGTGGCGACCTCGTCGGGGGTGAAACTGGCCGCGAGCTTGAACGGGGACATCTTGGCCGCGTGCAGCACCTCGTCGGAGTAGGCGTTGCCGATCCCGGCGATGATCCGCTGGTCGCGGAGCACGCCCTTGATCTGGGTGCGGCGTCCGTTCAGGATCGCGGCCAGCGCCTCGACCGTGAAGTCTTCCGCCATCGGCTCCGGCCCGAGCGACGCGATGCCGGGCACGTCATCAAGGTCTCGCACAAGGTAGACCGCGAGCCGCTTCCGGGTGCCCGCCTCGGTCAGGTCGAAACCCGTCCCGTCGTCGAGCACGAAGCGGAACGCCAGCGGGCTCTTGCCCGGCTTGGCGGACTTGTCCGGCATGGCGTCACGCCAGCGCAGCCATCCGGCTCGCGCCAGGTGCATGACCAGGTGCAACTCGCCGCCGCGGGGCTCGTCGCTACGGGAAAGGCCACAGGGCAGGTCGAGGAACTTGCCACGCCGCCCGGCCTGGCCGACGGTCAGGCCGGCGAGGGAAGACAGCGGCGGATCGAACGTCTTGAGCACGGCGAACGACGCGGCCTCGGCGCGGGCCACGGTACGACCGCTGGCCCGCTCGCGCAGGAACGCGGCGAGCGACTCGACCTCCGGCAGTTCCGGCATGCCTCACCTCCGGCAGTTCCGGTGTCCCTCACCTCCGGCAGTCCCGGTGTGCCTCCGAGTGTAAGCCGGGGGAAGATCTTGGCGTACTTCCAGTAGCGGGGTACCGGTTCCACGCCAAGATCTTCGGGAGAAATGGCGAGGAGGCGGCGGGGCTCAGGGGGTGGCGAGGAGGTCGGGGAGGGCGGCGATGTCGTCGAGGATGTGGGTCGCTCCGGCCTTGCGCATGGCCGGGAGCCGCTTCCGGTTCCGGGTGACCCCCACCACCATTCCGGCTCCGGCTCGGTGACCGGCTAGCAGGCCGGCCTCGGTCGCGCTGACCACCGCGACCTCCCGGACGTCGCCGGCACCGAGGCGGAGCATGGCGGTGAGCACGAGGTCCGGCCAGGGGAAGCCGCGCGGCGCGTCATCGGCGCACAGCACCAAGTCGGCCGGGCCATGGAGGTGCAGCTGGCCGATCAGTGGGCCGGCGGCACCCCTGGATAGCGTCGTCAGCGAGCACACTCGCCGGCCGGCCGCGGAGACCTTGCCGAACGGCGCGAGCACCTCCGGGGAGGCCGCGACGCCAAACCGCTCGGCAGCCGCGCTGAACGACTGGTCGAACGCGAGGCATGCCGCTTGTGCTCGCGTCTCGTCACCTTCGAACAGTTCGCGCAGGATGTCCGCGGGCGACCGGCCCCGGCCCCGATCGAACCTGACCATGGAACGCGTGTAGGCCTCGGTGCCCGCGACTATGCCCAGTGTCGCGATCGCCTCGGCAAAGGCACGCTCGACTATCTCGTCGTCAATGACGATCTTCGCCAGGTCGTAACAGACGAGTGACACCGGGGGGATGGCGGGGGCGGCCATCGGTGCTATCTCGGAAAGCGGCTGTCAGTAATCGTCAGCCGTGGTGGCCTCGCTCCAGAGGTCGAGATCGGCTCGCTGTGCCTGGACCTTCCGCCAGGCGGCCAGGCCGCCGACTACGACCAGGGCAAGGATAAACAGCTTCTTCACTGCGTCGGACCCTCCAGCCTCGATGGAAACGTGGGGCCTAGCCTACCGGCCTTCCCCAACCAACCGCCCGGCCCGCCGGTAAGCCGACCGGAACCCGCTCTCCCCGGGAAAACACTGCGAACCATCGGGAAGTCGGTCGGAAGCCGCACCTGGCCGCCGGGCGAAGCCCGGCACCGGGGGGCTCCGGGGATGTCCCCCGGAAAGCGCTGCGAAGCACCAGGGGAAGTCGGTCGGAAGCCGCACCCCAGCCCGCCCGGC
>JAFMRC010000392.1 GCA_017354375.1 Nocardiopsaceae bacterium | reverse complement strand
GACGTCCTCCTCACTGCGTTTGGGACACCAAGCCCGCACTACCGCACCAGGAGGACGTCCCCTTCACAAGCGGAACCCGCTAATCAGCCGCCTTCCCGGGGCTACGTCCTATTACTACGACGAAGGCGGAAACCATGACCACTAGCCCGCGCTACGTCTCACCCAAGAGCGCCACCAGCGTCTTCAACGACATCGTCGCCCGGCTCACCCGGCTTGGGATCAGCGTCTACGGTTCCCGCATGCTCTACGTCCGGGGGCGCAAGACCGGCGAGTGGCGCAGCAATCCGGTCAACCCGCTGCACTTCGACGGCGACCGCTACCTGGTCGCGCCGCGCGGCAACACTCAGTGGGTCCGCAACCTGCGGGCAGCGAACGGCGAAGGCGAGCTGCGGGTCGGCCGCAGGACGGAGCGGTTCACGGCCACCGAGATCAGCGACGACGACAAGCCGGCGATCCTGCGGGCCTACCTGAAGAAGTGGAAGTTCGAGGTCGGCGTCTTCTTCGACGGCGTCGACGCGAAGGCCCCGGAGGAGACCCTGCGGGCGATCGCGCCGGGATACCCGGTCTTCCGCATCGCTCCCCGGTAGGTTCCGCGCATACTCCGGCGGTTCCGGGGAAGCCGGGGTTCGCCACCCCCTCTCGATCGGGTCCGGAGTATGCAGGAGACGCACCCGCCGCTGCCGCCCACCGACGCGGCCCTCATCGGCCTGGCGGCCCTCGCCCTCACCCTGGTTCCGCTGCTGCGGACGCTGTCCGGGCACTTCTCCGTGATGAGCCGTGAGGGGGCGCACGCCCTGCTGGCGTTCTTCCTCGGGTTCACCGTCGGCGAGATCGCCCTGGACCGGCACTCCGGCGGCAAGACCGGCGTGGTCGCGGGCGAGGGCCTGCGCCTGGTCATCGTGCTTGCCGCGGGCTACCTCGGGCCGAGCCTGTTCGGGCTGGCGGCGGCCTGGATCATCGCGCTGGGCCACCCGGTCGTCGTCATCTGGCTGACGGTCGCGCTGCTGGTGCTGATGATGTTCCTGATCGCCCGGTCCTTCGGCTGCCTATCGGTGCCCATCGCGGTCGCCCTTCTCGTCGCCGCCCTCCGCTACTGGCACGGCGAGCCCGACGTGTACATCGCCTACGGCCTGACCTGGCTCCTGCTGCTCTCCGGCGTGCGTTTCGCGGTGGGGGAAGGCGTCAAGGCCGAGAACGCCCACAACCTGCGCAAGGCCACGTACGTGCCCCGCGCGATCTGGGCCCTGATCTGGCTGGCCGGCTCGACGGCGGCGCTGCTCCTCGGCGGCAAGCTCCTCATCTACGGCTGACGCCGCCCGCTACTCCTGCTCCTGCTCCTGCTCCTGCTCCGCGGACGCCCCGTAGGTCCCGGCCAGCTTGTCCATCAGGGCGTCCAGCCGGGGATCGACGACCTGCCGCGCCGGGTCGCCCAGGTACCAGTCAGCGATCTCGCGGGCGCCCTGGTGGAACGGGATGACCGCCCGCCAGCCGGGCACGACCGACTTGATCTTCGAGTTGTCGAAGACCACGGAGTGGGCCTTGTCGCCGAGGAACCCCGCCCCCCAGTCCGGGTCGGCCGCGGCGATGGCGTCCGAGGGCACGTGCGTGATCCGCGGGGTCACCCCGAGCGCGGCACCGAGCGCGCCAGCGATCTGGTCCCAGGTCAGCACGTCGTCGGAGGTGATGTGGAAGGCCTCTCCGAAGGTCCGCGGGTCCCCCAGCAGCGGCACGAACGCCCGGGCGAAGTCCTCATGATGGGTCACGGTCCACAGCGAGGTCCCGTCGCCGTGCACGATCACCGGCCGGCCGGCCCGCATCCGCGCCAGCGTCGTCCAGCCGCCGGAGAGCACGGTCTTGGTCTTGTCGTAGGTGTGCGACGGCCGCACGACCGTGACGGGGAACCCGCTGTCCCGGTACTCGGCCGTCAGCAGGTCCTCGCAGGCGATCTTGTCGCGCGAGTACCGCCAGTACGGGTTCCGCAGCGGCGTGGACTCGGTGATCGGCAGCCGGAGGACCGGCTTGGCGTAGGCGGACGCCGTCGAGATGAACACGTACTGCCCGGCCCGGCCCCGGAACAGCCCGATGTCCGTGCGCACGTGCTCCGGGGTGAACGCCACCCAGTCCACGACGCTGTCAAAATCACGATCCCCGATCGCATCCCGAACGGATGCCGCGTCTCGCACGTCCCCCCGCAACTCCGTCACCCTCGCCGGAAGCGGCCGGGTCGCCGTCTGTCCCCGGTTCAGGACGTAAAGGTCGATCCCCGCCTCGACCGCCACCCGCGCGCACGCCGACGAGATAACCCCGCTCCCGCCGATAAACAGAACCTTCAGCTTGCCCATGCCCTCACCCTAGACCGATCGCCGCCGCTCGCTCTCCCCCTCGCAGCCCCGCGGCTCCGCCGCTTCTTGCTGTTATCATGCTGTTTCCGGCAGCGTGGAGTTTTTTTGCACTATAAGTATCAATAAGCTCCACGCCGAGCCTATCCTAGGGCCTGAACCTCCCGGGACAGGGGGAGGCGGGGGAACGGGGGAGGCGAGGAGATCCGTTCGGGATAATAGGGGTTGATCTTTTGAGGGGGACACCGCTCATGCACGGGACCATGGCCTACCGGCCGTACGGGGTCGGCGCCCGCGACCGGGGGCGGACGCTGTTCGGGCAGACGATGGGGCTGGTGGCGGCGGTGGCCGCTTTCTTCGCGGCTGGGGCGTACGCGGGGCGGGGCCTGACGCATATGGTGGCGTTCGGCGCGTACATCGCGGCGTTCGTGGTGCTGCTGATCATGCGGTTCGCGGCGCGGCGGTCGGCGGGGGCATCGATCGTGCTGCTGCTGGCCTTCGGCGCGCTGATCGGGGCGGGGTCGTCGCCGGTGCTGGTGTTCTACGCCGCCGCGGACCCGCGGATCCTCTGGCAGGCGGGCGGGGCGACGGCGCTGTTCATCGGGGCGTTCGGGACGATGGGGTACCTGACGCGGCGGAACTTGTTCTGGCTGGCGCGGGCGTCGTTCGCGGCGCTGCTGGCACTGTTCGTCTTCGGGATCGTGCTTATCTTCGTGCGCATCCCGCACGGGTCGCTGATCTACGCGGGGCTCGGGCTGCTGGTCTTCGCCGGGATAACCATGGTCGACTTCCAGCGGCTGCGGCGGTCGGCTGGGCTTAATTCCGCACCGCTGATCGCCGCGTCCATTTTCCTCGACATCCTGAACGTGTTCTTCTTTTTCCTCCGGATCTTCACCAGCGAACGCTGATCAGGCGGGCACGACGTCGATGTGCAGTCCGGCATGACCGGCCAGCACGCCGATATCATCGGGGTCGGACGTGACGATCTCGTCGCCGTCCTCGGCCAGGAGGACCAGCGCCGCGTCGATGACGTCCCTGGTCCCCGTAGCGGCGAGGAGGGCTCCGGCCTTGCGGCCGAGAACCTCGTCGAGCGGCCGGACATCAATCCCCTTGAGGGCCTTTGCCAGCCGGGCCTGACGCGGGCCGCCATCGCGCCACACCTGCCCGAGCACGCCGCCATGACTGGCCGGGGCCGAGCCGGTGAGCCGTGCCGACTCATAGCGCCTCCAGGCCGCCCTGTCATCGCGTTCGAGGGCGAGCAGCGCGCCGCTGTCGAGGATCAGCGTCATGACTCCCCCCGATTCCGCCGGTCGAGCTCCATGAGCTCATCGGGCACCCGTCCGCGAACCACGATGGCCGCCTCACGGTCAGCCCGGCGCTGCGCCGCAATCTCGGCTTCCGTGATCACGCCATGCTCGGCCTCGTAGTCGGCGACCGCGTCGGCCATGGCCGCGAGCTTCTCGTCCCGCTCGGCCCGCTCGGCCAGCGCCTCGTTCACCCACGCGCTCAGCGAGTCGGCGCTGCCCCGCTGGACCGCGTCGTTGGCGACGGCCAGTAGTTCGGCGTCAACGGTGACCGTGAGGCGCTCCTTCCGCTTCGTCATATACATAGCTTACTCCGGTTATACAATCCTCATACCATCGCTCTTCGCAGCACAGATGGTACGGTCAGGCACCGACATTCGGGCCTCGAACTCACTTACCCGTACTTGCTCGACTATACACGACAACACTCTAGCCAGGACGAAGATTCGACCTGGTTCCGCGTACCCTGCTGGCGCGCTACTGGCTGCCCGCCTCCTCGGCGGCGAGGGCCAAGAGCTCGGCGGCGTGGGCCTGGCCGAGCTCGGAGTCCTCCAGGCCGGCCAGCATCCGGGACAGCTCCCGCACCCGGCCACCGCGGTCCAGGCGCATCACGCCGCTGCTGGTGATCAGGCCGTCGCTGGACTTGGCGATCATCAGGTGGTTGTCGGCGAACGCGGCGACCTGCGGCAGGTGCGTGACCACGATGACCTGCGCGAGCCGGGCCAGCTTGGCCAGCCGACGGCCGATCTCGACGGCCGCCTTGCCGCCAACGCCCGCGTCGACCTCGTCGAAGATGAACGTGGGCACCGGGTCCGCGCCCGCGAACACCACCTCGATCGCCAGCATCACGCGGGACAGCTCACCGCCGGAGGCGCCCTTGTTCAGCGGCAGCGCGGGCGCGCCGGGGTTGGCCGCCAGCCGCAGCTCCACGTCGTCCTTGCCGTGCGGCCCCGGCTCGCCCAGCTCGGTGATCACCGCGGTCACGCGGGCGTGCGGCATCGCCAGCGCGGTCAGCTCCGCGGTCACGTCGGCCGCGAACCGGTCCGCGGCCGCCTGCCGCAGCTCCGACAGCCTCCCGGCCAGCTCGGCAACCTCGGCCGCGAGAGCGGCCTCCTCCTCGGCGAGAGAGGTGATCTTGTCGTCGTCGCCCTCCAGCTCCGTGACGCGGGCGGCGGCGCGCTGCCCCCAGTCGAGCACGGCCGCGATCTCGTCGCCCTCGAAGCCGGCCTGGGCGGTGCCGACCGCGGCGGACCCGGCCGCCAGGCCGCCAGGGCCATAGG
>JAFMRC010000391.1 GCA_017354375.1 Nocardiopsaceae bacterium | reverse complement strand
TGCTGCTCGTCCACGACCCGGAGCTGCTGCTGGCGCTGCCGCCCCGGGCCACGCGGCCGCCGACGGTGTGGGACGTGCACGAGGACACCGCCGCGGCGCTGACCACGAAGGCGTGGCTGCCGGCGTTCCTGCGGCCCGCGGTCGGCGGGGGAGTGCGGCTGGCCGAGCGGCTGGCCGAGCGCCGCCTGCACCTCCTCCTGGCCGAGCACGGCTACAACGACCGGTTCCGCGGCACCCACCCGGTGGTGCCGAACACGACCTACGTGCCCGACACCGCCGCCCCGCCGTCGGGGCCGCGGCGGGTGGTGTACGTCGGGCACATCTCACCGGACCGGGGAAGCGCCGAGATGGTGGCGCTGGGGAGGGAACTCGCGCCGCACGGGATCTCCGTCGAGCTGATCGGCTCCGCCGACGCTGCTGCCCAGGCGCACATCGAGGCCGCGGATGCCGTTCGCTGGCACGGCTTCGTGCCGAACGAGGAGGCCCTCACGCTCATCGAGGGCGCCCTCGCCGGGCTGTCGCTGCTGCACGACGAGGCGAACTTCCGGCACTCGATGCCGACGAAGGTGCACGAGTACATGGCCCGCGCGCTGCCGGTGGTCACCACGCCGCTGCCGCTGGCCGCGGAGCTCGTGACCAGTGCCGACTGCGGGTTCGTGGTGCCGTTCGGGCCGGATGGGGTGCGCGCCGCCGCCGAGGCGGTGCTGCGGCTGGACGCCGACGCGGACCTGCGGGTGAAGCTGGGCGCCCGGGCCCACGAATCCGCCCGCGCCGCCGACGGCTGGCGGCGCGATTCCGCCGCGTTCGTGGCGCAGCTGGAGCGGTGGGCCGGCTCGGATGGATAGGATCAAGCGCGTGCGAGAACGCGTGCGAGAGCTCTACCGGCGCCACAAGTTGTTCAGCTGGGCGCTCGCGGCCGGCGCGGTGCTGCGGCTGCTGGCCGTGCTCGGCTACCCGGGGGCGCTGTGGTTCGCCGGCGACTCGTACGTCTACCTCGGCGCGGCGCTGCGCCCGCAGCCGAACCTGTCGAAGACCACAGGTTACTCCTTCTTCCTGCGGCTGCTGCTGCCGTTCCACAGCCTGACCCTCGTCGTCGTCGCCCAGCACCTGATGGGGCTGGCCGACGCGGTGATGATCTACGCCCTGCTGCGGCGAGCCAACGTGTCGAAGAAGTGGGCGACGATCGCGTCGCTGCCGATGCTGCTCGACGGCTACGTGATCGAGAACGAGCACCTCATCATGACCGAGGCGCTGTTCACGTTCCTGCTGATGGCCAGCCTGACGATCGTCTTGTGGAAGCCGAGGCTCTCGGCGTGGAAAGCGCTGGTCGTCGGCCTGCTGCTCGGCTACGCCGCGATCGTTCGGACCGACGGCGTGATCGTGCTGGTCATCTTCCCGCTGTTCGTGCTGATTCGCGGCTGGGCGTGGAAGACGGTCGCCGGCTGGGTGTCGGCGGTCGTGATGTGCGCCGGGATCCTGATCCCGGTCGGCGCGTACGCGAACTGGTTCCACTCCAGCACCGGGCAGTACGGCATGACCATGTCCACCGGCTTCTACCTATGGGGCCGGACGTCGTCGTTCGCGGACTGCGCCGTCATCAAGCCCACCGGCGAGCAGGCGAAGGTCTGCCCGGAGCAGGCGATCGTGGACCGGACCCCGCCGGGGGACTACATCTGGCACGCGCCGTACGTGCACCAGGACATGAACTCGATCTGCACGATCGTCAAGGGCAGCAAGGAATGCGGGCCGGTGTCCCCGGCCGGCAACAGCCTGCTGACCAGCTTCGCGATCCACGCGGTCGAGGCGCAGCCCCTCCAGTACGCGAAGACCGTGGTGCTGGACACGCTGCTGTCGTTCGGGTTCCCGCGGATCGCCTACCCGGGCGCGGGCACCACGTACTACTACGACTTCCACGTGCACTACAAGACGGCGACGTACAACGTGCTGCCGCCGAACGAGAAGGACCACGAGTGGATCCCGGGCGGCACCGCTTACTCGGACTGGATGAGCTACGGCCACCAGGCGCCGGGCGTGCTGGACCCGGTGTTCGCGTACCCGATCCTGGTTTACCAGCGGATCGTGTTCACCTGGGGGCCGCTGCTGGCCCTGATCTTCCTGATCGGCCTGGGCGGCGTGTTCGCGATCCGGCGGCGCGGATGGTCGGTGAAGCGGGCCTGGGACGTGCGGCCGCTGCGAGTGCGCTGGGAGGTCCGCGGCACCAGCATGCTGCCGTGGATCACGGCGGTGGCGCTGCTGGTGTTCCCGATCGCGATCGCCGACTTCGACTACCGCTACCTGATCCCGGCCCTCCCGTTCGCCTGCGCCGCCGCGGGCCTGGCCTTCGCCCCGCCCAAGCGGAAGGACGCGGAGATGGCCCCGGGGACGGCCGGGACCGCCGGGACTTCGGACCGGGATCAGCCGGAGGTGACCCCGGGCGAGACGGTCACGGGCGCGGCGAAGATCTCCGAGTGACGCGACCCGCTGACCGCGCCGCCCCAGCTCAGCACCAGCCCGTGGCGGCACGGCCCCGCCGGGATGCCGCCGCCCGCCGAGGTGCCGCCCCCCGAGATGCCGAAGGTGTCGCCCGGCCAGACGGAGGGGTCGCCGTACCGCCGGGAGATCCGCTCGGGGCCGGACAGCCAGCCGCGCCGCAGCGAGAAGGCCCGCAGGTACTGCGCGTAGCCATGCGGTGAGCTGTCCGACAGCCAGCCCACGTATGCGGTGTCGCCCGCGCCGCCCAGGACCTGCACGATGTGGGCCGCGTCGTCGGTGTCGGGCGTGGCCCGGACCGGCGCGGACCAGGACCGGCCCTGGTCGGTGGAGTAGGACAGCCACCCCGTATCGGTCTTGGTCCCGCCGCTCTTATTCTGCGTGTCCCAGGTGATGTAGAGGTCCCCGGCGGCGTCCCGGCCGATCGCCCCGTCGATCCACCATTCCGCCAGCGACATCGTCCCGGCTGAGGCGCCAACCCGGACCGGCCGCGACCAGGTTTGCCCGCCATCGTCCGAGGACGTGAAGTAGGTGTGGGCCGGCTTCATCGCGTACGTCGTGCGGTTGTAGATGTCGTAGCCCTGGTACTCCAGGTCGATCCGGCCGTCCGGCTGGACCACCATCGGAGCGCTGTCCCCGCCGCTGGCCGGGAAGCCGGGGCTGACGTGCGTGATCGGCCCCCAGGTCCGGCCGTAGTCGGTGGACTTCTGGATGACGACGTTCAGGTCGCCGGTCGCGAACGCGCAGCTGCCGCTGGGCGGGCAGGTCGTGGTGACCTTGGCCGCGCTGGGTCCGTAGTCCCAGGTCAGGTACACGACGCCGTGCGGCCCGGCGGCGATGAAGTCGCGGTCGCCCCAGTTTTTCTTGTGCGGCGGCACCAGCCTGGACGGCCGCGCGAAGGTCAGCCCGTGGTCGAAGGATGTGTCCACCACCGGGAACGAGTGGGTCTTGGTGGAGTTCATGAAGGAGACGTACAGCGTGCCGTCGGGCGCCACCGCGACCGCCGGATCCCACCCGTTCGCGGATCCGGCCATCTCGGCCGGCGCGCTCCAGGTCCGGCCGCCGTCGAACGACCGGGAGAACCCGATGCCACCGCACCCGATCCACGCGACGTACACGTCGCTGTGCCAGGTCGCCTGCTCGACTTCGGCGTTCTGCCCCGGGCACCGGCTGCTCACGTCGGTGATCGGCCCGGTGTGGGTGACGGCCCCGGCATGCGCACGGCTCCCCGCCGCGTGGCCGGCCGTGCCCCCCGCCGCGGGTGCGGCGGTGGCGGTGACGAGCATGAGGGCGGTCGCGAACGTCGCGGCTCCCGCGATCGCCCCAGAGAACGCTCTTCGCAGCACAATTCACGATTAAACCAGACATCGCCCACGTGAGCGGCCAGATCACCCGCTGACCCGGACAAACCAGCCACATTCTCGCGCCCGATGCGTCCCCGACTCGGTCGCCTGATGTCCCCCGCGGTTGCTGTTACGCTCGCTTTTGTCCGCAACGCCCAGGGTGAGTGGGGAGAAGGATGAGCGATTTTGCCGAGTGGTTCTTCGAGGACACCGGCGACAAGCTGGTGCGGCGAAGGCTCGAAGGCAAGCTTCAGGCCGCCTCCACCACCCAGGCCAGGGAAGCGCGTGACCTGCGGTCACGGATGTCGCAGATCCAGGGCACTCTCGAGCAGCGCCTGGATCGTCTCGCGAAGGCATTCGACGCCTTCGTCGAGCTGTCGGACGTGCGGGCCGAGCTCGCGGTGTTCGAAGAACAGACCACGATCCGCCATGCCGCGCACCGGCTGCTGCGAACGCTCGTCCGCCACGTCACGGACCCGTCCGCGCTGGCCGGGGATATCCCCGCCCTGCCAGACAGCATGCCCCGCTGCCCCGGCTACTGGCTCCGGCCCGCCGTGGTGTCCCTGTCGGCGGCCGCCAGCGGGGACACCACGGGCGCGATCGCCGCGCTGGCCGAGGCGCGTGACCTCGACCAGGCGCGCACGGCCACCTTCCTGGCCGTCGGCCTCGGGCTGGCCGGCCGGCCAGCGGAAGCGCTCCCTCTGCTGTCCGCCGCGCTGGGCACGCCGGCCGAGCAGACGACGTACGCGCAGCGTGCCCTGTGGCGCGCGTGCGCCCACGGCGTCTACGGCGACCAGGGCGAACAGGCGGCCCGCGCGTGGCTCACCGGGTACGTCCGGGGACTGGACGCCGGCTCGGCGGACAAGGAGCGCGCGAAGTGGGACAGCGACGCCGACTACGCGTTCGGCACCGTGAACCTCGCCACCCAGGCGCGCCGGGGCCTGCCTGACTCGCTGTCCGGGGAGGACGCGCTGACCGGTCCGCTCGTCGCCGGCGGGAAGCTGAGCGCGCTGAGTTCCTGGGTCCGCGAGGCGGTGACCGGGGAACCCGCCCGGTCCGGGGCCGGGGCCCCGGCCGGCCCGGCCCCGGCC
>JAFMRC010000390.1 GCA_017354375.1 Nocardiopsaceae bacterium | reverse complement strand
GCGGGCGCCGAGGCTGGGGCGGGCGCCGGGGCCGATTCGGCCGACGACGCCGGGGTCGGCTCGGACGGGGCCACGGCGCGGCGGGTGAACCGCAGCACGCCGTCATCGACCTTGCCGAACCGCAGTTTCAGCAGGTCGTAGGGGTAGCTCATCAGCACCTGCCAGGGCGCCCTGGCCCCGGCCTTCGGGAACTCGTGCACCGAGCGCTGCACGTAGCCGGCCGAGAAGTCCAGCAGCGGGCGGACCTCGACCGAGGAGTCGGCGACCGGGACGCAGCTGTCGTAGCCGCCGGCGTCCATGTGCCGCAGCAGCCGAACCACGTACTCGCTGACCAGGTCGGCCTTCAGGGTCCAGGAGGCGTTGACGTAGCCGATGGTGAAGGCGAAGTTCGGCACGCCGGAGATCATCATGCCCTTGTAGGCCATGGTCTCCGGCGGATTGACGTCGGCGCCGTCCACCGACAGCGCCATGTCGCCGAAGGCCAGCAGCTTCAGCCCGGTGGCCGTGACCACGACGTCGGCGTCCAGCTCCTCGCCGGATTCCAGCCGGATCCCGCCGGGGGTGAACGACGCGACCCGGTCGGTGACCACCGACGCCTTGCCCTCGCGGATCGCGCGGAACAGGTCGCCATCCGGGACGACGCACAGCCGCTGGTCCCATGGGTTGTAGCGCGGCTTGAAGTGGGTGTCCACCGGGTAGCCGGGTGGCAGCTGGCGGATCGCCATCCGGCGCAGCAGCGACCGCCCGAGGTCCGGGTGCCGCTGGCACAGCTGGTAGAACAGCGTCTGCACCGCGACGTTCTTCCAGCGGATCACCGGGTAGGCCCGCCGCTTCCCGACCAGCTTGCCCAGCAGCGTGTAGACCGGATCCACCTCGGGCAGCGACGTGATGTAGGTGGGCGAGCGCTGCAGCATCGTCACGTGCGCGGCCTTGTCGGTCATCGCCGGGACCAGCGTGATCGCGGTGGCGCCGCTGCCGATCACGACGACCTTCTTGCCGGAGTAATCCAGGTCGGACGGCCAGTGCTGCGGGTGCACGACCGTGCCCTCGAAGTCCTCGATGCCGGGGAAGGAGGGCTCGTGGCCGTGGTCGTAGCGGTAGTAGCCGGTGCACCCGTACAGGAACCTGGCGGTGAACGTGACCGGCTTCCCTCCGGCCACCGCGGTTACCGTCCAGCGGGCCTCGGCGGACGACCAGGCCGCCCGGGTCACCCTGTGGCCGAAGCGGATCCGCTTGTCGATCCCGGTCTCCGCGGCGGTGTCCTGGAGGTACCGGAGGATCGACGGCCCGTCCACGATGGAGGAGTCCTGAGTCCACGGCCGGAACCGGTAGCCGAGCGTGTGCATGTCGGAGTCCGACCGTACCCCCGGGTACCGGAACAGGTCCCACGTCCCCCCGAGCGCGTCGCGCGCCTCGCAGATCACGAAGGTCCGGCCGGGGAAGGCCGACTGGATGTGCCGCGCGGCGCCGATGCCGGACAGCCCGGCCCCGACGATCAGCACGTCCACGTGCTCCGCGGCGCTGCCGCCCGCCGGGGTCTCCCCCACCACGGTGTCCTCAGTCATGGTCACGTTCTCTCCTTCGGGTCACGATCGCCTCGCCGCCCCTGGCGGGCGAGCTGGCGATGCCGCGGAAGTGCCACCGCTCCCCGGGCGTGCCCGGCGGCAGCGGCTCCAGCGTGAAGTCGCGCAGCATGGTGCGCAGCACCACGTTCATCTCCATGTTCGCGAACGCGGCGCCGATGCAGCGCCGCGTCCCGCCGCCGAACGGGATCCACTCATGCAGGTCGGGCTTCGCCCCCATCCACCGGGACGGGCGGAACTCCCCGGGGTCGCCGAACAGCTCCGGGTTCTCGTGCATCAGCCCGATGCTGACCGCGATGGTGGTGCCCCGGGGCAGGATCCAGGGGCCGAGCTCCATGCTCTCGGCCTTCACCGTGCGGCCCACCAGGTCGATCACGGGCCGGGTGCGCTGCACCTCGGTGATGACCGCCTGCAGGAGCTCGCCGCCCCCGGATCCCGCGCCCCCGGGCCCCACGCCCCCGGCATCGACCTCGGCCACGAGGTCGCGCAACACCGAGGGGTTCCGGCGCAGCCGCTCGACCGCCCAGGCCAGCGTGATCGCGGTCGTCTCGTGGCCGGCCGCCAGCAGGGTGAGCAGCTCATCGGCGATGTCGGAGTTGGCCATCTTCGATCCGTCGTCGTACCGGGCCTGCAGCATGAGCGCGAGCACGTCGTCGCGCTCGTCCAGCTTCGGGTCGGCCTCCGCGGCGGCGATCATCGAGTCGACGATCGCGTCGTAGTCGCGGCGCAGCGCCATCGCCCGTCCCCACGGGGTCCACTTCGCCCTGGTCTTCGGGATGGGCACCGCGGCCAGGACCGACCCGAGCCGCACCGCCTTCGGCAGCAGCTCGGCCAGGGCGTCCAGCTCCTGACCCCTGGCGCCGAACACCGCGCGCAGGATCACGTTCACCGTGATCCGCATCATCGACGGCATGACCGCGAACTCCCGGCCCGACGGCCACGAGGCGAACTCGCGATCCGCCTCCTCGGCGGCGATCCGCTCGTAGGCGGCGAGCCGCCGGCCGTGGAAGGGCGGGACGAGGAGCTTGCGCTCCTTCCGGTGCCGCTCCCCCGTGAGCGCGAACATCGAGCCGGGCCCGAACACCCGCCCGAGGTTGTCGTCGAGGTTCTCGATGACCCCCGGTCCCGCCAGGAACACCTGCCTGACCTGGCCGGGGTCGCTGATCACCACGACCCGCCCGAAGCCCGCCACGTTCACGGTGAACGCGTCACCGTAGCGCTCGCGCAGCCCCGGTATCCCGCGCCGCTGCGCGAGCATCGCGATCACGCCCTGCACCAGGCGCGGGGTGCCCGGCCCCGGGGGGAACCTGACCGCTGTGATAGCGGTACGCTCGCGTACCATGTCATGATGGTACGGCAACGTACCACTCGATTCAAGGCCCGGCGGGAAGCAGCCGGCGGGCAGCAGCCAGCGGGGAGCAGGAGGATAGGTTGGCCAGGATGACCGAGGCCTTCCGGCGGCGGCTGCTCGACGCGCTCGCGGAGTCGATCGCGGACAGCGGCTACCGCGACACGACCGTCGCCGACATCGTGCGCCGGGCGCGCACCTCGCGGCGCACCTTCTACCAGCACTTCGCGGACAAGGAGGAGTGCTTCATCGCCCTGCTGACGGACGCGAACGCGAGGCTGGTCCGCGAGGTCAGCGCCGCCGTCGATCCGAAGGCCCCGTGGGAGCTCCAGGCCCGCCAGGCGGTCACCGCGTGGATCGCGACGGCCGAGACCGAGCCCGCGCTGGTGCTGAGCTGGATCCGCGACCTGCCCTCGCTCGGCGCGACCGCGCGCACGCACCAGCGGGACATGCTGGAACGCTTCGTCACGCTGGTCCAGGCGCTGTCCGGCACCGAGGAGATGAGGGCCGCCGGGATCGCCCCGCTCCCCCGCCCGGTCGCGATCATCATGCTCGGCGGCCTGCGCGAGCTGATCGCGTGGACGGTCGAGGACGGCGGCCGGCTGAGCGACATCACCGAGGTCGCCGTGCGGGCGACCATCGCCCTGCTCGGCTCCAGGTCCGTGGCCGAGCCGGCCTAGCCAGCCGCGGGCCCCGGACGCCAGGCAAACCCCCCTGATACCGAACGGATCGAGGCGCCTGGGCCGGGCCGAGCCGCCTCGATCCGTTAAAGATAACGATTGTGGTTCGGTGCGTGCCTAGACTGGTGAGGGGGCGCGCGGAAAGATCGCGCGCCTGGGAGGGGAGGCCCGAGTTGTCGCTCGCTAGCCCGCAGTTGTCCGGGTTCGAGACCTGGGCGCGCGGTGACCTGCTGGTCATCGTCCTGCTCGTGCTCGGGGCCGTCCTGCTCACCCGGCTGGCGAACTGGGTGCGCGGCAAGGTGGTCGCGCACATCGACGCGCGGGCAGCCGGCGCCGACGAGCTGGTGCGCTCCGAGGCCGCCAAGCACCGGCACGTGGCGGCGCAGGTGATCACCTGGGGCACGCTCGCGATCGTCTACATCGTGACCGGCGTGCTGATCATCCAGAAGCTCGGCGTCCCGCTGGCGGGGCTGGTCGCGCCCGCGGCGCTGGTGTCCGCCGCGCTCGGCTTCGGGATGCAGCGGTTCGTGCAGGACATCGGCGCCGGGTTCTTCCTCACCGGGGAGCGGCAGTACGGGTTCGGCGACCTGGTCCGGATCAACGCCTCCAGCGTCTCCGATCCCGTCTCCGGCACGGTGGAGGAGGTCACGCTGCGGATCACCCGGCTGCGCACCGACAGCGGGGAGGTCGTCTTCATCCCGAACGGCCAGATCGTCCAGGTCACGAACCTGTCCCGGGAGTGGGCCCGGGCGGTGGTCGACGTGCCGGTGCCGGCCAGGGTGGACGTGGCCCACGCCACGGACGTGCTGCGGAAGGCCGGTGAGGAAGCCTACGCCGACGACCGGCTGCGCAAGATCATGCTCGACCAGCCCGTCGTCATGGGCGTCGAGGGAATAGGCGTCGATACGCTCTCGATCCGGATGGTCGCGCGGACGCTGCCCGGCATGCAGTTCACGGTCAGCCGTGAGCTCCGGGCGCGGGTCGCGCGGAGCTTCCGGGCGGAAGGCATCGTGGTGGCCGCCGAGGCCACCACCGCCAAGGCGACCGGAGCGGCCTCGTGAGCGGCCTGCGGGAGTGGCTACGGGAGTGGTTCGGGCTCGGGCGGCCGCGGAACTCGACGGTCGTTCTCGTCGTGCTGTTCCTGGGCGTGCTGACGCTGTGGGCCTACGTGCACCCGCCATCCAAGGCCGACGAGGCGGCCGCGAACAGCAGCACCGCGTCCCGGAGCCATTCGTCGTCGCACCGGGGGTACTCGGCGCCGCGGCACCCGGCGCCGACCGTGAAGCCCACCCGGCACCCCGCCTCGCGGACGGCCACGCCGGCGCCGGCG
>JAFMRC010000389.1 GCA_017354375.1 Nocardiopsaceae bacterium | reverse complement strand
GAGCAGGTCGCGGCCGGGCGGCACGCGTGGTCCCGGCTCGGCCCCGAAGCCCGCGCCGGGGTGCTGTACCGCGCCGCGGACATCCTCGCCTCACGCGCCGGTCAGCTGGCGGCCGAGCTGGTGCGCGAGGAGGGCAAGACGCTGGCCGAGGCGCGGAACGAGACCCGGCGGACGCCCCAGAACCTGCGGATGTACGCCGGCGAGGCGCTCCGGCTGACCGGTGAGAGCTTCCCGTCCGATGGCGGCCTGGTGTTCACCCGGCGGGAACCCGTCGGGACGGTCGCGGCGATCACGCCGTGGAACTTCCCGCTGAACATCCCCTCGCGCAAGCTCGGCCCGGCGCTCGCGGCCGGCAACGGCGTGGTGTTCAAGCCCAGCGAGCTGACCCCGCTGCTGGGGCAGCGGCTGGTGGAGGCGCTGCTGGAGGCGGGCGTGCCGGGCGGGGCGCTGGCGATGGTGCACGGGCACGCGGAGGCCGGCCAGGCCCTCGTGTCGGATCCCCGCGTCGACGCGGTGACCTTCACCGGCTCGACCGCGGTCGGCGAGGCGATACACGCTGGCATGTCTCCCTGGGCGCGCTGCCAGCTGGAGACCGGCGGCAAGAACGCCGTCCTGGTCTGGGAGGACGCGGACCTCGACCTCGCGGCCGGCATCGTGGCCAAGGGGGCGTTCGGCCTGGCCGGCCAGGCCTGCACCGGGACGTCGCGGGTGGTCGTGCACGAGCGCGTGGCCAGCGGCCTGCTCAAGCGAGTGCGGGAGCGGGCGCGGGCCGTCGTCGTCGGCGACGGGCTGGACGAGGGCGTCACCATGGGGCCGCTGGCCAGCCGAGCCCAGCTGGAGAAGTACCAGGCGTACCTGGAGGTGGCGGGCGCCGAGGGGGACGTCCAGGATCCGCCCCCGGACGGTCCGTCCACGGGCGGTCCCGGGGGCCGGGTCCCGGAGGGCGGCTACTTCGCCCGCCCGGCGGTCGTCCCGGGGATCCGCCCCGAGCACCGGCTCGCCCAGGAGGAGGTGTTCGCGCCGATCCTCGCGTTCCTCACCGTGTCCGGCTACGACGAGGCCATCGAGGTCGTGAACGGCACCGCCTACGGGCTGTCCGCGGGCGTGGTGACCGGCAGCGTCTCGATGGCGCTGCGGTTCACCCGGGACGCCGAGGCCGGCCTGGTCAAGGTGAACCAGCCGACGACCGGGATGGCGATGAACGCGCCGTTCGGCGGCGTGAAGAAGTCGAGCACGCAGGCCTTCAAGGAACAGGGCGGTGAGATGGCGATGCGGTTCTACACCAGGGAGAAAACCGTCTACTTCGACCCG
The DNA here is from genome assembly GCA_017354375.1 of Nocardiopsaceae bacterium. Taxonomy (GTDB): domain Bacteria; phylum Actinomycetota; class Actinomycetes; order Streptosporangiales; family Streptosporangiaceae; genus Trebonia. Next base: position 3,635 of record JAFMRC010000389.1, on the reverse strand, counting down.
GAGGGCGCCGGGTGAGCCCGGAGCCCAGGGGCGCCGACGCCGCGGGAGCCGACCCCGGCCAGTCCGCCCAGTCCGCCCAGCCCGGCCAGCCCGCCCAGCCCGGCGAGGAGGTGATCTTCCACAGGGTGGCCCGCTCGGGCCAGGTCCCGGAGGGCTACATCCGCCGGTTCTACGCCGGCGACCTGGAGTGCGCCGTGGCCCGGCTGCACGGCACGGTCCACGCGACGAGCAACTACTGCACCCACCTGGACTGCCTGCTCAGCAGCGGCAAGATCATCGACGACGGCATCCGGTGCTCGTGCCACGGCAGCGTCTTCGACCTGGAGACCGGTGACCCGATCTACCCGCCGGCCACCCAGCCCATCGCGGTCTACCCGGTGCGCGAGTCCGACGGCGAGGTCTACGTCGGAGTCAGCGAGGCCGACGTCGCCGCCGGCGGCCCGCGCCGACGCCGCCGTCCTCGGTAAAGCTGAAGCTACCGGGGCGGGTTCGCGGCGACGTGATCGGCGAACGCCTGCAACCCCGCGGCGCCGACCGCCTTGTCCTGCTGCCCGTTGCCGCCGGAGACCCCCAGGCCGCCGACGACCGCGCCGTCGTGCACCAGCGGGAAGCCGCCGACGAAGACGGCGAACTTGCCGGGCAGCATGTGGCTGATCCCGAACGCCTCGTTGCCGGGCAGCGCCGGCCCGTTCGGCGCCTCGTTGAACAGGTGGGTCGCCCGTTCGTGCCCGGCGGCGGTGAACGCCTTGGCGATCGAGATGTCCACGCCGGTGAGCCGCGCGCCCGGCAGCCGGTGCAGCGCGACCACGTGGCCGCCGTCATCGACGACGCAGAGCGTCTGCTTGACTCCGATCTCCTCGGCCTTGGCGCGGGCCACGGCGAGCACGGGCAGGGCGTCGTCGAGTGTAATCCTGAAGACCTGATGCATGGGATACACGATTCCGGTCCGCGCGGCTCCTTGGATATAGCCATAATGCCTCGTAATTCGCCTTATATCGGGCTATGGTGCACAGATGAGCGTCCCGCCCGCGCCGGGCAGCCCCGCCCTTGAGCTCACCCTCGAACGGCTCCTGCAGGAGCGGCCGTTCCGCCATGCCCGCGTGCTGCGGGGCGCCGACCTCCTCGGCCGGCAGGTGCGATGGTGCCACGCGCTCGCCGACGTGATATCCGACGACGGCGGCGACCTGGCAGCGGTGATGGTCCTCGCCGACGCGGGCGAGCTCGGCCCGCCGCAGTGGGACTACCTGGCGGGCAGCGGTTGCGCGGCGGTGCTCCTGCGCTCCGCCGCGCCCCGGGATCCCCTGCCGCCGCCCCGGGATCCCGCGCCGCCGCCAAGCGCCGACGGGCTTGTCGTGATCGAGGTGCCGGAGTCGGTTCGGCGCCGTACCGTCGTCGAGCTGGTCGCGACGCTCAGCCTCGCCTACCAAGCGCACGTGCTGCGCTACGGCCAGCGGGTCCACAACTCCCTCGCCCAGCTGCTGCACCGCGGGGCCGGCATCACCGCGCTGTGCAGCCGGCTGGCCAGGCTCAGCGACTGCAGCGCCGCGATCGTCGGCAACGACCTGCACCTGCTCGCCTTCGACCCGGGTCCCGGCGGCCTCGACCCGCACGCGGTCACCACCGCCCTGAAAGGGGCGGAAGGGCGGCTCGGCGAGCTTGCCGCCGGGCCCCACGGCCCGCACAGCGTCGCCGTGGTCGACCTCCAGGTCCGTGACCGCCGCCTCGCCTGCATGGCTGGTGCCATCAAGCTGGTGGAGCAGCGGGACGGCTGGGTCATGCTCCTGGACGACGCCACGGACGTCACCGATCACGACCTCGCCGAGCACCGGGCAGCGGTCGAGCAGGCCGTCACCATCGTCGGCACCGAGTTGCTGCGCCTGCGGGGCCTGGAACAGGCCGAAGAACGCGCCCGGGGCAACTTCGTGCACGCGCTGCTGCATTCGCTTTTCTCCAGCCACGCCGACCTGGTCGCCCGGGCGTCCTATTACGGGTTCGACGCGGGCGGACGGTACGGGGTGGTCGCGGCCCGCACAGCCGGCCCGGTCACCCGGGACGAGGCCCCGTCCCGGCTCGCCGACCTGGCGGGCGAGGCCGCCCGGCTGCTGGCCAGCCCGCACGGCCAGACCCTCGCCTCCGCCACGGGAGACGTGATCGCCATCGTCCGGCCGGTCTCCGCGGCCAGGCGAGGGCAGCAGGATCCGGCGATGTCCGAGTTGCGGGACTACGCCGCGGCGCTGGACCGCAGGCTGGCGCAGCGCACCGGGCGGCCCGCCCTGGTCGCCTTCGGCCGTCCGGTGACCGGCGCCGAGGCGATCGTCGAGAGTTACCGCGAGGCGCGGGTGGCACTCGAGCTGCGCCAGCGCCTGCACCTCACCGGAGTCTGCGGCTTCACCGACCTGCGGGTCGATTCGGTCCTGCTCGACTTGGCCCAGCGAGACGAGGGCCAGCGGTTCGCGGCCGAGATCCTCGATCCGCTCCGCACCGAGCGCGACGGTGGCCTGGTCGAAGTGGCCCGGGTCTATGCCGAGGCGGGAGGGAACGTCAACGAGGCGGCACGCCGCCTGAGCGTGCACCGCAACACGATGCTCTACAAGCTAGAGCGGATCACCCGGCTGCTGCAGCGCAACATACGCGACCCGGACACCCAGTTCACGATATGGCTGGCGCTGCGGCTCAACGACCTGGACGAGACCGCGCGGCGCGTGAACCGGGACCTGCGGGCCGGCTGACCGGGCGATCCCCGGGCACTGTGCACATCCAGGCCGGGCGGTTATTGGGCAGTGTGGACATAGCGGGAGGTTGACCAGGCGAGGAACCTGTCTACAACGCCAAGAACCTGGAGGCTCCGTGCACAGCCTGACCGCAGCTCATTGGGTCTACCTCGTCGGCATCGTCACGATCCTGGTGACGATGCTCATGCGCAAGAATATCGTCGTTCCCGCGGTCGGATTCACGTTCTTGACGGCGCTGGTATTCACCGGGAGCCTCGCGGGCGGGTTGTCGGGGATATTCAACGCGGCCCTGGTGTCGGCCCAGCAGCTGTTCAGCATCTTCCTGATCATCGCGCTGGTGACCGGCATGCTCGGCGCGTTGCAGGCCCTCGGCGCGGACCGGAAGATGGTGGCCCCCTTCAGGCGGGTGATGCGGAACGGGCACCTCGCCTTCTGGACGCTGGCCGCCGTCACGTACCTGATCTCGCTGTTCTTCTGGCCGACGCCCGCCGTGCCCCTGATCGGCGCGGTGCTGATCCCGGTGGCGATCCGCGCGGGCCTGCGGCCTATGGCGGTCGCGTTCACCGTCGCCGTGGCCGGCCAGGGGATGGCCTTGTCGAGTGACTTCGTGGTCGGCGTGGCGCCCGGCCTATCGGCCAAGGCGGCGGGTGTCAGCACAAGCTCGGTCGCCAACCGGGCGCTGGTGCTCTCGCTCATCGTCGGCGTCGTCGCCCTGGTCATCGGCTACGTGCTGGAGGTGCGCCGGATGCGCAAGCCGGCCCAGCGGTGGCTGGACGAATGGGAGGCCGGGGCCCTCGAGTCCAAGCTAGCGGGGACCGCGACCACCGGCGCGACCACCGCTCAGGGCGCCGCGGTGCCCGAGCTGGCGACGGCCGAGGCGGCGCTCGGCTCGGAGGCGGGCGG
>JAFMRC010000569.1 GCA_017354375.1 Nocardiopsaceae bacterium | reverse complement strand
CACTGGACCGGGTGGCGCCGCGGCCACCGCGCGGCGCGGCGCGGGTACCCAGCACGCGGACGGGACGCCGGTGCGCGTCCTGGTCGTGGACGACGAGCCAAGCCTGGCCGAACTGCTGTCCAGCGTGCTCCGGTACGAGGGGTGGGACGTCGCCACGGCGGGCAACGGCGCCGACGCGGTCAAGATCGGCCGGGAGTTCCGGCCGGACGCGGTGGTGCTCGACATCATGCTGCCCGACTTCGACGGCATCGAGGTGATGCGCCAGCTGCGCCTCGGCCTGCCCGACGTGTGCGTGCTGTTCCTCACCGCGCGGGACGCGGTCGAGGACCGGGTGGCGGGACTGACGGCGGGCGGCGACGACTACGTCACGAAGCCGTTCAGCCTGGAGGAGGTCCTCGCCCGGCTGCGCGGGCTGCTGCGCCGCGCCAACCTGGCCCGGTCGGGCGGCGAGGGCGCCCTCGTGGTGTCGGACCTGAGCATGGACGAGGACGCCCGCGAGGTCCGCCGGGGCGGCGAGCTGATCGACCTGACCGCGACCGAGTTCGAGCTGCTGCGCTTCCTGATGCGCAACCCGCGCCGGGTGCTGTCCAAGGCGCAGATCCTGGACCGGGTGTGGAACTATGACTTCGGCGGCCAGGCGCACGTCGTCGAGCTGTACATCAGCTACCTGCGCAAGAAGATCGACGCCGGCCGTCCTCCCCTGATCCACACCGTGCGCGGCGTCGGGTACGTGCTCAAGCCGACGAGCTGAGATCGTGCCCGGCCGATGGCGGATGCTCCGCACGATGCGCGGCCGGCTGATCGCCGGGCTGGTCGCGCTCCTCGCGGTCGCCTGCGCCTCGGTCGGCCTGACCTCGTACTACGCGGTCCGCAACTCGCTGTACAGCGACCTGAACGCCCAGTTGCAGGCCGCCACCACCCTCGCCTACAGGTGCGGGGACGAGCCGCCCCCCGGCTCGGACAGCGCCAGCGGCGACGGCACTGCCCGGCCCTCGTCGCCGGGCATGGGGAAGGCCGGGGGGACCGTCGGCGGGGCGGCCACCGGGAAGACCACGTCGCCCGTCCCCGGCCACCCGAACTGGATCCGCGGCGGCCTCGCCCTCGACTGCCCCGGACTCGGCACCGGGACGCTCGCGGTGCGGATCAAGCTGGGCAGCTGGGCCGCGACCCTCATCCCCGGCATCCAGTGCCGCCTGTCGGCCGCCGACAAGCGGACGCTGAACAGCCTGTCGCCGTCGAGGTCGCCGGGGCCGAACGCCGTCGCGCCGACCTACGTCCGGGACCTGCACTCGGCCGGCGGCGACTTCGTGCTCACCGCCACCAGGGACCCGGACGGCGACGGATCGGTCTACATCACCGGGCTGCCGCTGGACGGCGTGCATGACACGCTCAAGGACATCGCGCTGACCGAGCTCGTCGTCTTCGCCGCGGTGCTGGTGGCGGCCGGGGTGCTCGGAACGCTGTGGGTGCGGCTGTCGCTGCAGCCGCTGCGCCGGGTCGCCGCTACCGCCTCCATGGTCGCGGAGCTGCCGCTGGACTCCGGTGAGGTGGCGCTGCCCGCGGGCGTCGCCGACACCGACCCGGCGACCGAGACCGGCCAGGTCGGCGCCGCGTTCAACCGGATGCTCGGGCACGTGCAGCG
>JAFMRC010000154.1 GCA_017354375.1 Nocardiopsaceae bacterium | reverse complement strand
CGTCGGCGGTCCGGGCGCGGTCGGCGGTCCGGGCGCGGTCGGCGGGCCGGGCGCGGAGGAAGCGGAGGACGGGGTGGCGCCGCGGGACCGGGATGTCGCCGCCACCGCCCGCGCCGCGATCGCCGCGATGCGCCGTGGCGTCGTCGCGTACTCGATGCTGCTCGACTTAGAGGCCCGCGCGGTTAGGCGATCCGCTACCACGCGAGTTCTTAGCTGTGTCGTTGTGGGCACGCAGCTTGCCTGCCGGTTCGATCTGACATGATAGTTCATGTTAAATTCCGATATGTCTGAACTTAAAGTTCAGACATATCGGGGCACTGGGCGCTTAGCTGTGTCCTTTGGGGCCTGCCGTAACCCTAAGGACACAGCTAAGAAGCGGATGAGTCGGGGGAGGCCTGCGGACAGGGGCGGTATTCATCTACGGTGTCTATGGGATAGTGCCATGACTGGCATTAGTGCTAATACCACTCCAGCCACTACCGTGTTCTTACCCGTAAGTAGCCCGTAGTAGGCGAGGAGGTACCCATGTCGGAGCCAGCAGTCTTGTCCGGTCCGGTTGACCTCAGCCTCGGCGGCATAGGTTTCGCCGGCACGGGTTCCGTCGGCACGGGGTCCGGCGGATGGGCGAAGGAGGTCGTAGGCGGCTGCCCGCGGTCGCTGACCGAATCCCTGGCCGGCGCCGTGCGCGCCCGCGGTTCCTGGCAGCAGGTCGCGGACCGGGTCGCCGACGTGCTGCGCGCGAACCCGCCGGATCCGGGCATCCTGACGCCGGAGCAGCGCGCGGGCGATCCGTCGGGGTACCAGACCCACCTGCTGCACGCGGAGCCGGACGGCTCGTTCTCCGTCACCGTCATGGTGTGGCTGCCCGGCCAGGAAACCCCGATCCACGACCACCTGGCCTGGTGCGTGACCGCGGTGATGGAGGGCGCCGAGCAGGAGGAGATCTACGCGGTCGACGGCGGCCGCCTCCGCGTGGTGGCGCGCAACGCCAACCCGGTCGGCGCGGTCAGCGCCTTCGCCCCGCCCGGCGACATCCACCTGGTCCGCAACGCCGGCACCAGCGTCGCGATCTCGATGCATGTCTACGGCACCGACATCAGTCGCGTCGGCTCCAGCGTCCGCCGCGTTTACGACCCGCGCCTGATCCGCGCCTGACCCGCCTGAGCGCAAGCGACCTCCCGGTCCGCCGCTAGCCACGCGTCCACCCGGGCTCCGGCCCCGCGCCCCTGTTGACCAGGCGTGCCCCTGTTGACCAGGCATCAACGGCACTTTGCTACGGCTGGAGCCGTAGCAACGGCACTTTCACCCGGCCGCGAGGCCGCCCGAGGCCGCCCTATGCCCCTCTCGTGTCCCGCCCCCTTGCCAGGCGATCGTTAACGATATATCGTTGAAGTATCGAAGACGAGATACGAACGATCGAAGAGATGCGAACGTCGAAAGAGGTGGCGCGCTATGCGTGAAGAACACAGGCGCAGGTCAGATGAGGGCTGGGGGCCGCGTTCCGGCCGCTCCGGGCGTTCCGGCCGTTCCGACTGGATGGGCAGGGGGCGCGGTGATCCGCGGCTCCCGGGGCCACCGGGGCCACCGGGGCCGTTCCCGCCACCGGGACCGCCGTTTCCGCCGGACCCGGCTTTCGGGCTGCGTGAGGCGCTCCACGGGTTCGGGCACCATGGGTTCGGGCACCACGGGTACGGCTCGCGGTCCCGGCCCCGGCCACGGGTCAGGCGCGGCGACGTTCGCGCGGCCGTCCTGGACCTGCTGGCCGAGGGCCAGCCGTGGAACGGCTACCAGATCATCCAGGCCGTCGCCGAGCGCACCCACGGCGTGTGGCGGCCGAGCGCCGGGTCGGTATACCCGGTGCTGCAGCAACTCGAGGACGAGGGGCTGATCCGCCCGCGGGGCGAGGGCCGCCGCCGGATGTACACCCTCACCGACGAGGGGCGGGCATATGCCGCCGAGCACGCTGACGAGCTGCGCTCGTCCTGGGACGCGGCGGCCGGGATGACCGACGACGCGGCCCTGGAGCTCGGCGACATGATCCGCCAGGTCACGATGGCGGTGATGGAGGTCCACCGGGCGGGCTCGGCCGCGCAGGTCGCCCGGGCGCGGCGGGTGCTGGCCGAAACCCGCCGGTCGGTATACCGGATTCTCGCCGACGACGAGGACCTGGATGACGAGGACCTGGACGACATGGCCGACGAGGGCGACGAGCCGGACGACGACGGCTACGAGCCGGAGGACCACTACGGACCGGAGGACGGCGAGCGAGGCGGCGAGCCGGAGGGCGCCGCGTGAGCGAGTCGAGGGTCGCCTACGGCGCTCCCGCCCCGGAGGCGAACGGGAGGCAGCGAGTGAACCAGCCAGCCGTCGAAGTCGACGGGCTGGTCAAGCGCTACGGCGAGGTGGAGGCGGTGCGCGGCATCTCCTTCGCCGTCGAGCCCGGGGAGACCTTCGGCTTCCTCGGGCCCAATGGCGCGGGCAAGTCCACCACGATCAAGATCCTGTGCACCCTCGCGGAGCCCACCTCGGGGACCGCGAGGGTCGCGGGCCACGACGTCGCGGGTGATCGCGACACCGTCCGGCGGAACATCGGGCTGGTCTTCCAGGATACCACGCTGGACAACTACCTGACCGGCGAGCAGAACCTGCGTTTCCACGCCGACCTGTACGGCGTGCCCAGGGCGCAGTTCGGCCCCCGGATGCGCCAGGTGCTGGAGATGGTCAACCTGTGGGATCGGCGCAAGTCCGACGTCGGCACCTACTCGGGAGGCATGAAGCGCCGCTTGGAGATCGCCCGCGGCCTGCTGCACGCGCCCCGCGTGCTGTTCCTCGACGAGCCCACGGTCGGCCTCGACCCCCAGACCCGGAGTTCCATCTGGACCTACATCAACGACCTCAAGGCACGGGAGGACATCACGATCTTCCTGACGACGCACTACATGGACGAGGCGGAGAACTGCGACCGGATCGCGATCATCGACCACGGCACGATCGTCGCGATCGACACCCCGGAGAACCTCAAGGCCAGCGTGGGCAAGGACCGCGTGCAGATCGGCACCGGCGACGACGCGAGCACCATCACGGAGCTGAAGGAACGGTTCGGCATCGACGCGGCCGTCCACGAGGACCTCGTCACCTTCAACGTGACCGAGGGGGAGCGGTTCGTGCCGCGGCTGTTCGCGGAGCTGACCCAGCCGATCCGCTCGGTCAACGTCGCGCGGCCGAGCCTCGACGACGTGTTCATGAGCTACACGGGCCGGACGATCCGCGACACCGAGGCCTCGGCCACCGACCGGAACCGGGCCCGGGTCAGGGCGATGCGAGGGAGGGGCGCATGACGGCCAACCCAGTGATAACAGCAACAAGCGAGAGTGAGGAGGGACGGGCGGCCACCGAGGCGATCCGGGTTTCCGTGCCGCGCAAGGGCCTTCGCCAGGACCTGCGCGCCGTCTCCATCGTCTGGCGGCGCGAGTTGCTCCGCTTCAAGGCCGACCGGCTGCGGATGGTCTCCTCGCTGATCCAGCCGGTGCTGTTCCTGTTCGTGCTCGGCACCGGCCTGTCCAGCCTGGCCAGCCGCGGCATGCCGCCCGGAGTGGACTTCAAGACGTTCATCTACCCCGGCGTGCTGGCGATGTCGGTCCTGTTCACCGCTATTTTCTCGGCGGCGTCCATCGTGTGGGACCGGGAGTTCGGGTTCCTGCGGGAGATGCTCGTCGCCCCGGTCAGCCGGGCGGCGATCGTGATCGGGAAGTGCCTCGGCGGCGCGACCGTCGCGACGTGCCAGGGGATCGTGCTCCTCGTCCTGGCGGGGCTGGCGCACGTGCCGTATGACCCGGGCCTGATCCTCACCGTGGTCGGCGAGTTGCTGCTGCTGTCGTTCACGCTGACCGCCTTCGGCGTGATGATGGCCGCCCGGATAACCCAGATACAGGCGTTCATGGCGCTTACCCAGATGCTCGTGATGCCGCTGTTCTTCCTCTCCGGCGCGCTGTACCCGCTGAGCCGGCTGCCCGCCTGGCTGACCGTGCTCACCCGCATCGACCCGCTCACCTACGTGGTGGCCCCCATGCGGACCGCGGTGTTCGGCCACCTGAACCTGCCGCCCGCGGCGGTCGCGGCGCTGAGCCCGGACGTGACCTGGGACGGCTGGCGGGTTCCGGTCGGGCTCTCGGTCGGGATGGTCGCCGTGATGGGACTGGTCCTGCTTGGCATCGCGATCGCGGAGTTTCGCAAGACGGAATAGCGAATTGAAAAACTTTTACGGCTGTCCGGAAATGCGGGCACATCCATAACGCCGTACTTCCGGAGAGAACCGGAGAGGCTGTGCTCCCGGAAAGGAAGGGCGACGCCGGGTGGCTACGGGGGCAAACCACCCGGCGTCGCATCATCGGCGTCCCGACGGGGGCCCGGAACGCCGGCAACGGTGCCCCGACGGGGGACCAGGGCACCGCTATGAATGTTACACGGAAACACCCCCCTATGTGTCAAGACCTAATTAATGTCGCGGGGCGGGTGGTATTCCAGCGCACACGATAGATGCACGTGCGGATGGGGTCAGCGGTCGTCGCCGGGCGGTTCCCGGCGTGCGGGATCACGCGGTGCGGGCAAATTCGACCGGTACTCCATGAACCCGCGGACGTTGTCGGGCTCGCGTCCGCCGTTAGCGAACACCACCGCGATGTACGGGAGGATGACCGCGCCCGCCACGGGGATGGCCGACAGCCAGCCCAGGTGGTTGACGAACATCAGCACCGCGGCCACGAAGCAGGCCGTCCTGACGCCCATCATGATCAGGTACCGGCTCTGGCGGTACCTGATGTCCTCGGACATCGGCCGGCGCGCCTGAGTGACCAGGTGCACCTGCTCCCCGCGCCCCGGATGGCCTACTCGCACCCCTCCACCGTACCCCCGCCCAGCCCCGCCGACTACGACGGAGACGCCGTCGCGCGTACCAGGCGCGGGATCAACTCGCCTTGCTGACCGAGGACATGTTGAAGCCCTCGATCCGGACCGGGGGCATCGCGGCGCGGTTGAAGTAGTCGCCCCACTCGCGCGGCAGCGTCTTGGAGGTGACGCCCACCTCCGCCAGCCGTCCCAGCAGCCCCACCGGCGACTCATTGAACCGGAAGTTGTTTACCGCCCCGGCGACCTCCCCGTTCTCCACCAGGTACACGCCGTCCCGGGTCAGGCCGGTGAGCAGCAGCGTCTGCGGGTCCACCTCGCGGATGTACCACAGGCAGGTCAGCAGCAGCCCGCGGCGGGTCGAGGCGATCATCGAGGCCAGCGACGCGGACGACTCGGGCGCGGTCATGATCAGGTTGTCGGCCGCGGGCGTCACCGGCAGCCCCGCCTTCGCCGCCGAGAACCGGCTCGAATGCAGCGCGGACAGGGTTCCCTCGGAGATCCACGACGTCGGGCGCGCCGCCAGCCCGTTGTCGAACACCGACGAGTCCCGCCCCGAAGAGCGCGCCACGACGAACGGCGCGCACTCCAGGCCCCGGCAGTACGGGTCGCTGTAGACCGACACCGGCAGCGACGCGAGCCGCTCCCCGACCCGGGTGCCGCCCCCGGCCTTCGAGAACACGGTCCGCCCCTCGGCCGCGTCGCGCGCCCCCGCGGACCAGAACATGTACGTCATCAGGTCCGACGTCGCCGTCGGCGGCAGCAGCGTCTCGTACCGGCCGGCCGGCAGCTCCACGCGGCGGGACTGCCATTCCAGTCGTTCCGCGAGCCCGGCGTCGAGCGCGGCGACGTCCACGTCGGCGAAGTCCCGCGTCGATACGCCGTCCCACGCGGACCGGGACATGTCCCCCGATTTCGCGTTCAGCTCCAGGCGCCCGGCCGGCTGGTCGTACCGCAGCCGCACCCCGGACGACGTGCCCATGAACGTGCTGGTCACGCCGTGCTCGGCGAACCCGTACAGCTTCCGCCCGGCGGATTCGGCCGCGCGGAGCGTGTCACCCAGGTTGGCGGCCAGATCCCGGAATACTCCGATTTCCGTGGTCTGTGGTACCTCGTCCCATGATGTGGCCGAACGGAGGGAGGCGTCTGGGCCAGCGAGATCCATCACGTCCTCCGCCGCCGACGCCTGGGAGGCGGCCTTCTCGGCCTCGCGCACCAGGTCCTCGACCTGGTCCGGCCGAAGCCCCGTGCGCGTCACCGCGCCCACCCCGGCCGTGCCGTCGGCCCGGCGGTCTATCGCGATCACGGTCAGGCTCCGGGAGGCGGCCACCCCGTTGGTCGTGAGCGTGTTGCCCGCCCAGCGCAGGTTCGCGGTGGTGGCCTCCTCGGCGATCGCGACGCAGTCGCTGCCCGGCCTGGCCAGGGAAAGCGCGCGTTCGACCATGTCTTGCGGGGCAACCCCGCCGCGCGGGGGAGTCCCGCCGGGCCGGGAAGCAGCCCCGCCGTGCTGGGGCGGCTCGTCGTGCTGGGGAGCTCCGTGGTACTGGGGAAGCCCGTCGTGCGGAGTAGCGGGACTGGGGCCAGTCGCCGATGTGCTACCCCGCTCGCCTGCAGACCAAGGCTCGCTCGGGGATCCGTTCGGTATGCTCATCGGTTTTCCTCCGCGGTGTTGAGGACGCGGACATCGCGGAACAGGGCGGCCGGGGCGCCGTGGCTGACCGGCGCGACCTGGCCGGGCTGCCCCTTTCCGCAGTTGAACGCGCCGCCGAGGACGAACGTCCCCGGCCCGCCCACCGCCTCCATCGAGTTCCAGAAGTCCGTCGTCGTCGCCTGGTAGGCCACGTCCTTGAGCTGCCCGTCGAGCCGGCCGTTCCGGATCCGGAAGAACCTCTGCCCGGTGAACTGGAAGTTGTACCGCTGCATGTCGATCGACCAGGACTTGTCGCCCTGGATGTAGATGCCGTCGGTCACCCCGGCGATCAGGTCGTCGGTGCTGGGGCCGTTCTTGGCGGGCTGCAGCGACACGTTGGCCATCCGCTGCAGCGGCATGTGGCCGGGGGAGTCGGCGAACGCGCAGCCGTTGGAGCGGCCGAACCCCTGCAGCCGCGCCATCCGCCGGTCTAGCTGGTAGCCGGTGAGCACGCCGCCGGTGATCAGGTCCCAGGACTGGCTCGCCACGCCCTCATCGTCGTAGCCGATCGTCGCCAGGCCGTGCGGCGTGGTGCGGTCCCCGGTGACGTGCATGGCGCCAGAGCCGTACCGCAGGGTGCCCAGCTGGTCGAGGGTGGCGAAGCTGGTGCCGGCGTAGGCGGCCTCATAGCCGAGCGCGCGGTCCAGCTCGGTGGCGTGCCCGACCGACTCGTGGATCGTCAGCCACAGGTTCGACGGATCGATGACCAGGTCGTAGCGGCCTGCCTCCACGGACGGGGCGGCCAGCTTCCCGGCGAGGAAGTCCGGCAGCTCGGCCAGCTCGGCGTCGAAGTCCCAGCCGGCGCCGGTGAGGTACTCCCAGCCGCGCCCGGCCGGCGGGGCGAGCGTGCGCATGTCCTCGAAGCCGTCATCGCCCACCGCGATCGCGGTCAGCTCCGGGTGCAGCCGGACCCGCTGCTGGGTGGCGGTCGTGGCGCCGTCGGTGTAGAACTTGCACTCCTTCACCTGCAGCAGGCGAGCGTCGGCGTGCGTGACGACCGGATGGGACAGGAGGTTGGCGCTCCAGGCGGCGAGGAGATCGGTCTTCTTCCGGGTGGGGACCGTGAACGGGTCGGTCGCGTAGTCCGACACCCAGGTGACGTCCCCGTAGCCGGGCTCGGGCGCGAGCTCGATGTGCTCGGTGTTCATGGCGGAGGCGACCTTAGCGACCTCCACCGCCTGCCTCGCGGCCGCGGCCGCCGCCTCGGGCGTGAGGTCGACGGCGGAGGCGAACCCCCAGGTGCCCCCGGTGATGACGCGGACCGCCAGGCCGGCGTCGTCGGAATCGGACAGGCCCTGCAGCCTGCCGTCGCTGAGGCTGATCTCCTGGCCCCTGATCCGCTCCACCCGGAAGTCGGCGTGCTCCGCGCCCTGCGCCCTGGCGGCGTCGAGGGCCGCGTCGGCGAGCTGGCGCAACGGCAGCCCGGTGAAGTCGGCGTCGATCTGCTGCTCATTCACGGTTGGCAAACCTATCTCACCGGCGGCCCTCCACCCCGCCCCTTTCGGGCAGTACGTCGCGGTACGCTGCGCTGGCGGGTTTTCGGCGAAGAGGGACCAGAAGAGGGACCAAGAGGAGGGCCGGGACGTGGGACGCTCCGTGCTGGTGACGGGCGGTAACCGGGGGATCGGGCTGGCGATCGCGCGGCGGCTGGCCGCCGACGGCGACAGCGTGACGGTGACGTCCAGGTCCGGTGCGCCGGTATCCGGGCTGCCGGTGGTGGCGTGCGACGTGCGCTCCGCGTCGTCGGTGGACGAGGCGTTCGCGGCGGTAGAGAAGGAACAGGGTCCGGTCGAGACCCTGGTGGCCAACGCCGGGATCACCTCCGACCAGCTGCTGGCGCTGCTGAAGGAAGAGGCGTTCACGGACGTGCTCGACACCAACCTGACCGGCGCCTACCGGGTGGCCAAGCGCGCGGTGCGCGGCATGATGAGGATGCGCCGGGGGCGGATGATCTTCATCTCGTCGGTGGTCGGCCTCCACGGCTCGCCGGGACAGGCCAACTACGCCGCGTCAAAGGCCGGCCTGGTCGGCCTCGCCCGGTCGCTGGCCCGCGAGCTGGGCTCGCGGAACATCACGGCCAACGTGGTCGCGCCGGGGTTCGTGGACAGCGACATGACCGCGGCGCTGCCGGAGGAGCGGAAGAAGGACATCCTCGGCGCGGTCCCGCTCGGCCGGTACGCGGACGCCGACGAGGTGGCGGGGGTGGTCTCGTTCCTGGCCGGACCGGACGCGGGCTACATCACCGGCGCGGTCATCCCGGTCGACGGCGGCCTCGGCATGGGACACTAGGGGAGCACGCCGCGCTATAGCTCCGCCCGCATCAACCGGACGTCTCAGCTAGTCAGCTAGCGCACACCACCCACACAAACCGGACATTTCACGATATTTCGTTGTTTCATGTCATGAAAGTTGGCTTCTGATGGGAATCCTCGACGGCAAGCGGATCCTGGTGACCGGGGTGCTCACCGACGCCTCGATCGCCTTCCACGTGGCGCGCGTCGCCCAGGAACAGGGCGCGACCGTGGTGCTCACCGCCTACCCCCGGCCCACGCTGACCGAGCGGGTCGCGAAGAAGCTGCCGTCGCCCCCGCCGGTGCTGGAACTGGACGTCACCGATCCGGCCCAGCTGGAGTCGCTGGCGGACCGGGTGCGCGAGCACACCGACCGCCTCGACGGGGTGGTCCACGCGATCGGGTTCGCCCCGCAGTCCGCGCTCGGCGGCAACTTCCTGGAGGCGCCGTGGCCGGACGTGGCGACCGCCGTGCACGCCTCAACCTACTCCCTGAAGTCCCTGGCGATGGCGGCGCTGCCGCTGATGGCCGGCGGCGGCTCGGTCGTCGGACTGGACTTCGACGCGAGCGTCGCCTGGCCGGGCTACGACTGGATGGGCGTGGCCAAGGCGGGCCTGGAGTCCTGCGCCCGCTACCTGGCGCGCGACCTGGGGCCGCGGCGGGTCCGGGTGAACCTGGTCGCGGCCGGCCCGCTGCGGACGATGGCCGCCAAGTCCATCCCCGGCTTCGAGAAGTTCGAGGACGTGTGGGGGCAGCGGGCGCCGCTCGGCTGGGACATCACCAGCCCGGACGCGGCGGCTCGCGCCGTCGCGGCGCTGCTGTCCGACTGGTTCCCGGCGACCACGGGAGAGATCGTGCACGTGGACGGCGGCGTGCACGCGGTGGGTGTCTGAGCCGGCGGGGAGACTTGGGCGCGTCGGCCGGCGATGCTACGTTCTGTAATAAGCTGAGTCGGCTACGCTGCGCAAATGGTATATTTTGTGGCGGTGTCCGATTCATGCCGAAAAATTTACAGGAAGCACTCGACACCATCCGTAACATGGACGTAACGCCTTGCGCGATCGATGACGAATCGTGACATTGTATCGCTCCCGCCGGTGCTCCGCAGGGCGCATACTCTCCGTTAACAACCTCCGGCCGATGCGCCGGACCGAGACGAAAGCCGGCCTTCCCCCGGCGCTCGCGGCCCGATGGGCCCCGCGCCAGGACGCGGGATGGCCGCTACCGCATGGGGAGGACGACCAGCGATGACGCTGAGAAGCTCAGGCGGGGCCGGGGACCCGAAGAAGAGGCGCGCCAGGCTCGGCCGCACGGTGGCGATGGTCGCCGCGGTCGCCGGGCTGACCGCGCTCGCCGCCTGCGGCTCGGCCGGGTCTAGCCTGTCCGGCCTCGCGGAGAACGGACAGTACGGGCGCATCCCGGCCGCGACCGGCACCCCGCACAAGGGCACGATCAAGATCGCCCAGACTGAGGGCATGACCCCGTGGATCCTGCCGATCATCACGTCGGCCGACAACAGCATCTACACGGTGCCGTTCTTTGACCTCCTTCAGTGGCGGCCGCTGTACTGGTACCCGAACGGGAACTCGTGGACCGAGGACAAGCAGGAGTCCATGGCCAACGACCCGAAGTGGTCCGACGGCGACAAGACGGTGACGCTCACCCTCAAGCCGGGCTACAAGTGGTCGGACGGCCAGCCGGTCACGTCCAAGGACGTGCTGTTCGCGTACGACGAGACCAAGGCCGCGGTCAAGGAGAGCCCGGCGAACTGGGCGGGCTACACCCCGGGCGTGGGCATCCCCGACCAGGTGGCCAGCGTGACTACCCCGAACTCCTCGACGGTCACCTTCCACCTCAAGAGCCCGGTGAACCCGACCTGGTTCTTCCAGGCCCAGCTCGCCGGCTTCCAGCCGATGCCGGCCCACGCGTGGGCCAAGGCCTCCGCCCATGGCCCGGCCCTGGACTTCACCAACCCGGCGAACGCCAAGAAGATCTACGACTTCCTGGCCAGCCAGTCCAAGTCGGTCAGCACCTACGCGTCCAACCCGCTATGGCAGGTGGTGGACGGCCCGTACAAGCTGACCTCGTTCAACAACACCAACTACGACTGGTCGATGGCGCCGAACCCGAAGTACGGGGGCCCGCACGCCAAGGTCGTCTCGCCGGTGCAGATGAGCTACTACTCCTCCGAGGAGGCGGAGTACAACGCGGTCAAGGCCGGCGCGGCCACCGTCGGATTCGTGCCCCTGAGCGACGTGCCGCAGGCGGGCTCGATCAAGTCCAGCTACGACCTCTACGGCTACCCGTCCTCGGGCTTCCACGGCATCTGGTACAACTTCAAGGACACCACCGGGCACTTCAACAAGATCATCAGCCAGCTGTACTTCCGGCAGGCCCTGGCCCACCTGGACGACCAGAAGGGCCTGGTCAAGGCCGTGTACCACGGCGCGGGCACCCCGTCGTACGGAATCCTGGGCAAGACCCCGCCGTCGCCCTACACGCCGGCCGACTCGACCACGGACCCGTACCCCTACAGCCCCAGCACCGCGGTGAGCATCCTCAAGTCGCACGGCTGGAAGGTCATCCCGAATGGGACGAGCTACTGCGCCAAGCCGGGGACCGGCTCCGGCGAGTGCGGTGCGGGCATCCCGAAGGGCACCAAGCTGGCGTGGAACATGCCGTACGCGGCCGACAACACGACGAGCGCGGAGATGTCGACCGACTTCGCCTCCGCCCTCAAGGCCGCGGGGATGCAGGTCAACCTCCAGTCGAATACCTTCAACCACATCCTCGAGGCCGACAACGACGTCGCGAATCCGAAGAACACGAACACGTGGGCGATGGAGGCCTTCGGCGGGGAGAACTTCACCAACCCCTACACGACCACGTTCGGCCTCTTCAACACGACGGGCTCGAGCAACTTCGGCGGGTACTCCAACCCGGAGGCGGACAAGCTGATCAAGGCGTCGGTGTCCAGCACCAACCCGGGCGCGCTGAAGAACGAGCTGTCCTACCTCGCCAAGAACCCGCCGGTCTGGTACGAGCCGTCCGAGGACTACGCGAGTGCGGGGGGCCTGATGGCGATCAGCAAGCAGGTTTCCGGGGATCCGAAGTCGTTCGCGGCCTACACCCAGAGCTTCCTGCTTCCGGAGTTCTGGTACTTCAAGAAGTAGCTCCGCGGGGGGGGGGGGGGGG
>JAFMRC010000388.1 GCA_017354375.1 Nocardiopsaceae bacterium | reverse complement strand
CCGGAATCCCCCTCGCCATCCCCGAAAACCGATACACCATGCCGGAAAGGTTCAGGACACCCGCAAACCGGACCACCCGCGACACGCCCGAAACACGCAAATAAATAAACGACGAGTCCTAGAGCGCACTTATCCTCCACGCGAGCATGATCCGCCGTTCCGCGCTGCGCTACAGGCCTAGCAGGGCTTCGGCGTTGCGGTGGCTGATCTTGGCGACCTCGTCGGGGCTCAGGGGCAGGCTGTCCAGGAAGGACCGGCCGCGGCTGTTCGCGCTGTACGGGTAGTCCACCGAGAACAGGATCCGGTCCACCGAGACCGTGTGCAGCGCGGTGAGGAACGGCGGCATGGTGAAGAAGCCGCTCGTGGTGATGTGGAAGTTGCGGTGGAAGTACTCGGCGACGCCGAGCTTCAGGTAGCCCGCGGCCGGGGTGAGGCGCTCGTCGCTGCGCGCCAGCATGAACGGGACCATCTCCCCCATGTGGCCGATGATGACCTGCAAATCCGGCAGTTCGTCGAAGACGCCGGACATGATCAGCCGCAGCGAGTGCAGGCCCACCTCCGAATGCCATCCCCACGCCGCCGTGGCCAGCGCGAAGTTCGCGTCCTCGCCCAGGCCGCTGTAGTAGGCCTCGCGGACCGGCTCCGGCGGGAGCCCGGGATGCAGGTAGACCGGCACCCCCAGGTCGGCCGCCGCGCGCAGCACCGGGCGGAAGTCCGGGTGGTCCAGGAACCTGCCGTCGGTCACCCCGTTGATCATCGCGCCCTTGAAGCCGTGCTCGGTGACGGTGCGCCTGAACTCGGCCGCCGCCGCGTCCGGGTCGGACATGGGCAGCGTCGCGAAGCCGGCGAACCGGTCGGGGTGCGCGCTGACCGCCGCCGCGAGCTGGTCGTTCGCGTCCCGGGCGAAGCGCGGCCACGCGCCGGCCCAGTCCGGGCCCGTGTCCCCGATGACGTTGTGGCTGAGCACCTGCACGTCGATGCCGGCCTCATCCATGGCGGCGATCCGGCCCGCGCCCAGGTCGCGCAGGGCCGCGCCGACTCCCGGGGGCAGCCCCCGGTCGGTGAGGTGCTGGCGCCGCGGCAGCAGGTCAGCGGCGAGAAAGTGCTCCTCAAGCGCGATGGTGCGCATCCAGCCTCCTATGGCGCGTCCTGCCTCGTTTTTACCACCGGTTCCCGGCACGCCGCGGGTGGCCGATGATGGAACCATGCTGTTGCGGTCCTTGCTCGCCGTGGGCGCCCTCCTGGTCGCCGAGATCTGCGTCATCGCGGGAGTCGCCCACGCTATCGGCGGGGTATGGACGGTCGTCGCGCTGATCGCCTCCACCGCGGCCGGCCTGTGGCTCGCGCGGGCGGAGCGCCGCCGCGCCTGGAAAGCGCTGCGGGAGGCGGCGGCCGACGGCGCGGTCTCCGGCCGCCACCTCGGCGACACCGTCCTGATCTTCGCCGGCGGCGTGCTGATCGCGATACCCGGCTTCGTGACCGACGCGCTCGGCCTGCTCGCCGTCGCGCCGGTGACCCGCCCGGCCATGCGCCGCCTGCTCGGCTTCTTCCTGCTGCCCAGGATCGCGACGCTGGTCTCACCCGGGCCCGCGCCCGAGCCGCCAAGCGACATCGCCCCCGGAGACGTCACCCCCGGAGAGGTCGTGCCGGGAGAAGTCGTCGATTGACCGACCCACCATGAAGGAGCCGCCAGGCCGCGCGCACGGCGGGAAAGCGGGGGAAGCACGGGAAAGCGGCGGAAGATAATCGGGCGACCGCTTGTTATGCGAGCCGCTACACTTAGCGGCAGCAAGGCAAGGCGATGATCCGGCCATCACCGGGGAGCCCCCGGAAGAACAGGCGCCCGCCAGCCGACGGCGTACAGCCGGCGGCGTAAGGGCGGCACCCTAGTAGAACCGGGCGGGGCTGGCCCGTCACAGCCAGGCAACGAGGCGGCTGGCCTGGGAAAGACCGGAAAGAAAGACCGGACAGACCCAAAGGCCAGCAAGCGAGGTGGTACCGCGGTGTGCCCGCAACGGAAGCGGGCCGTCGTCCTCGCGGTTCATGACCGCTACGAGGAGAAACGCGGCAGCCGATGCCCGAAGAGAAGATGCCCGAAGGCAAAACGTACCCGCGCGCGGGCGCGTCCGAGGTTCCCGCCCAGCCCGACTTCCCCGAGCTCGAACGGCGCGCCCTCGCCTACTGGGATGAAAACGGCACCTTCCAGGAGTCGGTGAAGAACCGGGACGGCGCCGAAGAGTTCGTCTTCTACGACGGCCCGCCGTTCGCCAACGGCCTCCCCCACTACGGCCACCTGCTCACCGGCTACGTCAAGGACGTCGTCCCCCGCTACAAGACGATGCGCGGGTTCAAGGTGGACCGGCGGTTCGGCTGGGACACCCACGGGCTGCCCGCCGAGTTCGAGGCCGAACGACTCCTCGGCATCTCCGGCAAGCCCGACATCCTGGCGATGGGGATCGAGAAGTTCAACCAGGCCTGCCGCGACTCCGTGCTGCGCTACACCAGGGAGTGGGAGGAGTACGTCACCCGGCAGGCCCGCTGGGTCGACTTCGGCAACGACTACAAGACGCTCGACCTGTCCTACATGGAGAGCGTCATGTGGGCGTTCAAGCGGCTGCACGACAAGGGCCTGATCTACCAGGGCTTCAAGGTCCTCCCCTACTGCTGGCGCTGCGGGACGCCGCTGTCCAACCACGAGCTGCGGATGGACGACGACATCTACGCCGACCGGACCGACCCCAGCGTCACCGTGCGGTTCAAGCTAGAAACCGGCGAGTGGATCCTCGCCTGGACCACTACCCCGTGGACGCTGCCGTCCAACCTGGCCGTCGCGGTCGGCGAGGACATCACCTACGACGTCGTGCGAACGCCCGACGGGGAAAGGTACATCCTCGCCCGCGACCGGCTGGCCGCGTATGAGGAGGAGCTGGCGGGGGGACAGACGGTAGCCTCGTTCAGCGGAAAAGATCTTGTCGGCCGCCGCTACCGGCCGTTGTTCGACTACCTCACCGACGCGGAGAAGTTTGGCACCGGCAACGCGTGGCGGGTGATCACCTCGCCCGAGGTGACCACCGAGGACGGCACCGGCGTGGTGCACATGGCGCCCGCCTACGGCGAGGCCGACGCCGCCGCCTGCACCGAGGCCGGCATCCCGATCGTGCTCACGGTCGACGAGGCCGGCAAGTACCTGCCGATGATCACCGACTGGGCGGGCGTCCATGTCTTCGAGGCGAATAAGGACATCGTCCGCCGCCTGCGCGAAGACGGCGCCCTCGTCCGGCGCGAGGACTACACGCACTCCTACCCGCACTGCTGGCGCTGCCGCAACCCGCTGATCTACAAGGCGGTCTCCTCCTGGTTCGTCGAGGTCACGAAGTTCCGGGACCGGATGGTCGAGCTCAACCAGCAGATCGACTGGGTGCCGGAGCGGGTCAAGGACGGGCAGTTCGGCAAGTGGCTGGCCAACGCGATCGACTGGTCGATCAGCCGCAACCGGTTCTGGGGCTCCCCGATCCCGGTGTGGATGAGCGACGACCCGGACTACCCCCGTACCGACGTGTACGGGTCCCTCGATGAGCTGGAGCGGGACTTCGGCGTGCGGCCGGACAACCTGCACCGGCCGTTCATCGACCAGCTGACCCGGCCCAACCCGGACGACCCGACCGGGCGCTCGACCATGCGCCGCGTGCCCGAGGTGCTGGACTGCTGGTTCGAGTCCGGGTCGATGCCGTTCGCGCAGGTGCACTACCCGTTCGAGAACCGGGAATGGTTCGACGGCCACTACCCCGGCGACTTCATCGTCGAGTACATCGGGCAGACCCGCGGCTGGTTCTACACGCTGCACGTGCTGGCGACCGCGCTGTTCGACTGCCCGGCGTTCCGCGCGTGCGTGTCGCACGGGATCGTGCTGGGCAGCGACGGCCGGAAGATGTCCAAGAGCCTGCGGAACTACCCGGACGTGAACGAGGTCTTCGACACCTACGGGTCGGACGCGATGCGCTGGTTCCTGATGGCGTCGCCGATCTTGCGCGGCGGGAACCTGATCGTCACCGAGCGGGCGATCCGGGAGGGCGTGCGGCAGGCACTGCTGCCGCTGTGGAACTCGTACTACTTCTTCGCGCTGTACGCCAACGCGGAGAACTACGCGGCGAAGGCCCGGACGGATTCCGCGAACGTCCTGGACCGCTACATCCTGGCCAAGACGAAGGCCGTGGTGTCGGGGCTCGGCGCCCAGCTCGACGCCTACGACATCGCGGGCGCCTGCCAGGCGCTGCGCGAGTACCTGGAGCTGCTGACCAACTGGTACATCCGCCGGTCCCGGTCCCGGTTCTGGGAAGGTGACGCCGGCGCCCTGGACACGCTGTGGACCGTGCTCGAGACCGTGACCCGCGCCGCCGCGCCGCTGCTGCCGATGACCGCGGAGACGATCTGGCGCGGCCTGACCGGCGGGTCCAGCGTGCACCTGGCGGACTGGCCCTCCGTGGACGGCTGGCCGTCGGACGACTCGCTGGCGGCCACCATGGACCTCACCCGGGACGTGTGCAGCGCCGCCCTGAGCCTGCGCAAGGCCCGCCAGCTGCGGGTCCGGCTCCCGCTGGGGTCGCTGGCCGTCGCGCACCCGTCGTCGGCGGCACTGGACGAGTTCGCCGACCTGATCAAGGACGAGGTGAACGTCAAGGAACTCGAGCTGTCCGCAGATCCTGCCCGCCTGGGTGCGTTCACCCTGACGGTCAACCCGCGCGTCCTCGGCCCGCGCCTCGGCAAGCAGGTGCAGGAGGTCATCCGCGCGGTGAAGGCGGGTGACTGGACGCAGGAGGGTGACGTGATCACAGCCGCCGGGGTCGACCTCCAGCCCGGCGAGTACGAGCTGAAGCTGACCGCCGCGGACCCGGATTCCACCGCGGCGCTGCCCGGCGGCGCCGGCCTGATCGCGCTCGACACCGCGGTGACCCCGTCGCTCGCGGCCGAGGGGACCGCCCGCGACGTGGTC
>JAFMRC010000153.1 GCA_017354375.1 Nocardiopsaceae bacterium | reverse complement strand
GCTCGGCGCGGCGACCGCGCTGGTCACGCAGCCGTACCGGGTCCGCGGCGCGCGGGCGCCCGGCTCGGCGGCCCGGCAGGACCAGGCCTGGACCGAGCTCGTGGCGAGAATCCGGGACGAGACGGGCAGCGCCTCCGGGAACGGTGCCACCGGCGACGGCGACGTCCCGCTCATCCAGTGCGGTCGCAGCAACGGCGCGCGGGTCGCCTGCCGGACGGCGCGGGCCGTCGGCGCGGCTGGCGTGATCGCGCTCGCGTTTCCGCTGCATCCCCCCGGTCGCCCCGAAAAGTCCCGGGCCGGCGAACTCGCCGCCGCGGGCGTCCCCGTGCTGGTCGTCAACGGCGACCGCGACCCGTTCGGAATCCCCGAAAAAGGCGACGGCACCCACATTGTGGTGTTGCCCGGCGAGAACCACTCTCTCACCGGGAACCCCGCGGCGATCGGCGAGGCCGCCGCCGCCTGGCTGCGCGCGCTGGACGGCCTGTTCCCCGGCTAAGGGGTCCAGGGGTCTCAGGCCGCTGTTACCTTGTGCGCGTTATAGGTGGGCCGGTGCGGCGCGATCGGCGCGCCGTCCGGCAGCAGCTCCCCGGTGTCCTCGAAAACCACGACCCCGTTGCAGAGCAGGCTCCAGCCCTGCTCCGGGTGACTGGCTATCGTGTGCGCGGCCTCGCGGTCCGGCGAGGACGCGTCCGGGCAGGGTGGTGTGTGCGGGCACATGTCCTTGTGCCTCCTGGCTTTCTCTACAGACTACGGTCTATACCACCTGACATTTCGGCACGGCAGGCCAATGCATCGCGACCTGCGGTTACCTGTCATGTGGCCTAGACCACTCATCCTTAACTTTGCCCCCGGGGGACCGTTTCACGCAAGCAACTTGCCGAAGCGCGCGGAATGTTTCCCATATGTTTATACGCACTGGCCAGCGGCGTGGTTCACTACTCAAACCAGAATTTCCCGAACGGATGTCGCCGCCTGTCCTCCCGCCACCGTGAACCGCACGTTCTCAGACGGCGGGCTCGCGCGGCACCTCGGGTATGTGGTTCATCCTATGGTTCTCCCGCAAGGTGAGGAGCCGTTCCGCCTCGGCGGTCAGCGCCCGTACGGACGGCTTGGCCTTCCCCTTGCGGAAGAAGATCCGGTCCTCGTATCCTCGCGGCCCGATCTCCGCCCGCTGGGCGGCGTAGGTCGCGCGCATCGCCGCGGTGAGCGCCGCGTCCAGTTCCTTCGCCAGCTTGTACAGTTCGGCCACTGGGGCGCGGCGCGCCTCCGCCTCCCGCAGCGCGGTGTCGGCCTCGCGTGCCGCGTCGAGCAGAGCGCCGCGCCGGGCGGCTTCCGCGACGTCCGCCGCGTGCTTGTCGAGAGCCTGCTGGCTCGGCTTGTACATTCGCGTCCTGTCCTGTCTGTCTCGTCGTCCGGAACGTAGATTACGCCAGCCCGCGCTCGCCCGTCGCGCCCGCTCCCGCATTACGCCCCGCGTGCCTCAGCCCGTCGCGCCCGGCGAGCGGAGTCCGTCGGCGAGGACGGCGAGCAATCGCTCGCGCTGCGCCTCGCCGGCCGGGCCTTGGGGGGTGTCCTGGACGCTCAGGATCAGTCCCTTGAGCAGGACGATGAGGTCCGGTGCCGTGATGTCGCCGCGCACGGCCCCCGCCCGCTGGGCGTGGCGCAGCAGCAGGTCCAGGGCCTCGAATATGTCCTGCCGCAGCGCGCCCGCCACCTCGATGGCGTCCGGCATGTCGCGCTTGGCCGCCGCCTCGCCGGCCAGTCGGCCTAGGAAGCCGAAGAACGCCTCCCCGGGATCGGCCCCGTCGGCCCGGCGCCTGGCGTCGTCGGCCAGGTCCCGGATCCTGGCGGCGACCACGGCCTCGAACAGCGCTTCCTTGGAGGGGAAGTGCCGGTACACGGTGCCGGGGCCGACCCCGGCCAGCGCGGCGATCTCGTCCAGCGGCACGCCGTACCCGGAGGCGGCGAACGCCTCCCGCGCGGCGCGCACGACCTTCTCCCTGTTGCGGCGCGCGTCGGCGCGCAGCGGCCGGTCACCCATCGACGGCTCCCTTGCTAACCGGGGCGATCGTTCCGTATAGTTTAAGTGGAGTCATCGTTCCGATTATAGGGAGACTGCTATGCCCCGTACGCCTGCGCCCCGCACCCCACGCGAGGTGGCCGAGGAAGTCCGCGCGATGGTCGCGGGGGAGGGACCCGTGTTCGCGGACCTGTTCGCCGCCGACGGCGTGCTGGCGTACCCGTTCGCCGTGCCCGGCCAGCCGCCCGAGCTGCGCGGCCGGGAGGAGATCCGCGCCTTCTTCTCGGGGATGGGGAAGGCCCGCGAGCTGTTCGACATCGAGGGGGTCGATCAGGTGATCCGGGAGACCGACGACCCCGAGGTGGTCGTCACCGAGATCACCCACCACGGCCGGTCGAAGGTCACCGGCGATCCCTACCGGCACCTGGCGCTCGGCGTCATCCGGGTCCGCGGCGGCGAGATCGTCCGCTACGACGACTACATGGACCCGATCGCCGTCGCCCGCCTCCTCGGCCGCACCCAGGACCTAGCCGCCGCCCTCGCCTCATGAACCCGATCGCCGCCCGCCTCCTCGGCCGCGCCTCCCTCTGATAACAGCAAGAAGCGCGCAATCGGGCAAGGATCGCGGTGTGCTTCCAGTACCCGGGTACCGGAAGCACACCGCAATCTCACATCCTGGCCATTGGCCTTACTCGGGGGGCTCGGACGGCTCGGCCGCGGCGAGGCCCGGGACCGGGGCAGCGGCCTCCGCCTCGGCGTTCACCTCGGACTCCGCCGCCGGGTCCGGGTCGGCGGCGGCCATGGAGCGCAGGCGCTGCGTGAGGCCGTCCGTGGCCTCTCGCAGCTGCCTGGCCCGGTCCTCCCGCGCTACCAGGGTCTCGTCGATGTCCGGTACCACCGGAACGCCGTGAGCGCGGGCGGTCTCGATGATGCTCGCGCTCACTCGCGGCATCCCGGCCATGACGGTCACGCCGACAAGCCCCGGGCGCAGTTGCCGGATCTTCTCCTTGCGGCTCCCGGGCTTGGAGTCGAAGCGGATCACGCACGGGGCTTCCAGGTCCTGCCGGCTCACCGAGGCGGTCGCGGCCATCAGCAGGGTCACGATGCCCTCGGCCGCCCTGGCGACGACCCACTTGCGGCCCGGAACCGGCGGCAGCATCTCGCGGAGCCGGTCGATCTCCTTGTCCATGGCGGCGTCCAGGACCGTCGTGAGGGCCTTGCGCGTCCGGATCTCGACCACCTGCTCCCAGGGCACCCGCTTGCCGTCGAACCCGATCTCGTCCGGGCCTACCGCCACCTCGCCGAGCCGGTTAAGCGGGCCGAGCAGCTTCCCCGCGGCCCTGGGCGCCTTCGGGTGCCGCCCGACGAGGGTGCCGAGGGACACCGACCACGCCTGGGTCGCGGGCACCTCCGGCTGGGGGTACCTCGCCAGCAGCGCCGTCGCCCAGTTTCCCCCCTCGTTCGCGGCTGGTGCCTCGTTCGCGGCTGGTGCCTCGTTCGCGGCGCCTGCCTCGTTCGCGGTGTTCGCCCGGGGAGAGTCCATCCAGAGAGGTTACGCCAGGCTGGCCGCCCAGCGGGCGTGCAAATCGGCATACTCGCCCGAGCCGCCCATCAGCTCGTCCGGCGGCCCGTCCTCGACGATCTCCCCGGAACGGAGCACGAGGATCCGGTCGGCGATCGCGACGGTGGACAGCCGGTGCGCGATGACCACCGCGGTGCGGCCGGCCAGGACGGTCCGCAGGGCGGACTGCACCAGGCGCTCGGAGGGGATGTCGAGCAGCGCGGTCGCCTCGTCCAGCACCAGCACGCCCGGCGCGGCGATGAACGCGCGGGCGAACGAGACCAGCTGCCGCTGCCCGGCCGACAGCCGGCCGCCGCGCTTCCCCACACCAGTCGCGTACCCCGACGGCAGCGCGGCGATGAAGTCGTGCGCCCCGATCGCCCGCGCGGCGGCCTCGACCTCGAGGTCCGTCGCCGACGGCCGCCCCAGGCGAATGTTGTCCGCGACGGAACCGGAGAACAGGAAGTTCTCCTGCGTGATCAGCACGACCTCCGAGCGGAGCACCGGATCGGGCAGCGAGCGCAGGTCGACCCCGTCCAGCGTCACGCGACCGGACAGCGGATCGTAGAACCGGGCCAGCAGCCGCGCGATCGTCGTCTTCCCGGCGCCGGTCTCGCCGACCAGCGCCACCGTCTGCCCGGCCGGGACGTCCAGGTCGAGCCCCGGGAGGACGACGGCCTCCCGGTAGGCGAACCGCACCGACTCGAACCGCACCCGCCGGCCCGCGTGCTCCGCGCCCGCGCCCTCCGCGCCCGCGTGCTCCGCGCCCGAGGCGCTGGGCAACGCCAGGGGCGCGGCCGGCTCCGCCACCGACGGCTCCTCCTCCAGCACGCCGGAGATCTTCTCCAGCGCCGAGGCGGCAGCCTGGAACGAGTTATAGAACTGCGAGACATCCTGCAGCGGATCGAAGAACCTCTCCAGGTACAACAGGAACGACGCCAGCACCCCGACCTTCACCGAGCCGTCCAGCACCAGGTACCCCCCGTACAGCAGCACGATGCCGGTGATCACGTTGCCGGTTATCCCGATGCCCGGCGCGTACACCGCGATCAGCCGCGCCGCCTTGGTGGATGCCTTCGCATAGTCCCGAGACAGCTCCGAGTAAATCTGGAAGTTCCGCTTCTCGCGCCGGAACGCCTGCACCGCGCTGATGCCGCCGAATGTCTCCACGAAGTGCACGATCACCAGCGAGTTCGTCTCGCGGATGCGCCGGTAGGCGGTCGCCGACTCGCGCCGGAACCACGCGGTCAGCCAGGTCAGCGGGACGAACCCGGCCAGCGCCACCAGGCCCAGCCGCCAGTCCAGCAGCATCATCCCGGTGCCGACCAGGCCCAGCGTGAGCGCCGCCGAGACCAGGGAGTCCAGTCCCTCCTCGAACAGGTTGGAGATCGCCTCGATGTCGGAGGTCTGCCGGGAGATCACCCGCCCCGAGGTGTAGGACTCGTGGAACGCCACCGGCAGCGCCAGCACGTGGCGGAACAGCCGCCGCCGCAGGTCCAGCACGACCGCCTGCCCGACCTCGCCGGTCATGGTCACGAACCGGCGCGTCGCGACCGCCTGCACGCCCACGGTGACCGCGAGCACGGCGGCGATCCGCAGCAGCGGAACGACGTTCCCGCCGTGCAGCACCGGCGGCACGCCGTCATCGATCGCGACGCCGATCAGCCATGGCCCGGCCAGCAGGCACAGCGACGCGACCGTGACCGCGGCGCCGATCGCGGCCACCCGCCGCCACCACGGTCGCATCAGGTCCGTCAGCAGCGTCCGGCTGCGGCGCCGCAGCAGCGCCGCGAGAGGCGCGGACACCTCGTCGACCTCTTCCGTCGCGATCCCGCGCCAGGCTGGCTCGCCGGCCGTCTCCGCGGTCACGACCGAACCCCCTCCATCGTCATCAGGTCCCGGTAGGCCGGGACCGACGCCAGCAGCGAGCGATGGGTTCCCACGGCGGCGATCACGCCGCCGGACAGCAGCGCGACCCGGTCGGCGAGTGCGACCGTGGACGGCCGGTGCGCCACGACCAGGGCGGTGGTCCCCGCGAGAACCGAATGCAGCGCGGCGGTCACCCGCTCCTCGGTGCGGGTGTCCAGCGCGGACAGCGGGTCGTCCAGGATCAGTACGTCGGGCCGGGCGAGGATCGCGCGAGCCAGCGCGACCCGCTGCCGCTGCCCGCCGGACAGCGCCATGCCCTGCTCCCCGATCCGGGTATCCAGGCCCCACGGAAGGTCGTAGGCGAACCGGGCCTGCGCCGCGGTCAGCGCCGCCTCGACCTCCTCCTCCGAGGCCCGCTCGGCGCCGAACGTCACGTTCTCCCGCACGCTCGCGGAGAACAGTGTCGCCTCTTCGAACGCGCAGCCGACCGCGGTCCGCAGCTCGGGCAGCGGGATGTCCCGGACGTCGGTCCCGCCGAGCGTGACCCGCCCGCCGGTCACGTCGGCCAGCCGCGGCACGAGCCGCAGCAGCGTCGTCTTCCCGCACCCGGTCGCGCCCGCCAGCACGAGCGTCTCGCCCCGGGCCACCCGCAGGTCGATGTCCCGCAGCACCGGCTCGGTGGCCCCCGGATACCGGAACGAAGCATGCTCGAACCGCAAATATCCGATATGTCGGGCTGGGGCAGAGGCTGGGGCTGGGGCTGGGGCTGGGGCTGGGGCTGGGGCTGGGGCTGGGGCTTTTTCCGCCGAACGGATCGAGGCGGATGGGGCGGGGACAGGCGCCTCGATCCGTTCGGGAGAATGGATTGTGGGTGGGGTGTCGAAGATCTCCAGCACGCGCTGGGCGGCGGTCGCCGCCTCCTCGCCCGAGGCCAGGATGTAGCCGAGCGCCTCGATCGGCCAGACGAGCTGCAGCGCGAGGGTGATGAACGCGACCAGCCCGCCCAGGGTCAGCGCGTGGTGGCTCACCGCGAGCGTGCCGAGCACGAGGATCATCGCGATCGCGATGTTCGGGATCAGGTCGAGCACCGACCAGAACCCGCCGAGCAGCCGGGCCTTGGCGACCTGGGTGTCGCGCACCAGCCGCGCCTGCGCGGCGTGGCGGATGGCGGCCTCCGGCGCGCGGCCGAGGGCCTTCAGCACCCGGACGCCGGCCGCCGCCTCCTCCACCAGCGTGGTGAGGTCGCCCTCCTGGTCCTGGACGCGGCGCGACAGCACCTTGTAGGAGTGCTCAAACCGCAGGCAGAACGCCAGCACCGGCACGAACATCGCCCCGGTCGCCAGCCCCAGCCACCAGTTCATCCTGGTCAGCAGGGTAACGACGGCCGCGAACTGGTACACGCTGGTGACCAGGAACACGATGCCGAACCCCGCGAACCGCCTGATCGACGACAGGTCCGTGGTGGAACGCGACAGCAACTGCCCGGACTGCCAGCCGTCGTGGAAGGCGGGCTCCAGGCGCTGCAGGTGGGCGTACAGGTCGTCGCGGATCGCCTTCTCGATGTCGGCGACCGCGACGCCCTGGATCCAGCGGCGGACCAGGTTCATCACGGAGAACGCGGCGCCGAGGGCGATCGCGGCGGCGCCGAGTGGCAGCAGCGCGCCGCGCTGGTGGCGGGCGATGGGGCCGTCGATGACGGCCTTGATGATCAGCGGGACGACGAATTCGGCGGAGGTCGCGGCCAGCGCCAGGACGAGCATCGTGATCAGCTGGAAACGGTACGGGCGCAGGTAGGAACGCAGCCGCCAGAGGGCGGCGACCGGTGCGGAGGACACCATGCGGAGAGTAATCCGGGGCGACCGGGCTGTCACCTGATTTTTCGGTGGTTTACCGGCAGACGACCCGGGCCGCGGCCGGAAAAATAGGTGGCCGCCGGAACTCCCTGTCCCGCACGATAGCCAGTGGCTGGCTGACCGGAATAGGGGGAGAGGGACGGTGGCGGGACCTGACCATGACGGCGGCGCACCGCCCCGGAAGCGCGCGGTGCTGCTCGTGCTGCGCTACTACGGCGGGCAGATGGCGCTGCTCCGGCGCTTCGCCCTGCCGGGGATGCTGCTGCCCGCGCTCGGCTCCACCGGCATCAACTACGTCGCGCCGCTGGTCGTCGCCGCGCTGATCGGCCGGCTGGAGGCCCATGGCGTCGTTACCGGGGGCGAGGCCGTGCCGTACGTCCTTGGCTTCACGGGCCTGCTGCTGTTCTCCGAGGTGCTGTGGCGGATCGGACTGCACTGCATGAACCGCCTCGACGGCCGCGCCATCGAGAACCTGTACGTGATCGGCATGGACGCGCTGCTCGCGAAGGATGCCGCGTTCTATCACGACAGCTTCGCCGGGTCGCTGACCAAGCGGGCGCTGAGCTTCGCCACCCGCTTCGAGGAGTTCGCCGACACGCTCATGTTCAACGTCGTCGGCAACCTCGTGCCGATCGGGTTCGCCTGCGTGATCCTGTGGTGGCGCTACAGCCCCTGGCTGGTCGCCGCGATGCTCGGCCTGCTCGCGGTCACCGCTGTCGCCGTCACGCCGCTGATCCGCCGCCGCCAGCACCTCGTCGACCAGCGGGAGGAGGCGATTGCCCGCGTCTCCGGGCATGTCGCCGACAGCCTCGCGAACATGGACACGGTCCGCGCGTTCGCCGCGGAACGGCGGGAGGCCGCCGAGCACGCCGCGCGCGTCGCCGATCAGCGACGCAAGTCGATCCTCTCCTGGGACTACAGCAACCTGCGCATCGACACGGTCGTGGCGCCGATGTCGGTGGCGGCCCAGGCGCTCGGGCTGCTGCTCGCGATCGCGCTCGGCAGTGGGGCGTATGGCATCGAGGCGATCTTCGTGTCGTTCACCTACTTCTCCAACGCGATGTCGATCATGTTCCAGTTCAACCAGATCTACCGGCAGCTGGAAAGCTCGCTCACCGAGGCCGCGCAGTTCACCGAGCTGCTGCTGACGCCGGCCACCGTGACGGACCCCGACGAGCCCGAGCCGCTATGGCCCGGTCCGGCCGACGTCCGGTTCGAGGGCGTGGGCTTCACGCACGCCGGCGGGCGGCCGCTGTTCACCGGCCTTGACCTGGACGTGCCGGCCGGGACCAGGATCGGCCTGGTCGGCCGGTCGGGCGGCGGCAAGACCACGCTGACCCGGCTGCTGCTGCGGATGATGGACGTGCAGGAAGGCCGGATCCTCATCGGCGGGCAGGACATCAGCAGGCTGCGACAGGAGGACCTGCGCGGCCTGATCGCCTACGTGCCGCAGGACCCGGCGATGTTCCACCGGACACTGCGCGAGAACATCGCGTTCGCCCGCCCGGGGGCGACCGACGCCGAGATCCGCCAGGCGGCGGAGGCGGCGCACGTGACCGAGTTCGTCGATGCCCTGCCCGACGGGTTCGGCACGCTGGTCGGCGAGCGCGGGGTGAAGCTGTCCGGCGGGCAGCGGCAGCGCGTCGCCCTGGCCAGGGCGATCCTGCGCGACGCGCCGATCCTGCTGCTCGACGAGGCGACCAGCGCGCTGGACTCCGAGAGCGAGGACCTGGTCCAGCAGGCGCTGTGGCGGCTGATGGAGGGCCGGACCGCGTTCGTGGTCGCGCACCGCCTGTCCACCGTCGCCCGGATGGACCGGCTCATCGTGCTCGACTGCGGCCGGATCGTCGAGCAGGGCACCCACTCCGAGCTCCTCGACCTCGGCGGCACCTACGCCCGCCTCTGGCAGCACCAGTCCGGAGGCTTCCTGACCGAAGAGCCGATCCCCGAGATGCTCGCCGCGACGGCCGCACCGTCAGGGGCGTCGTCACCGTCCGCGTCCTACAGCGCGTCCTCGCCTTGACGGGGCCGTCGTCAGTCATGGGTTCGCGTGCTCTCCTGGGTTGCCAGGCGGTTCAGGTTCTCCAGGG
Organism: Nocardiopsaceae bacterium; assembly: GCA_017354375.1. GTDB lineage: Bacteria > Actinomycetota > Actinomycetes > Streptosporangiales > Streptosporangiaceae > Trebonia. Next base: position 2,716 of record JAFMRC010000153.1, on the reverse strand, counting down.
ACTGCCGCATGCCGTCGCGCCAGAGTTCACCGTCGCGGACCTGCCTCCGCGTCCGCTCGGGAGCACGGGAACAGTCGTACGTCTCGGTCACGATGGTGGCGCCGTCGCCGTCCGGCGCGAGCGCGTAGCTCCACCGGACGGTGCCCTCCACGCCGACCCGGTGCTGGTGCTCGGGCCGGGAGACCTCGGTCAGTTCCGGGATCCAGGTGATCAGCCGGTCCCGCTCGAACTCGACCACGCGGTTCGTCACCACGTAGTCGCCGATGGACCGGTTGCTCATCCGCATCACGAACGCGTCGCCCGCCTTTTCCACCGGCGGCGAGTCCGCCGCGCGGGCCATCCCGGAACCGTCGATCTCCGGATGCCGGGCGGGGTCGGCCAGGATCGCGAAGATCAACGCCGCCGGCGCCTCGATCCGCCGGGATACTGACACGGGCTCCGTCATCGCTGGTCGCGCCCTTCACTGTGAACGGGAGATTCCGGCCCACGGTACCCTGTTAAGCATAACCAGCATGCTGTGTAGCCAGCATATGGAGAGGGTTATTTTCATGTATCCTACATTCAAGGAAGGCTAATGCAAGGGGTCGCGCATGACGTTCGTAGGCCGGGATGACGAGCTCGCTCAGCTCGCGCACTGGTGGGAGAGGTCGAACGACCGTCCGGCTCTCGTCTGGGGCCGGCGCCGGGTCGGGAAGACCGCGCTGATCGAGCGGTTCGCATCGGAACTGCCTCGCGTGGTCTTCCACACCGCGATCGGGGATCCCATGGCCTCCGAGCTGAGCCGGCTCTCCGCGTCGGTGCGGCTCGCCGGCCTGCAAGGACTGCGTGACCTTGACTCCAACCCCTACCACGACTGGCGAGATGCCCTCGACCATCTCGCCGCGGAGGCCGCCAGCGAACCCGTACTGCTCATCCTTGACGAATTTCCCGAACTGCTGCACGGGTCGCCGACACTGCCGGGACTGCTGCGGGCGTTCCTGGACAACACCCGGGGCCGTACGCAGCTGCGCATTCTGCTGTGCGGATCCGCGGTGCGGACCATGTGGTCGATCCAGGGAACCCGGGAGCCGCTATACGGGAGGTTCAACCTCACGCTCCCGGTGTTCCCGTTCCGTCCGCACGAAGCGGCGATGATGCTTCCCGGGCTGGCGCCGGAAGCGCGGGCCATGGTGTACGGGCTGGTCGGCGGGATGCCCTTGTACCTCGGGTGGTGGCAGCAGGACCGGACCGTCGCGGAGAACCTGCTGCACCTGGTCGGCAGTTCGGGCGGCCCGCTGCTGACCGAGGGACGGCTCATCATGGAGACCGAGATCGGCTCGGACCAGGGCGGCGCGGTCTTGTACTCGATCGCGGCGGGGGCCTCCAAGTACAGCGAGATCCAGAGCGCTGTCGGATTCGACCCGCTGCGAGCGCTGGACCGGCTGCAGGAAGCCAGGCTCATCACGCGCATCGTTCCCGCCGGGGACGACCCTCGTAAGTCCCGCCGGGCGATCTACCGGATCGCCGACAGCTTCCTCGCCTTCTATCTCGGCCCCGTGCTCAAGCATCGTACCGAGATCGAGCGGGGCCGCGGACGGACTGTCGTGCCGGCCATCGAGCACGAACTCGACAACCATCTCGGCCTCCCGTACGAGGAGGCCTTCCGCGAATGCCTGTGGCGCAAGGTGGAAGATGGCTCTCTCGGGCTAGAGAACATCGTCGAGATAGGATCGTGGTGGGGCGCGGCGCAGTCCGGTGACCGGTCCGCGGATCGAGGTCACGTCGAGATCGACGCGGTCCTGCTCGCCCAGCCTCAGCTAACCCGGATCCCGGTCGCCGTCGGCGAGGCGAAGTGGGGGAGGTCGGTCAACGGTTCCCGGCTGCGGGCTAGGCTCACTGCGAAGGCCGCCTCGATCACCGCTGACGTGGACCGGCTGCGTTACATCGTGTGTGCCCGGTCGGAGGTCACGGTCCCCGACGGCAGCGACATCATCACGCTCACGGCGCGCGACATCTTCCCCGACCCAGCCTGACCGCCAGTCAGCGGCCCGGGCCGCCCGATTCCCTCCGATATCGACCGCCTGCTGTCGGCGGTCGCCGATCTGGTGTAGCTTTGCGGGCATGATCGCGCTGAGCGGCGTGCTGGCATGCCTGAGGTGGCTGGCGGCCTGGCATGTAGCGGGGCACCTGCCAGCCGCTCTCGCGTGGGCGGATTCCCCGCAGCGCGCCATGCTCGTGATGACCGGGCTCACCGTCGCCGTGCTGGCCGTCGCCGTGGTCGGCTGCCTGGCGAGCGGCGCGGCCGTCGCGGGTGACCTGGCCTCGCTGCCCGTCACCCGTCGCGTCGCCGCGCTGCGGGAGAAGTCGTGGCGCGTCGCCTTCTTGCGGGTACGCGACCCGGACGCGCGCGGGCGAACGAGGCCGAGAGCGCCGTCGCCGGCCCCGGCGGCCGCCTGACGCCCATGCCTCGCCCCGGCTTTCGCTAGGCGCGGGGCTCGTCATCCGTGGCCGCCTCCGGCGACATCATCCGTTCCAGCTGGAAGGCCACCTCGTCATGTCCGCTCTCCTCGGCGCCCCGGTGGGCGCCGCGTACCACATCGTCCTCGCCCTCACCTCCGTCTTCACCCCGGTCCTCGGCGGCCCCGCCCTCAGCGGCTGGGCGGCCGTGGCCGGCATCGTCGTGCTCACGATCGCCGTCCGGCTGCTCGTGGCACCGCTCACCTTCCGCGCGCTGCGC
>JAFMRC010000152.1 GCA_017354375.1 Nocardiopsaceae bacterium | reverse complement strand
CACGCCACAGGTTGAGCCTAGGGCACTCGTTAGTGCCTGAAACTGACCTTATCCGAGGACATCGGCCCAGGTCAGGAACTCGTGATCTCGGCTAGCGCGGTGAGGTGACCAAACTCAGGTGGAACGGCGGCAGCGGTGTCGGCTGCCTCTCCGCGCCCTGCCCGCTCATCGGCCACTCCCCTACTGAATGATGTCCGGGTTCTTCAGCGCCTGGAAAAGGCCCTGCGCCGACATGGTCGTCGCCGTTTCGCTCCGGTCATAGGTGTCGTGCGCAAGCTTGAGCTTCACGCCGTGCCCGTGTATGCCTTCGGCTATCGCCTGCTGCGCAGTCTCGAGCGTCTGGAAGAACGTTTGCATAGCTTCGCTAAGATTGTTGTCGTAGTATCCTTGAAAGGCCATGAAATCGTACTCAATTATCGCTCGGAAGACTGGCGCCTGTGACTCAAAGGTCCGCGATGCAGCCAGCATGTCCGAGTACACGACCTGCAGCCACCCTTTACTACTCAACCTTGCCGCCCCCTCGCTCAGTTTCAAATTCTTGAGTAAACTGCTCGAGCCTTTCTCTGTCCCATCGATCCCCAGCAGGGTCGATCACCGGGTTCACCGCGACGTGATCGGAGCCCATGAGGTCGATCACCGCGCGGATCCGGGCCTTCAGCCAGGGCTGCGCCGTTCCGAGCTGCTCAATGAGGAGCCCAGCCGAGGTGAACGTCGGCAGGACCCTATTTCCGTCGGGCAGCTCGCGGAGCTCGTACCCGGCCAGCTCGACGCCGTCCCGGATCACCGGGTGCGCGGGCACGTAAACCCAAGGATCGAGGTCATCGGCCGAAAGACCGGATACGGGCTGGTTGAACGGTCCGCCTGCTTTGCTTCGCTCGCCCACGCCGAACGCCTCCGTCAATTGCCGACCCGCGGCTAGACGAGGCCTAGTGTATGCCACAAATTGGCTAATTTAAAAGGCATAAACCGCAAATAGAAGACAATTCCGCACCAGCAGTTCCACCGTTCACAGAAACCCGGGACGCAGCCCTTCTGCAAGGGGGAGGTTCGCCCGGCTCACGTTCCCCCGGGCTCGACCCTCGCACCCCTGGCATGGCACTGGCCTCCGGACCGCGTTCGTGGCAGGGACCAGCCGTCGGGGTGCGGAAATGTCTCGGCAGCCATTGAACCTCGCCGCGCCCGTGTGCCACATTCATCGATGTGAACGACTTCCCGGTACCCGACCCCGTCCGGGCCGGCGACCTGCTGTGGGTTCCCTCCGCCGAGCGCGTCGAGCGGGCCAACATCACCGCGTTCACCCGCTGGCTGGCGGAAACCCGCGGCCTGGAGTTCGACGGCTACCGGCAGCTGTGGCAGTGGTCGGTCACCGAGACCGGGGCCTTCTGGCAGGCGCTGTGGGACTACAGCGACATCACGGCGGCACGCCAGCCAGACAAGGCCCTCGGCGCGAGCGAGATGCCCGGCGCGGAGTGGTTCCCCGGCGCGGAGCTGAACTACGCCGAGAACGTCCTGGCCCGCGAGAGGCCCGGCGAGGTCGCGCTCTACTACCGCTCAGAGCGGACCCCGCTCACCCCGATGAGCTGGGATGAGCTGGCGGGCAAGGTCCGGATCCTGGCCACCCGGCTGCGAGACGACCTCCAGGTCAGGCCCGGCGACCGGGTCGCCTGCTACCTGCCGAACGTCCCCGAGGCCGTCATCGCCATGCTCGCCACCACCAGCATCGGCGCCATCTGGACCAGCGTCTCGCCCGACTTCGGCTGGCGCGGCACCCTGGACCGGTTCCGGCAGCTGGAGCCGGTGGTCCTGCTGTGCACCGGCGGCTACGCCTACGGCGGCAAGGACTACGACCGCGGCGCCGAGGTAAAGGAGATCGTCAAGGGGCTGCCGACCGTACGCCACGTCATCTACCTGCCGTTCCGCGACGTCCCCGTGCCGGCGGCCGACGCGAGGACCTGGGACGAGCTCCTCGACCACCCGCCGGTGAGCCGGGAGGAATTCGCATTCAGCGAAGGCCCGTTCGGCAGACCGCTGTGGATCTTGTTCTCCAGCGGTACCACGGGGCTGCCGAAGGCGATCACCCACAGCCACGGCGGCATCCTGCTGGAGCAGCACAAGCTGCAGCGGCTCAACATGGACCTCAAGCCCGGCGACGTGCTGTTCTTCTACACCACCACCGGCTGGATGATGTGGAACTTCCTGGTCAGCGCGCCCCTGGTCGGCGTGAGGCCGCTGCTGTACGACGGGAACCCCGGCTACCCGGAGCCGGACGCGCTGTGGCGGATGGCCGACGAGGCGAGGGTGACGCTGTTCGGCGCCAGCCCGGCGTACGTGGACATGCTCGCCAAGCGCGGGGTCGTCCCGAAGCACAAGTACGCGCTAGAAGCCCTGAAGACGATCATGGTCGCCGGCTCCCCGGTCTCGCCGGAGGTGTACGCCTGGCTGCTGCGCAACGTCAAGCGCGACCTGTACCTGCACGTCGGCAGCGGCGGCACCGACGTGTGCTCCGGGTTCACCGGCGGCTCGGTGACGCTGCCGACCTACGCCGGCGAGCACACCCACCGCAACCTCGGCGTCGCCGCGTACGCGTTCAACGAGGCCGGGCAGCCCGTCACGGACGAGGTCGGGGAGATGGTGATCACCAGGCCGATGCCGTCGATGCCGGTCAAGTTCTGGGGCGACGACGAGAACATGACAAGGTACAAGTCCTCATATTTCGATATGTATCGTAATCCCGGCGTGTGGCGGCAGGGGGACTTCTTCAAGGTCACCGAGCGCGGCGGCGCCTTCGTCCTCGGCCGCTCCGACGCCACCCTCAACCGGGGCGGGGTGCGGATCGGCACCGCCGAGGTCTACAACGCCCTGGAGGGCATCGCCGAGGTCGACGACGCGATCGTGGTCAACCTCGACCTGCCCGGCGGGAAGTTCTTCATGCCGATGTTCGTCACCCTGGCCGAGGGGCACGTCCTGGACGAGGAACTCGCCGGTAAGATCCGCGCCCGGCTGCGGCGCGAGTACACCCCCCGCCACGTGCCGGACACGATCATCCAGGTTCCCTCCATCCCCGTGACGCTGACCGGCAAGAAGCTCGAAGTCCCGGTCCGGAGGATCCTCATGGGCGTGCCGCCGGAGAAGGCCGCCAACACCAGCGCGATGGCCGACCCGTCCGCCCTGGACGCGTTCTGCGAGTACGCGCGCACCCAGCAGGACTACACCCTTTAAGAGGCCCGTCATGGATGGCTTTCCGCTCCCCTCCCAGATCGGCGACGTGCCGGGCGCCGAGGACTGGCGCTCCATGTACCCGTACTTCACGCGGTTCCAGCCCGAAGACGACAAGCGGTTCTGGTTCTACAACTCGATGCACTTCCCCGAGCCGATGCCCGCGTTCGACACGGTCACCGCGGAGATCCCCTACCAGGCGATCGGGTCGAACACCGCGCGGCTGTTCGTGTTCCCGACCACGCTCGGCATCGAGCACCGGATCGTGAACGGCCGGGTGTACATCACCGCCAACCCGGTGCTGGATCCGGCGGAGGTCGAGCGGCGGGCGGCGGCGTTCGGCCCGCGGGCGGCGCACTACTACGAGAACTGGGACGCCCTCTACGAGGGCTGGAAGGAGCGGCTGCGCGGCCTGATCAACGAGATCGAGTCGGTGTCCGTGCCCGAGCTGCCCGAATGGGAGCCCGAGTCGGCCGTCTTTTCCGCGCGCGGCGTCTCGCAGAACCACTACCTGCTGGAGAACTTCCGCAAGTGCCTCGACCTGTACTCCCGGGCCTGGCACCACCACACCGAGATGCTGATGCTCGGCTACGGCGCGTACGTGGTGTTCTTCCAGTTCTGCACCGAGGCGTTCCCGGAGATCAGCGACCAGGCCGTCGCCCGCATGGTAGCCGGCATCGACGTGATCATGTACCGGCCGGACGACGAGCTGCGACGGCTGGCCAGGCTCGCCGTCGAGCTGGGCATCGACGACCTGTTCGCCGACGGCGCGGACCCCGGGCAAACCCTTTCATCCCTAACGGATCGCGGCGACTCGGGACGTCGCTGGCTTGATGCCTTCGCCGAGGCCCGCGACCCGTGGTTCCACGTGTCCACCGGCGACGGCTTCTACCATCATCACCTGTCCTGGAACGATGACCTGACCGTCCCGTTCGCGGCGTTGACCGGCTACGTCGCGGCGGTGAAGGCCGGGACGCTGCACGACCGCCCGACGGAAGAGCTGCGCGCCGAGCGCGACCGGATCGCCTCCGGCTACCGGTCGCTGCTGTCGTCTGCTGAGGAGCAGGCCGCGTTCGACCAGATGCTCGGCCTGTGCCGGCTCGTGTTCCCGTTCGTCGAGGACCACAAGTTCTACTGCGAGCACTGGTTCACCACGCGGTTCTTCCAGAAGGTCAAGGCGTTCGGCGCGCTGCTGGCCCGCTTCGGCGTGCTGGCCGAGGCCGACGACGTGTTCCAGCTGCGCCACACCGAGATCGACCAGGCGCTGTCGGACCTGTCGCTGGCCTGGGCGGCGGGCAGCCCGCCGCTCGGCGGATCGCACTGGCCGCCGATCGTCGCCGAGCGCAAGCGGATGCTCAAGGTGCTGCGCGACTGGTCCCCGCCGCCCGCCCTCGGCCCGGTGCCCGAGGCGCTCAACGACCCCGCGGTGCGGATGCTGTGGGGCGTCACCTCCGAGCGCATCGAATCCTGGCTGCATCCGTCGGCCGACGAGGTGGTCGGCGTGGCGGCGTCGGCCGGCGTCGTCGAGGGCACCGCCCGGGTGCTGCACGACGTGAACGAGATCGGCTCGCTGCGCGAGGGCGAGATCCTCGTCTGTCCGGTCACGGCGCCGTCCTGGGCGCCGGTGTTCGGGAAGATCAAGGCGGCGGTGTCCGACATCGGGGGGTCGATGTCGCACGCCGCGATCGTCGCCCGCGAGTACGGCATGCCCGCCGTCGTCGGCACCGGGGACGCCACCAGGCGAATCCGGACCGGGGACCGGATCCGGGTCGACGGCGACCGCGGCACGGTCCGGGTTCTCGAGGGGCACGGGTCGTCGGAGCACGGCCCGGAGGCCAGTTCGTGACTGAGCTGACCCAGCCGCTGTCCGAGGCGGGTGGCGCCGGCGTCGCCGGCGTCGCGGGCGGGAAGGGTGCGAGCCTCGGCGAGCTGGCCCGCGCGGGCATCGCCGTCCCGGACGGGTTCGTGGTGACCACCGCCGCGTTCACCGCGGCGCTCGCGGCCGTCGATCCGGACGGCTCGCTGCGCGCCAGCGTCGAGGCGCTGCCCGCCGACGACGTCCCGCTGATCGCCGAGAGGGCCGGGGCCTTCCGGGAGCGGATCAGGGCGGCGCCGGTTCCGCGGGAGGTAGCGGCGGCGATCACCTCCGCATACGCGGCCACGCTACGCTCGCCGGACATTTCGGATATGTCGCCCGAAGAGCCGGACCCCGGCGTGGCGGTGCGGTCCTCCGCGACGGCCGAAGACAGCGCGGGCGCCTCGTTCGCCGGCCTGGCCGACACCTACCTTGGCGTTCGCGGGGCCGCGTCCGTGCTGGAGCACGTGCGGCGCTGCTGGGCCAGCCTGTACAACGACGAGTCGGTGGCTTATCGCCGCCGGATCGGCGTGCCCGAGACGGGCCTGGCGATGGCGGTGGTGGTGCAGCGCATGATCGCGCCGCGGGCGGCCGGGGTGATGTTCACCCGGTCGCCGGTCACCGGGGACCGCAGCGTGGTGGCGATCGAGGGAACCTGGGGCCTGGGCTCCGCGCTGGTCGCCGGGGACGTGACCCCCGACAGCTTCGCGGTCAGCAAGGTCACCGGCGAGATCACCGCGCGGCGCGTCTCGGCGAAGGAGCGCCTGCACGCGTACTCGCCGGGCGCCCACGGCGTGACCGTGTCGGAGACCCCGGAGCACCTGCGCCGCGAGCCGTGCCTGACCGATGCCGAGATCGTGGCGCTGGCGTCCGCCGCCCGCCGCGTGGAAGCGCACTACGGCGTTCCGCAAGACATCGAGTGGGCACTCCTGGACGGCGATGCCCCAGCGGAATCCCGCGTCGTCTTCCTGCAGTCCCGCCCCGAGACGGTCTGGGCCTCGCGCGACGCCGCCCAGATCGCGACGCCGCTCCCCCGCCCCGCCGACCACGTCCTCTCCCGCTTCACGCGCCCGCTATGAGAGCGGGCCGAGGGTATGCGGGGCCGGGGGCGGGGTGCATGCCCCATTCTGTGCGGGTATGCCCGGGGCATGGGAGTGCCCGGGGCAGGCGGTGCCAGAGCAGGAGGGATTCGCGTGGAGGATATGGCGTGGAGCGCACGTATCCTCCACGCGAGCATGATCGCAGCCCTGCGAATACCCTAGCGGGTATTCAGAAGATCGTGAATCGTCCAACAGGATCTGATCACCCGGTAAGCGGCATGCAGGGCAAGCCGCAGTCGGCTATGACATGGCAATCGGAGACGGGCCCGTTCCGCGAAGCTGCCCGGAGCGCGTCATGGACCTGACGAATGATGATGTAGCGGACATTCTGGCACTGCTGGATTCGCTGCCGTACGACGAGCTCGACCTCCAGACGCCCCGTTTCCGGCTCACCCTCCGCCGCGCACCCGATGGCGCCTGGACCCAGGAGTCGCACATCACCAGCGATCCCACTCCAGTCCCAACTTCTACTCCTACCTCAGCCGCTCCCACCCCTACCTCAGCTCCCGCTTCCTCAGCTCCCGCCTCTTCAGCCTCTACTGCCTCCTCACCCCCTCCCGCCCCCTCCCGCCAAGGCGACATTTCGGAAATGTCCGGCGTACGGGACGCGGACGCGGACGAGACTCCAACTGCGGCCCCCGCTTCCGCCCTAGACACTGATATTTCGGAAATGTCCGGTAAGAGGGGTATGGCCGAGCAGGACGGGAACTCGGAGGAAGGGGACGGCGACGCGGCGGACATGCGTGCGGTGAGCGGGGGCGAGGCGGGAAGGCGGGGGGGTAACCGGGACGCGGGGACGCGGGGCGGCGACCGGGGCGCGGGGCTCGTGGGGGTGGCGGCGCCGTTGCCGGGGACGTTCTACCGGGCGCCGCGGCCGGGGGCGGCGCCGTTCGTGGAGGTCGGGGACGCCGTCGGCGAGGACACCGTCGTGGCGATCGTGGAGACGATGAAGCTGATGAACTCCGTGCCCGCGGGAACCCGCGGCCGGGTCGCCGAGATCCTCCTCGCCAACGCCGACCCGGTCGCGCAGGGGGCCACGCTGATGCTGATCGACCCGGAGCCCGCGTGACCCGCGGGTTCCGGCGGATCCTGGTCGCCAACCGCGGCGAGATCGCCGCGCGGGTGATCCGTACCTGCCGCCGCCTCGGCATCGAGGCCGTGCTGGCCGTCTCCGACACCGACGCCGGCTCGCTGCCGGCCAGGCTCGCGGACTCGGTGATCCGGATCGGCCCCGCCGCGGCCGGGGCGAGCTACCTCAGCGTGGACGCCGTCGTCGCCGCGGCCGAGGCGGCCGGGGTGGACGCGGTCCACCCCGGTTACGGGTTCCTCTCGGAGAACCCGCGCCTCGCCCGCGCCTGCGCGGACGCCGGGATCGTCTTCATCGGCCCGGCTCCGGAAACCCTCGAAGCCGCCGGCGACAAGCTCGCCGCGCGGCGCCACGCGGCCGACGCCGACTTGCCGCTACTCCAGGCCGATGAAGAGGTAATCGGGTTCCCGGTGCTGGTGAAGGCCGCCGGGGGCGGGGGCGGCCGGGGACTGCGGGTCGTGCGCGATCCGGCCGACCTCGACGCGGCGGTGGCGATGGCGAGCGCGGAAGCGGATGCGGCGTTCGGGGATCCGCGGGTGTACCTGGAGCGGTACGTCTCCCCCGCGCGCCACGTCGAGGTGCAGATCCTGGGCGACGGCGACCGCGTCGTCCACTTGGGCGACCGGGACTGCTCGGTGCAGCGCCGCTACCAGAAGCTCATCGAGGAGGCCCCCGCCCCGCTGCTGGGCGACGAGCTGCGCACGGGGCTGCGCGAGGCGGCCGTCGCGCTCGGCGATCACCTCTCCTACCGGGGCGCGGGCACGGTCGAGTTTCTCGTCGATCCCGCGCGAGAGTCCTTCTACTTCCTGGAGGTCAACGCCCGCATCCAGGTCGAGCACCCGGTCACCGAGGCGGTCACCGGGCTGGACCTGGTCGCCGAGCAGATCGCGATCGCCGAGGGCCGGCCGCTGCGCCTGCGCCAGGATGACGTCACGATCAGCGGCCATGCGATCGAGTGCCGGATCAACGCCGAGGACCCGGATCGGGGATTCCGGCCGAGTCCCGGCACGATCACCAGGGCGGTGTTCCCGGCCGACCCCGCACTCCCGGGCGACATATCGGATATGTCCGGCTGGAAGGAGGGGCCGCCGTGTCGTGAGGAGCGAGCGGGCACCCGGGCCGGATCACCGCCCGTCCGGATCGATACGCATGTACAGGGCGGGTCGAGCGTGCCCCCGCACTATGACTCGCTGCTCGCCAAGGTCATCGCCCGCGGGCGGGACCGGGACGAGGCCCTGGCGCGGCTGCGCGGCGCGCTCGCCCGGTGCGACATCCGCGGGGTCGCCACCAACCTGCGCTTGCAGGCCTCGCTCCTGGCCAGTGCCGAGTTCGCCCGCGGGGGCGTGGGCACCGACTGGCTGGAGAAGGTGGCGGGGGGACAGTCGCTACTACCCGTTAGGTAGATGAATGTCGGATATTGAACTTGTCGATGTCTCACTGCGGGACGGCAACCAGTCCCTGTGGGGGGCGACCGGGCTGCGGACCGCGCATGTCGCGCGGATCGCGCCGGCGCTGAACCGGGTGGGGTTCCGGGCGCTCGACTTCTCCTCGAGCACGGCCATGGGGGTGTCCGTGCGCACCCACCGGGAGAACCCGTGGGAGCTGCTGCGGCTGGCGCGGGCGGCAATGCCCGACGTGCGGCTGCAGTTCATCGGGACCGGGTTCCGGTTCATCTCGTGGGAACGGGCGCACCCCGAGGTGATGGAGCTGGTGTACCGGACGCTGGTGAACAACGGCATGGACCGGTTCGTGGTGCTCGACCCCACCCACGATATGGACGCGGTGCGCGAGACCGCGCGGATCATCAAGCGGGCCGGGGGCGCGGGGACCGAGGTCATCGCGGCGCTCACGTACACGATCTCCCCCGCGCACGACGACGCCTTCTACGCGGGCATCGCCGGGCAGATGGCGGCCTGCGGCGACATTGACCGGGCCTACCTGAAGGATCCCGCCGGGATCCTCACCCCCGGCCGGGCGGGGTCCCTGATCCCGGCGGTGCGCGCGGCCCTCGCGGGCAAGCCGCTGGAGCTGCACTCGCACGCCTCGCTCGGGCTGTCGCCGCTGACCAGCGTGCTCGCCGCCGACCTCGGCGTGTCCGTGCTGCAGGTCGGGTGCGGCGCGCTCGGCAACGGCACTTCGCTGCCGGACGCGGAAAGGCTCGTGGCCAACCTGCGGGCGTCGGGTCACCGCGTGGACACCGATGACCGGCTGCTGTCGGTGGTGGCGCGGTACTTCGACGCGGTCGCGGCGGCGGAGGGGCTGCCCGCGGGGAAGCCCGGGGAGTTCGACGCGGCGTTCCTGAACCACCAGGTCGCCGGCGGGGTGATGACGACCACCCGGCGGCAGCTGCGGGAACTGGGGATGGAAGAACGGTTCGGGGAGCTGATGGAGGAGATCACCCGGGTGCGCGCCGAGCTGGGCTACCCGATCATGGTCACGCCGTTCCCGCAGATGGTGATCGGGCAGGCCCTGGCCAACCTGCTGTCCGTTTCGGGGGCGCCGGGGATGGGGGCCGGCTCACCGGGCGGGGCGCGGTACGACTCGGTGCCGGACCAGGTGATCCGGTACGTGCTCGGGACGTTCGGCAAGCCAACCGCGCCGGTGGACGACTGGGTGCTGGACCGGGTGCTGTCCCGGCCGCGGGCGGTGGAGCTGCGGGCCGAGCCGCCGCCGCCGTCAGTGGCGGAACTGCGGAAGCGGTTCGGATCCCGGGTGGGAGACGAGGAACTGCTGCTGCGGTTCGGTATGCCGGGCGCGGAGGTGGACGCGATGCTCGCCGCCGGGCCCGCGGTGACCCACTACAACCCGGACGTGCGGCCGGTGCTGGGGCTGCTGCGGGAACTGGCCGGGCGGCGGCCGGCGGCGCGGCTTTCGGTGGAGAAACCCGGATTCCGGCTGACGCTGTCGCGGAGCGCGCCTTGACGGGCTCCGGGGTTGGTGCCGGGGCGGGGGCCGGGGCGCGGGAGAGGCTCGCCGCCGTCCGCGGCTGGATCTTCGACATGGATGGCACGCTGGTCCTCGGCGACCGGGCCAACCACGGGCTGCGGCCGCTGCCGGGCGCGGCGTCGATGCTGGAGTGGGTGCGCTCCCGCGGCCTGCCCTACGTCGTGTTCACCAACGGGACGAACCGGTCGCCGGCGCACTTCGCGCGGGTGCTGCGCGAGGACGCCGGGCTAGACGTGCCGGACGAGCGGATGATGACGCCGGCGTCCAGCGCGGCGGAGATATTCACGCGCCGGGGCTACGCGCGGGTCATGGTGCTCGGCGGCCCCGGGCTCACCGGGCCGCTGCGGGAGGCCGGGATCGAGACGGTGCCGCCGGAACCCGGGGCCGGGGCTGATGGGGTCGCGGGCGTGGACGCGGTGCTCGTCGGGTCGTTCCCGGAGTTCACGATGCCCGCGCTGGAGGCGGCGTGCGAGGCGGTGTGGGCGGGCGCGCGGCTGTACAGCGCGTCGCAGACGCCGTTCTTCGCCGCGGCCGGCGGGCGGGCGCTGGGCACCTCGCGGGCGATCTCGGCCATGGTCCGCTCGGTGACCGGGTGCCGGGTCACGACCACCGGGAAGCCGTCGCTGGCGGCCCTGCGGGCGGCGGCGGACCGGCTCGGCGTCACGCGGCTGCGCGACCTCGCCGTGGTCGGCGACGACCCGCTGCTGGAGGTGCCGATGGCGCACCGCGGCCGGGCGCTGGCCATCGCCGTCGGAACGGGGCTCGGGGACGCGGGCGCCTACGATCACCTGCCGCCGTCGCGGCAGCCGCACCTGCTGGTGCGCGGTGTTGATGAGCTGCACGGGCTCTGTCGCCGGGCTGCTGGGGTTTAAGCGGTTCCTGGGCTGAGTCGCTGGCTGGATTGGTCCTGGCCTCCGCTTCTTGCTGTTATCATCTTGCTGGACGAATCATCGGGTCCACCGCGACATCATCAGCTTCCGGGTTTCCCGGCGGTGCCATAGGCTCCGGCGGAGGAGCTTGACGGCGAAAATCGCGATGAGCACCGAGAACGCGCCCCCCATGGTGCCCGCCATGATTTCGCCGACGGCCGAGTCCGTGCCGTCGATCAGCGTGTTGCCGAAGCCCCAGTTCCAGAGCGGCTCGCGCACGGTGAACGGACGTCCGAGAGGAACCTTGTCCGGCCATTGCGCGCTCTCGCCGCTGCCCTCCAGGATCCCGTTCGTCATGCAGGTACCGCTATTGCTGTTGCCGCAGCTCCGCGTGTAGGACGTCGGCATGAACGTCACCGTGGTCCCCGCCCCGGCGAAGTAGGCGACGCCATCGACGAGGCCGGGCAGCGTGAAGATGCCGAACAGGAAGAGGAACAGCATCACGGCCCAGCTGAACACCCAGCTCACCTTGTGGCGCGGCGGGTACTGGTAGGCATGCGCGTGGACCGGGTGGTGGATGGCATGCCGCCAGGCCCGCGGCCGGACGCGCGGGGAGCGCAGCCGCAACCGGATCGTGTCGATGACCACCACGGCCACGCTGACGAGGATCAGCCCGGCGAGCAGGAACGCGATAATCCCGAGGGCAGTATGACCCGGGCCCGTTCCCGTATCCGTCCCGGTGCCAGTGGGCTGCTCGAGTACCCCGGCAATCAGGATCAGGACCACGAGGGCGGCGCATCCGCTGCCCGCCGTCCATGCCCATCCCCTGCGCCGGTGCAGCAGCTTGTCGGTCTTGGCGTACTCGGCGTACATGGCCCCCGGGCCGTCGTCGGCGTCACTGTTCATGGCGGCCCTGCCGTGGTTGCCGGATCGGTTAGGCCCTCCGGGCGATCCCCCAGGGCCGCCGGGGCGCGTCCGGGGGATCCCGCGGCCCCGGCCAGCTCGGCCGCCCCGGCCAGCTCCGCGATCAGCGCGGCGGTCTCGG
>JAFMRC010000387.1 GCA_017354375.1 Nocardiopsaceae bacterium | reverse complement strand
AACCGGGCGGCGCTGATCGACGTGGCGGGCCTGCCGGACGGCGCCGCGGAGCTGCCCGAGATGCGCGGCGCGGCGATCGCCCCCGGCCAGCCGGTCGAGACCGAGGTCGCCCCCGCCGTCGTCGGCGTCCCCTACGGCTACCACTACACGAGGGCGCGGCTGCCGAAGCCGCTCGCCTACAGCGCCGACGGCAGCCTGCTCGCGGCCGGCAGCGCCGACGGCGGCGTGACGCTGTGCGACACCGGGACCGGCCTGCCGGTGCGGACGCTGCGCGGGCACGCCGGGCGGGTGTACGGGGTCCGCTACGCCGCCGGGGACCGGATCCTGGTCACCGCGGCGAGCGATGCCACCGTCAGGTTCTGGGAACCGGTCACCGGCCGGTGCACCCGGGTCGTCGAGGTGCCGGATCCGGGGGCATGGCCCTTCACGGTGAGCGGGGACGGCCGCGTGCTGGCCTACGGCGCGACCGACGGGGTGGTCCGGCTCGTCGACGTGGCGGGCGATTCCCCGGCGGTCGAGCTGCCCGGCCACGCCGAGCTGGTCTACACGGTCGCCTTCGGCGAGGCGCCCGGCGGTGAGCCGGTCGTGGTCACCGGGGACGAGGCGGGCGCGATCAGGGTCTGGAACGCCGGGACGGGGGAGATGCGCGCCCGGTTCACGTCCGGGCTAGGGCGGGTGTACCGGGTGATCCCCGCCTCCGCCGGCGGCGCCGGGGAGGCCACCTCGTTCGCCGCGGGGGGAGAGGACGGCACGGTGCTGCTGCTGGACGCCCGCGGGCTGGTGGCCGCCGAGCTGTCCGGCCATTCCGGCGCGATCTACGCGCTGGACTTCCATCCCCGCCGGCGGTTGCTGGCCAGCGGCGACACCGGCGGCGACGTGCGGCTGTGGGACGCGGCGACCCGGACGCAGCGGGCGGCGCTCGGCCCGCACCCCAGCGCGGTGTACGGGCTGAGCTTCTCGCCGGATGGCGAGCTGCTGGCCAGCGCGTCCACCGACGGCCTGGTCAGGATCACCTCGGTGGCCGACGGCCGGGTCCGCCACGAGCTGACCGCGCACAAGAGCTCGGTGTGGCGGCCGCTGTTCTCGCCGGACGGGGCGCAGCTGGCCACGGGGTCCAACGACGGCACCTGCCGGCTGTGGGACATCGCGTCCGGGCAGTCCCGGCACCTGTTGCGGGGCCACGGGCGGCAGGTCACGTCGGTGACGTTCAGCTCCGACGGGGCCATGCTGGCGGCGGGCGGCAACGACGGCGTGGTGCGGGTCTGGGATCCGGCGACCGGCCAGCAGCGTCACGCGCTGACCGGCACCGGGGACCGGCTGGTGTCCGCCGTCTTCGGCCCCGTCCCGGACCTGCTGGCCGCGGCCGGCAACGACGGCGGCGTCTACCTGTGGAACGCGGCGGCGGGCAGCTACCAGCGGGAGATGAACGTGGAGACCGAGCGGGTGTGGGCGGAGACGTTCAGCCCGGACGGCGAGGTGCTCGCGACCGCGAACGACGACGACAGCGTCCGGCTGTGGCGGCGGACGACGGGGAGCAGGCTGCTGAGCTTCACCGAGCACCGGGGCCGCGTCCGGTCGCTGGCGTTCAGCCCGGACGGCGAGCTGCTGGCCACCGGCTGCGACGACCGGGGGGTCCGGGTATGGGAGGCCGCCGAGCCGGGTCGGCTGCTCGCGTCGATGGACGGACATTCCGACCGGGTCTACGCGGTGGCGTTCAGCCCGGACGGCGGGCTGCTGGCCAGCGCGGGCAACGACGGCGTGGCCTTCCTGTGGGATCCGGGGACCGGTGCGCGGGTGCGGCGGATCGCCCCCGGCGGCGGCAGGCTGTGGACGGCCGCGTTCAGCCCGGACGGGAGCGCGCTCGCCACCGCGGGAGACGACGGGGTCATCCGGCTGTGGTCGGTGCCCGGCGGCGACCTGCTGCACCGGCTGGAGGGCCACGCCAACCGGGTCGCCGCCATCTCGTTCAGCCCCGACGGGACGATGCTGGCCAGCGCCTCCGACGACGGCACGGTCCGGGTATGGAACCTGGGCGGCGGCCCGGGTTCAGGCGCGGGGGTCCCGGCGCTGAAGATGACGCTGCTGGGCACCGACGTGGGCTGGGCGGCCTTCTCACCGGACGGCCGCTACAAGCTCGACGGCGAGGTCACCAGCCAGTTCTGGCACGTCGTCGGCGCGTGCCGGTTCGAGCCCGGCGAGCTCGACCCCTATCTTCCCGCCGTCGCGCGGCTCCCCGACGGGGCGCCGTTCTGACCGGCGCCGCCCTGACCCGCGCCGACCTGAACCAGGGCGAGGCCGCCGACCGGGCCGGGTGCGTCGAGGTCGAATCCTACGACGTGTTCCTCGACCTGACCGTCGAGCCGGTGAGATCCCGGACGGAGATCAGGTTCCGGTGGCGGGGTGAGAGCAAGCGGACCTTCGCTGACCTGCGGGCGCATCGCGTCGTGAGCGTGACGCTGGACGGCGCCGCCCTGCCGCCGCCCGAAGACGGCAGGCTGCGGCTGGAGCGCGGCGGCGATGAGGCCGTCCTGGTGGCCGAGGCCGAGGTGGCGTACTCGGCGGACGGGCGCGGGCTGAGCCGGTTCACCGACCTGGCCGACGGCGCCGGCTACATCAGCGGGAATTCCTACCCGGACTGCGGGCCGGAGATGTTCTGCTGCTTCGACCAGCCGGACATGACCGCGACGTTCCGGTTCTCCGTGCGGTTGCCCGACGGCTGGGAGTGCGTCGCCACCGGGCCGGTCTCGGGCATCGCCGATGGTGTTTGCGCGTTCGAGCCAGTGACCGGGTCGCGGCCGTATGACCTGGCGTTCTGCGCCGGGCCGTTCACCACGGCGGCCCGGGTCCAGGCGGGCGGCACCGAGGTGACCATCCGGCACCGCCGGTCGCTGGCGGGCACGGCGGCGGTGGCGTCCCTGCCCCGGTTCCTCGACTACGCCCGGCAGGCCATCGGCTGGTACGAGGAAAACCTCGGAGTGCCCTGCCCCTACCCGGCCTATGACATCGTGTTCACGCCCGACCTCGCCGCCACCGCGCTGTCGGTACCCGGCCTGATGGTGGTGCACGAGCGCCGCCTGAGCCGGGCCGGGGCGGGGGCCGACCTGGACAACGCGGGGCTGGTCGCCCACGAGGTGGCCCACCTGTGGTTCGGGTGCCTGGTGGGGCCGCGGTGGTGGGACGACGTCTGGCTGGACGAGGCGATCGCCACCTACCTGTCGTACGCCGCGCTGGCCGCCATCACCGGGACCAGCGAAACGGAAGCGTGGGCCGAGTACGCCTACACCGACAAGCTGGCGGCCTACCTCGCCGACGACCTGCCCAGCCGGATGCCGGTGTCCTCGCCGGTGGCGACCGCGCGGCAGGGGCGGGACAAGCCGTACGGGATCTTGTACGTCAAGGGCGCCAGCGTGATCCGCGCGCTGGGCGCGCTGATCGGGGACGAGGCGCTGCGCGCCGGGTTGCGGGAGTACCTGACCCGGTTCGGACCCGGCAGCGCGACGCTGGACGACCTGATCGGATGCTGGTCGGAGGCGAGCGGCCGTGACCTGACCGGGTGGGGACACGATTGGCTGCGCACCGAGGGCGTGCCCACGATCTGGCTCGACGACGAGGGCGCGGTGCGCCAGGACATGCCGCGCTGGCACCGGGTCGGGATCGGGCTATTCGACAGGGGCGGTCATGACTGGCTGCGCCGCCGGAAGCTGCTGACCGCCGAGCTGGATGGCGAGCGGACCGCGGTGCGGGACGGCGAGCGGAGCGCGGTACCGGAGCTGGCTTCCGCGGCGGCGGTCGTGCTCAACGACCAGGATCTCTCCTGCACCCGGGTCGGCTTCCATGAGCGGTCGATGCGGGTGCTGATCGATGTCGCCTGCCATCTGGACGATCCGCTCACCGAGGCGGTCTGCTGGAACGGGTTCTGGCTGCTGATGACCGGCGGACAGGTGCCGCCGGGGGTGTTCGCGGACATGGTCTGCCGCCGTCTGGAGCCGGGAGACCTCCCGCGCGGCGGAGTGGAAACCCTTCCGCGCAGCGGGGCGGAGGCCCTTCCGCGCAGCGGAGTAGAGGCACTGCTCAGGCGGGCGGTCGAGGCAGCCGACTTGTGGACGGATCCGGCGTCCCGGGCTGAATTGCGGGCCGCGATCGCCCACGCCGCCCGGCACGAGATCGACACGATCGACGCGACGGACGCGGGCGGGGCGGCGGGCATCACCCGGGCGCTCGCGGTAGGCGTCGCCTCGAGCGCGCAGACCGACTGGCAGCTGGCCATGCTGAACGCGTGGCTGGCCGGCGCGGACCTGCCGGACGGGCTGACCATCGACGCCGACCTGCGGGCACGGATCCTGTGGACGCTGGCGGCACGCGGCGAGGCACGGGATGCCGACATCGACGCGCTGCCCGAACTCGACCCGGTCACCGGCGAGGTCAACCGGGCCGTGGGCCTGGCCATGCGGCCGACCGCCGAAGCGAAGGAAGCGGCGTGGACGGCCGCGCTGTTCCCCGGCACGCCGGCCCGGATCGCCGAGGCGCACGCCACCGGGCTCTGGACGCCCGGCCAGGAGGAGCTCATGGCCGGTTACCGGGACCGGTACTTCACCGAGGCGCTGCCGCGACTGGCCGGCCGGCCGCGCCGGCCGGCGCAGCGGCTGAGCCGCCTGCTGTTCCCGTCAATCCTCGTGTCCGAGGAAACGATAGAAGCCAGCGCGGGCTACGCGGGCACTGGTGTCATCGAGACGGAACTGGCCGATCAGATCGCGATCATGCGCCGGCGCCTCGCCGTACGGTCTGGGAATCGGAGGCGATTACGAGGGGTTCGCCGTCCCGAACACTGCCGCGCCCCGTTAGTCTCTGCGTGGAGATGCCCTGGCAACCATCAGACGGGACGAACGTGCCGAACGAACCGCCGGAGCCCGCCCGGCCCGCCGCGCCTGTCGGCGTACCATCCGCCGCATCGCCCGGCGGGCCGTCAGGTGCCCGGCCCGCGGCCGGGTCGGCGGTCGCCTACCGG
>JAFMRC010000151.1 GCA_017354375.1 Nocardiopsaceae bacterium | reverse complement strand
GGGGGGGGGCGGCCGCCGCGACGCCAGGTTCGAGGTCCTCGACCCGGCCACCGAGGAGCCGCTGGCGCACGTCGCCGACGCCACCCCGGACGACGCCCTCGACGCCGTCGGCGCCGCGCACGCCGCGTTGCCCGCATGGGCGGCGACCGCGCCGCGGCAGCGGGCGGAGATCCTGCGCACGGCGTTCCAGCTGATGATCGACAGGTCCGAGCAGTTCGCCCGGCTGATGTCCGCCGAGAACGGCAAGTCGCTGCGCGACGCCCGGGGCGAGGCGGCGTACGCCGCGGAGTTCTTCCGCTGGAACGCCGAGGAGGCCGTTCGCGTCGAGGGGACGCTGATGCGCGCCCCGTCCGGCGCGAACCGGATCCTGACGCTGCACCAGCCGATCGGGGTCAGCCTGCTCGTCACCCCCTGGAACTTCCCGGCCGCGATGGCCACCCGCAAGATCGGGCCGGCGCTGGCGGCGGGCTGCACGATCGTGCTCAAGCCGGCCGAGGACACGCCGCTCACCGCTCTTGCCGTAGCCGCCCTGCTGGAGGAGGCGGGCGTGCCGCGCGGGGTGGTGAACGTGGTGACCACCAGCCGGGAAGGCGCGGGCCCCGCGGTCTCCGCGATGATCGCCGATCTGCGGGTGCGGAAGCTGTCGTTCACCGGATCGACGGCGGTCGGCCGCCTGCTGCTGCGGCAAGCGGCCGACCGGGTGCTCAGCTGCTCGATGGAGCTGGGCGGGAACGCGCCGTTTATCATCTTCGACGACGCCGATATCCCCGCCGCGGTGGAGGGCGCGCTGGTCGCGAAGATGCGCAACGGCGGCGAGGCCTGCACCGCCGCGAACCGGTTCTACGTGCACGAGGCGGTGGCGGACGAGTTCTCGAAGACGTTCGCGCGGCGCCTGGCGGCCCTGAAGGTGGGGCCGGGCCTGGAGGAGGGAACCGAGGTCGGGCCGCTGGTGAACCAGCGCGCCAGGGCCAAGGTGGCCGGCCTGGTCGAGCAGGCCTCGGGTGGCGGCGCCGCGATCGTCCTCGGCGGGAAGGCGCCGGAGCGCCCGGGGTACTTCTACGAGCCGACGCTGATCGATGGCGTCCCGGCCGACGCGGGGATCCTGGACGCGGAGATCTTCGGCCCGGTGGCGCCGGTAGTGCGGTTCACCGACACCGACGACGCGATCCGCATGGCGAACGCGACGGAATATGGCCTCATCTCCTACGTGTACACCCGTGACCTGGCCCGCGGGCTGCGGGTGAGCGAAGCCCTGGAAGCCGGGATGATCGCCCTGAACCGGGGGCTGGTGTCGGATCCGGCCGCCCCGTTCGGTGGCGTCAAGCAGTCCGGGCTCGGCCGCGAGGGCGCGCACGACGGGCTGCTGGAGTTCACCGAGACGAAGTACATCGGCACCGGCTGGTAACGTATTCTGTCCTTGCGTGATCAATTGATCACGCAAGGACAGAATAGCGGGGCCGGTTACGGGGCATGACAGGACCGCTCTGGCGAGACCCGGGGGCGTTCAGGCGCGGCCTCGGAGACGGGTGAGAACCCCGGTTCAGGGGTGGTTAAGAACGGCTGAATCCCCGCTGCCCGCCGGTATGGTCAGGAACTAGGCCCGAGATCATGTGGGCACGGGTAGACCAGCATTTCAACGGGAGGTAGTGACGATGGCGGGAGCGCCCGCGGCCGGCCGGTTCGAGCGGGACGTGGTTGTCATCGGCGGATGCGGGCACGTAGGCCTGCCGCTGGCGATCGCGTTCGCCGATCGCGGCGCGGACGTAGGAATCTACGACGTCAGCGAGCCGGCCGTCGCCGAGGTGAACGCGGGGAGGTTGCCGTTCGACGAGCCTGGCGCCGCCCAGGCCCTGGAGCGCGTCGTGGCCGCGGGGCGGCTGAGAGCGTCCGCCGATCCGTCGATCGTCTCGGAGGCGGAGAACGTCGTCGTCGTCATTGGCACGCCGGTCGATGAGCACCTCAACCCGAACCCGCACGCGATCCCGAAGGCGCTCGGCGGCTGCTCCGCGTACTTCCGCGACGGCCAGCTGCTGATCCTGCGCTCCACGGTGTTCCCCGGCGTGACCGCCCTGGTGGAGAAGATGGTCGCCGACCTGGGCGCCTCGGTCGAGGTGGCGTTCTGCCCGGAGCGGATCGCCGAGGGCAAGGCGATGACCGAGCTGTTCGAGCTGCCGCAGATCGTCTCCGCCCGGTCGGCCATGGGGCAGCAGCGGGCGGCGAAGCTGTTCGGCCTGCTGACCGAGTCCATCGTCGAGCTGTCGCCGGAGGAAGCCGAGCTGGCCAAGCTGTTCACCAACGTGTGGCGGTACATCAAGTTCGCGACGGCCAACCAGTTCTACATGATGGCCAACGACCGCGGGCTGGACTTCGAGCGGATCCGCAAGGGGCTGTCCCAGGACTACCCGCGAGCCGCCGACATGCCCGGCCCCGGGTTCGCGGCCGGGCCGTGCCTGTTCAAGGACACGATGCAGCTTGCCGCGTTCAACAACAACAACTTCGCGCTCGGCCACACCGCGATGACGATCAACGAGGGACTTCCGCTATACCTGGTCAGCCGCCTGGAACAGCGCTACGATATCTCTACTATGAGAGTCGGAATACTAGGAATGGCCTTCAAGGGCGAGTCTGACGACATCCGTTCCAGCCTGAGCTACAAGCTGAAGCGGATCCTCGCCTTCAAGGCCGGAGACGTGCTGTGCACCGACCCGTACGTGCCGGCCTCGGTCGACGGCAGCCTGCTCCCGCTCCAGGAGGTCCTGGAGCGGTCCGACCTGCTGGTGGTCGCCACGCCGCACAAGCAGTACCGCGGGCTGGAGACCAGCAAGCCGGTCGCCGACATCTGGAACGTCCTCGGTAACGGCGTGCGGGTATGACCGGACCGGACATCCCCCCGGTCACGACGGGACCAGACGTCCCGCGGGTCACGGTGGTGGTGCCTGCCTACAACGAGGGCGAGGACATCGTCCCGGTCCTCGACCGGCTGTTCGAGTCGGTGCACCTGCCGTGCGAGGTGCTCGTCGTCGTCGATAACGCCGACGACACCACGGTGCCGGTGGTCGATGAGTACCAGGTCAAGGAACCCCGGATCCGCTGCGTCGTCAACACCTACGGCCGCGGCCCGGCCAACGCGATCAGGTTCGGCATCGACACGGCCGCCGCCCCGGTGACGGTGGTGACGATGGCCGACGGGTGCGACGACCCGCGGCAGATCGACGAGCTGGCCCGCCTCGTGGACCGGGGAGTGGCGGTCGCCGCCGCGTCCCGGTACATGCCGGGCGGGCAGCAGGTCGGCGGGCCTATCCTGAAGGGGATGCTGTCCAAGGCGGCCGGGCGGTCGCTGCGGATCCTCGCGCACATCGGGACCCGGGACGCCACGAACTCGTTCAAGGCGTACTCCACCCAGTTCGTGCGCGCGGTCGGCATCGACTCCCGCGATGGGTTCGAGATCGGCCTGGAGCTCACCGCCAAGGCGAAGCGGATGCGCCTGCCCGTCGCGGAGATCCCCACCATCTGGCTGGACCGGCAGGCGGGGATGTCCAACTTCAAGCTCGTCCAGTGGATACCGGTCTACCTGCGGTGGTACCGGTTCGCGTTCGGTCCGCGGCTGACGGCCGGGCAGATCAGGGCGCACGGACAACGGATACGAAGGGGTTCCCGCTAGACATGCAGAAGGTTCTGGTCAGCGGCTCGGCCGGGTTCATCGGCGGCTACGTCGTCGAGGAGCTGCTGCGACGCGGCTACGGCGTGGTCGGCATCGACAACTACTCCAAGTACGGAAAAGTCGCCAAATCCTACGACAACCACCCGAACTACCAGTTCGTCGAGGGCGACGCCAGGGACACCGAGCTGATGACCCGGCTGGCGTCGGATTGCGACCACTTCATCGCCGGGGCGGCGCTGATCGGCGGCATCTCCTACTTCCACGCCTACGCGTATGACCTGCTCGCCGCGAACGAGCGGATCATGGCCTCCTCCTGCGACGCCGCGATCGCCGCGCACAAGAACGGCAAGCTCAAGAAGATGACCTACATGTCGTCTTCCATGGTCTTCGAGAGCGCGACCGAATGGCCGTCCTACGAGGGCCAGGAGCGCGAGGTCGCCCCGCCGCTGTCGTCCTACGGCTTCCAGAAGCTCGCGGTGGAGTACTTCGCCAAGGCCGCCTGGGATCAGCACCGGCTGCCCTACACGATCGTCCGCCCGTTCAACTGCGTCGGCGTCGGCGAGTCCCGCGCCCTGGGCGACGAGGAGATCCTCTCCGGCAACGTGAAGCTCGCGATGAGCCACGTGGTCCCGGACCTGGTCCAGAAGGTCCTCAAGGGCCAGGATCCGCTGCACATCCTGGGATCCGGCGAGCAGGTCCGGCACTACACCTACGGCGGCGACCTCGCCCGCGGCATCGTCACCGCGATGGAGCACGAGGGCGCCACCAACGAGGACTTCAACCTGTCCACCGCCGAATCCACGACCGTGCTGCAGCTCGCCGAGGCGATCTGGAGGAAGGTCAAGGGCGACGACGTGCCGCTGCGCGTGGTGCACGACGAGCCGTTCGAGTACGACGTGCAGCGCCGGGTGCCCGCCACCGGCAAGGCCAAGCGCGTCCTCGGCTTCGAGGCCACCACGTCCCTGGACGAGATGCTCGATGAGGTCATCCCGTGGATCGGCCAGGCGATCGAGAACGGAACGATCTGAAACCCTTTTCATCCGAACGGATAGTGGCGACTGCCCCTCTTCCCGGCCCTCCGCGCGAGTTCGTGGTGACCACCGGGCGCCAACGGACGTAGCCTGTGAGTGTGGACCGGCGAATCTTCGGGCTTGAGAACGAGTACGGCGTCACGTGCACCTTCCGGGGACAGCGGCGGCTGTCTCCCGACGAGGTAGCCCGCTACCTTTTCCGCCGCGTGGTGTCCTGGGGCCGCAGCAGCAACGTCTTCCTGCGCAACGGGGCGAGGCTGTACCTGGACGTGGGAAGCCACCCCGAGTACGCGACCCCCGAGTGCGACAGCGTCAGCGACCTCGTCGCGCACGACAAGGCGGGGGAGCGGATCCTGGAGGGCCTGCTCGTGGACGCCGACCGGCGGCTGCGCGAAGAGGGCATCGCCGGGGACATCTACCTGTTCAAGAACAACACCGACTCGGCGGGCAACTCCTACGGCTGCCACGAGAACTACCTGGTCGGCCGGCACGGGGAGTTCGGCCGTCTCGCCGACATCCTGATCCCGTTCCTGGTCACCCGGCAGATCATCTGCGGTGCCGGGAAGGTGCTGCAGACCCCGCGCGGCGCGGTGTACTGCGTGTCGCAGCGGGCCGAGCACATCTGGGAGGGCGTCTCGTCGGCCACCACCCGTTCCCGGCCGATCATCAACACCCGCGACGAGCCGCACGCGGATGCCGAGCGGTTCCGGCGGCTGCACGTCATCGTCGGCGACTCGAACATGAGCGAGACCACCATGCTGCTCAAGGTCGGCGCCACCGACCTGGTGCTGCGCATGGTGGAGGCCGGCGTGGTGCTGCGCGACATGACCCTGGATAACCCGATCCGGGCGATCCGCGAGGTCAGCCACGACATGACCGGCCGGTCACGGGTGCGGCTCGCCAACGGGCGCGAGATGAGCGCGCTGGAGATCCAGTACGAGTACCTGAACCGCGCCAAGGACTTCACCGACTCCGTCGGCCTGGACCAGGTCAGCAAGCGGGTGCTGGACATGTGGGAGCGGACGCTGCTCGCGATCTCCAGCGGCGACCTGGACAAGGTTTCCCGCGAGATCGACTGGGTGACCAAGTACCAGCTGATCGAGCGGTACCGGGCCAGGCACGACCTGCCGCTGTCGTCACCGCGCATCGCCCAGCTGGACCTGGCCTACCACGACGTGCGCCGCTCCCGGGGCCTGTACTACCTGCTCCAGCGCAGCGGCGCCGTGGACCGGGTGGTGCGCGACATCGACATCTTCGAGGCCAAGTCGATCCCGCCGCAGACGACCCGCGCCCGGCTGCGCGGCGAGTTCATCCGCCGGGCGCAGGAGAGGCGCCGCGACTACACGGTCGACTGGGTGCACCTGAAGCTGAACGACCAGGCGCAGCGCACCGTGCTGTGCAAGGACCCGTTCCGCTCCGTCGACGAGCGGGTCGAGAAGCTGATCGCGGGAATGTAACGCCCGCCCTACTGGAACAGGATGCGGCGGCGGGCGACCACCAGCAGCGCGGCCACCGCGATCGCGGCGATCCAGGCCAGGCGCTTGTTCGTGATCACCCGGTTGGCCGGGAGCAGCCGCGGCAGCACCCCGCCGCCCCGGCTCGCCGCCTCGCCCGCGGTGGCGACCGCCGGCGGGGTGGCCAGCAGCAGCACGATCCCCATCATGAACGACTCGACGTAGGTGCGGCCGTCGCCGAACACGCTGCCCCAGAACTGCGAGGACGCGAACACCATCTCGATGCAGACGAACACCACGAACACGACCCGCTCGTGGACCGGGGCGGTGGTCGAGCGCAGCACCAGCAGGCCGGCCACGACGACGACCAGGAGGGCGATGGCCTCGATCACGTTGTAGTCGTACAGGCCCAGGTGCGTCCAGTTCAGCCGGTGGACGTCCGTGATGAGCCAGGGGATCATGTCCCGGAACGGCAAGGTGATGTTCTGCGTGATATCGGAGACGCCGCCCGAGGTGCCCTTGACGAGCACCTTCTCCAGGCCCTCCAGCACCACGTAGGCGGCTCCGGGCAGCACCCACGCCAGATCCTGCCAGCCGGGCTTCGCGCGGCGTTTGTACATCTGGTACAGGCGGGTGAGCGCGATGCCCACGGCGGCGGCGAGGATCGGCTCGTTGGTGATGGCGCCGTAGGCGAGCAGGAGGGCGGCGAGCACGTGCCGGGAGCGCCGGTAGGCGAGCAGCCCGCCGAGCATGCACGCGTCCGCGAGCGGCTCGGAGGTGTCCCGGCCGACGCTGATCACCAGGCCGAAGTAGGCGACGAGCAGCAGCCCCCACAGCGCGTGCCGCCCCGAGTCGCGGGCGAACTTCGCGCCGAGCCAGCCGACGGCCGCGATGCACAGTAGGTTGACCACGACGAGCATGGTCGGCACCAGCCGCGCCTGGCCGCCGAGGGACAGCAGCCAGGTGACGATCGGGTACCCGAGCCGGGTGTACCGGTAGTTGTGGTCGATCGTGATGCCGTAGGCGGTGGGGTCCCAGTTGAACGGGTTGCGCGCGAACCGGTAGTAGAACTGCCCGTCGTAGCCGGCCAGCGGCACGTGGCTGATCCGCGGCGACATCTGGTCGGGGTGGCTGTACTTCACCCCGGACATGATGAACAGGGTGATGTGCCCGTGCGCCCAGACGTGCCAGCGCGCCACGACGAACGCCAGCCAGCCGAGGAAGGCGATGGCGCCCGCCGCGACTGGGCGGTTGAGTCTGGCCAGGATCGACGATCCGCCGGACCGCTCGGTTGACGTCGCGCCCGTGCTCGAAGTCAGCTGCACCCGCTCTTCCGTCCTCGTGAGTGTTGCGTGGGCCTGGTGAGTGTACTGCGGTAGATTCCGGCTACCCTGGGACAGATTAGGGCCGGAAAGCCCCCCAGCGTGGCACTGATCGTGTAAGAGTGTATGACTTGGAGAGCCCCGTGAGGGCTGCGTCGACAGTTCAGATAACCCAACGCGATGGCTGGTAGGGATGGATGCCTAATACAGCGCCTGGAGCGGAGCGCGTAGTGGGCGGCGTCACCGAGGACGCCCCGCCCGTTCCCGCCGCGCGCCGCGGTCACGCCTGGCGACCCTGGGCGGGAGCCGGGATCTTCCTGCTGCTGATGCTGGTGCTGGCCTACGCGTACCTGCGGCTGTCGCAGACCTACGCGGAGAACTCCGACGAGGCCAACATCCTGCTGATGGCGAACGACATGCTGCACGGGAACCTGTTCCTGTCCGGCTGGCACGTCTCCGACGTTCCGTTCATCACCACCGAGCTGCCGCAGATGGCGGTGCTGGTCGGGGTGTTCGGCCTGCACCTGAACACCGCGCACATCGCGGCGGCCGTCACCTACACGCTGGCGGTCGCGGTCGCGATGCTGCTCGCCAAGGGCAGGGCGCGCGGGGGAAAGGCCATCGCCAGGATGGCGGTGGCGCTTGGCATCATGCTGGCCCCGCAGCCGGGCGTCGGCATCTTCGTGGCGATCTTCTCGGTCGGGCACATCGGCACCGCGGTGCCGGTCATGCTGGCCTGGCTCGTCCTGGACTGGGCCATCACGGGACGGGGAGGCGGGGAGTCTCCCCTCGCCGGGCGGCGGGGCTGGAGGCGCTGGTGGCTGCCCGCGGTGATCGCCGTGATGCTGGCCTGGGCGGAGATGGCCGACCCGCTGGTGCTCGTGCTGGCGATCTTCCCGATGCTGGCGGTCTGCCTGGCCCGGGTGCTCACCGGCGTGGTGACCGGGGCGCGCGACGGCGATGCCGGCCGGCTGGCCGGGATGCGCGCGGGGCTGGCGGGCCGCTGGCTGGAGCTGTCGCTGGCCGCCGCCGCCGGGGCCGGGTACGCGATCGCCTTGCTGGGCCGCCGGGCGCTGAGCAGCGCGGGCGGCTACGTCCAGCACCCGGTGCCGTACCAGTTCGACGCGGCGAGCAAGTGGTTCATGCAGGCCCGGATCGTGGTGCACGGGCTGCTGGAGATCTTCGGCGCGTACTTCGTGCCCGGACGGCACCCGCAGGCGGGTGCCCCCACGCCCCCCGCGCCCAGCATGCTGGACCAGGTGATCGCCTACAGCCACCTGATAGGCGTGGTGCTGGCGCTGTGGGGCGCGTGCGCGATCGCTCGCCGGTTCTTCTTCCGCGACGCCGACTTCGTGAGCCAGCTGCTGCTGGCCGGCATCATCGCGAACATCTTCGCCTACATCCCGTCCACGCTGGCCGACCACTCGGCGCTGAACACCCGCGAGGTCGCGCCGGTGCTCCCGCTCGCGGCGGTGCTGGCGGCCCGGATGCTCGGCGACCGGCTGCTGCGGGCCCCATTGGGCGGACCGCTGGCCAGGTTCACGGTGCGCGGCAGGCGGCTGGGCGTCCGCGTGGTGTCCGCGTCGCTGGTGGTGGTGCTGGGCTGGTACGGCTTCGGCCTGTGGCGCCAGGCCGAGACCCCGCCCGCCCCCGTGCCGCTGACCGGGCTGGTGTCCTACCTGGAGGGCAAGGGCCTGTCCTACGGCATCGGCGGCTACTGGGAGTCGAGCCTCATCACCGTGGAGTCCGGCGGGAACGTGACGGTCCGCGCGGTCACCCCGGCCTGCATGCAGCCGTACCAGTGGGAGTCGAAGTCATCGTGGTACGACCCCTCCGCGCACAGCGCGAACTTCGTGCTGCTGGACAACGTGCCCGGGTACTTCAGCAAGTTCTCCCCGGCCGCCGCCGCGCTGCTGCTGCTCAAGAAGTGGTACGGCGGCGCGCAGTTCGACGACACGGGCTCGCACCACATGGTGCGGGGCTACCCGCTGTACCAGTACGAGGCGCGGGTGTACTCCGCGAACCTCCTCGCGACGATGCCCCGGCTGCGCTCCACGATGCCGCACCCGCCAGCCTGGCTGGTCAAGGAACTGACCAGCAAGGGGAACCGCGTCCCCCGGGGCAAGGCCGCCTGCAAGTGACCCGGCGACCTACGGCTTTACCTGAGTCCGTGACTTTACCTGAGTCCGTGACGCTAAATAGGCGATGCAATCGATTGCTGGCGTCACGCGTTCAGGTAAAGACAGAAGTTCAGGTAAAGCGGAGAGCAGGGTGGCGGCGTGGCGGCCGGCCGCGGCGGCGGCCAGGAAGTAGGCGAGGTCGTCGTCCAGGCCGCGGCCCATCGTGGACAGCGGGACCGGGCACTCGCGCAGCGCGTCGGCCAGCCCGTCCACCGGGACCGTCACGAGGCGGTGCCGGGCTCCCAGCGGCGCCGCCTGGGCGGCGATCCGGTCTCCGAGGGCGCCCCGCAGCCCGGGCAGCACCACGTCGGCGGTCGCGAGCGCGACCCGGCCGTAGGCGGTGAGGCTGTGGTGCGAGATGCCCTGGTGCCGGGAACGGGGGTCGGCGTCGGACAACCGCGGCGACGCGACGGGGCGGCCGCCGAGCGCGGCGACCGCGTTGACCGCCTCGCCGGCCGCGACCCCGGAGAACCCCCAGCGGGTGCCGGTGCCCAGGTTGCCCGGCCCCTGCGCCACGACGGCCGCGTCCGCGCCCAGCACGTGCCGCGCGGCGAGCAGGCCGGTGTGCACGGTTACCGCCTCCAGGTCGCCGCCGAACGACTGGCCCGTCGTCACCGTTCCCGCCAGCCACCCGGCCTCGCGCAGCCCCGCGACCGTGCGGGAAAACCAGGCCGGCAGCGCCCCGCCGTCCGTCATCACGTACGCCACCCGGAATCGAGGGGATGCCCCCTCGAAGAGCCCGGCCAGGATGGCCGGAAGCGCCGAGTGCAGGTCGGCCACCACCACCGGCATCCCGTCTATGGACTCCGCGTCCCGCAGCGTCTCGTGATAGACAGAGCCCTGCTCGTCCACGCTCGCCACCGTCGCCTGGAGCGGCGTATACCGAGATTTCACGATATGTCCGCTTTGGGGGGAGCGGGGGGATCCGGGGGAGGCAGGAGGGCCGGGGGAGGCAGCGGAGGCAGGAGGGCTGGGGGGGGCAGCGGAGGCAGGAGAGCCGGGGGAGGCAGTAGAGCCGGAAGAGGTTGGAGTGTCGGGGGAGGTAGCGGAGTCGGGGGAGGCAGGGGAGACGGGGGCGTCGGGGGGGAGGCGGTCGGGGATCGCGATCACGAAGGCGTAGCCGCCGGTGCCCAGGCGCAGGTCCAGGGCCGTGGTGTTCAGCAGGACCCGGTCGCCGGGCCGGGGCGTGCCCACGAGGGCGGGGTACGCGAGTGCCCGCACGTCCGTCCCGTCCACGGTTACCATGATCTCGGCTGCTCCGGGCCATTCGCGCCGCAACGCCGTGACAGTTCCGCTGCGCCATCTGATCACGACGGCAGACTATCGGCGCGCGGGAGGCGCGGTCACGCACGGGGCACGGTCGCGCGTGGCACGAGGAGGCAGGAGGGGACGCGATGTCCAAGCGCAGGACCGAACGGCTCTTGTCCATCGTCGTCTTGCTGCTGTCCGCCCGCCGCTACCTGACCGCGGAGGAGATCCGCGCGGCCGTCCGCGGCTACCCCGAGGCCGACGAGTCGTTCAAGCGCATGTTCGAGCGGGACAAGGAGGAGCTGCGCGACCTGGGCATACCGCTGGAGACCGGGCTGACCAATCCCCTCGACGACGAGGTCGGCTACCGCATCAGCCGGCAGGACTACGCGCTGCCGGAGATCCGCCTGGAGCCCGGGGAGGCCGCCGTGCTCGGCATCGCCGCGCGGGTGTGGCAGAGCGCCTCCCTCTCGGGGGCGGCCACGGGCGCGCTGCTCAAGCTGAAGGCCGCGGGCGTGGAGGGCGAGCCCGGCGAGGTGCCGGGCATCGAGCCGCGGCTGACCACGCAGGAGCCGGCGTTCGGCCCGCTGTGGGAGGCGGTGCGGGACCGCCGTCCGGTTTCGTTCCGCTACCGCGCCTCCGGGCGCGCCGAGGCGGCGAAGCGGATGCTCGAGCCGTGGGGCGTGGTCAACCGCCGCGGCCACTGGTACGTGGCCGGCCACGACCGGGACCGGGACGCCACCCGGGTGTTCCGGCTGAGCCGGATCGAGGGGGCGGTGCGGATGGCCGGGCCGCCCGGCAGCGTCACCGTTCCGGAGGGCACGGACGTGCGGAGCCTCGTCCTGGGCTGGAACAAGGCGGCGGGCGGCCCGGCGGGCGACGCCGACCCGGATAAGCAGGACATCCAGGACGCGATCCTGCGGGTGCGGCCGGGCAAGGGGTACCCGCTGCGCAACCGGGCCGGTGCCCGGGTCGAGTCCGGCGGCCCCGGCGGCCCTGGCGACTCCGGCTGGGACCGCGTGATCGTGCCCTACCGGCCCGAGGCCGAAGGCTGGTACCCGGAGTACCTGGCGTCCTTCGGCCCGGATGTGGTGGTGCTGGGTCCGCCGGAACTGCGCGGCGCCGTTGTCAAGCGCCTGGAGGACGTCTTCGCACCCGCCCCGGAGGCGGGCGGGGGGGCAGGCTCCGGGCCACCGGAACCGGCCGGGGCGCGCCGCCAGGCGAGCGCGGCGGAGCCGCGCATGGTCACGTCCGCCGAGCGGCTGCGCCGGC
>JAFMRC010000568.1 GCA_017354375.1 Nocardiopsaceae bacterium | reverse complement strand
GCGGTGCGACGCGCCGAGGAACGCGCGGCGGACATCTTCCCGGCGCCGCTGCCGCCGCCGTGCGAGGTGACGGCGATGCCGGAGTTCGTGGCCCTGGGCGGCGCCGCGCCGCACTACACCCCGCCGCGGCTGGACGGCGGGCGGCCGGGGACGTACTGGTTCAACACCCGCAAGCCCACGGCGGGCGCCGGGTGGGACGTCGACGCGGTCGCCTTCCACGAGACCGTGCCCGGCCACCACCTGCAGCTGTCCCGGGTGCAACTGCTCGACGGCCTGCCCGCGCTGCAGCGGCAGCGCAGCCTGCCGGTGTTCTCCGAGGGCTGGGGGCTGTACGCGGAGCAGCTCGCCGAGGAGGCTGGCCTGTACGCCGACGAGCGCGGCCTGCTCGGCGCGGTCAGCAACTCGGTGATGCGGGCCGTCCGCCTGGTGGTGGACACCGGGCTGCACGCCCTCGGATGGAGCCGCGAGCGGGCGGTGGCCTACGCGGTCGAGCACGTCCCGATGCCGCCGGAGTTCATGGCCGCGGAGATCGATCGGTACGTGGTGATGCCGGGGCAGGCGCTGTGCTACCTCACCGGCAAGCTGGAGATCCTCCGGCTGCGGGACGAGGCTCGCGGCCGGCTCGGGCCGGCGTTCAGCCTGCCGGAGTTCCACGCGGCGGTCCTGGACCACGGGTCGCTGCCGATGCCGACCCTGGAGCGCGTCATCCGGGCCTGGCTCAGCCAGTAAATAGGAGAACAATGGACCGCTCAACCGTCGTGCCAGGTGATGTGTGGCATGAATTCAGCCCCGCGTTCAGGAAGGAAGCCTTCGAGCGTTCCTCCGAGGCCGTGGAAGGAATACACGGGGGATTGCCCGGGTCTACGGGACCGTGGCTCCCCATGCGGCCCCTGTTCCTGCACCGGTCGCATTTTGCCGAGGTCGGGGAATTGTCGCTGCGGCTGATGGAATTGATCCTCGGCGCGTGCCGCCGGAGGGCCGGCACCGCCGGGGAGCTTGAGGAGGCCCTGCGGGTGCCGCCGGGCCGGGTCTCGCTGCTGCAGCGCTCCGAGCCCCTCCATGACGGCCTGCTCGTCGCCGCCCGGCCGGATATCGTCTACGATTCCGGGGTCCCGAAGTTCGTGGAATTCAATATAGAGGGAAATGTTGGCGGCACGCTCCAGGCGGATATGCTGTCGCGGCGGTTCGGGGACGTCTACGGCCCGATCGAGGACGGCTGCGGGCTGGCCATTCCGGGTTCGTCGGTCGATGCGAGGTTCTCGGCGATCCGTTCCTCTCTCGGCCTTGCCGACGGCGACCTGGTCGCCATACCGGTCTTCCGGCAGGGAGCCCTTCCCGGCGCTGAGGAGCCGGAGGCGTTCATCGACTGGCTGGCCCCGGTATGCGAGAGCGGGAAGCGGCACGGCCTGGACACGGTCGCGTGCACCATGGACCAATTGAAGGCCGACGATAACGCCGTCTTGCGGCTCGACGGGCGGAGGGTCGACGCGGTCTTCCGGCTGTTCCTGTCCTATGACCAGCCGGCCAGCCCCGGGCTGGACGCCCTGACCAGCGCCATGCAGGCGGGCCAGGTGCGGATGCACACGTCCGAGACGAGCTGGCTGCTCAGCGACAAGACGACCCTGGCCTGGCTGTGGGAGGACCGGCCGCTGCTGGCGG
>JAFMRC010000150.1 GCA_017354375.1 Nocardiopsaceae bacterium | reverse complement strand
ACCGATACACCATGCCGGAAAGGTTCAGGACACCCGCAAACCGGACCACCCGCGACACGCCCGAAACACGCAAATAAATAAACGACGAGTCCCCACGCTCACATATCCTCCACGCGGAGCCCTTCCGCCCCCGCGCGGCCCGCCCGGCCTACCCCCGCGCCCCGGGCATACCGCAGCAGAACGGGGCATTCACCCCGCCCCGGCACCTCATACCCCCGGCACCAGCGCCCCGGTATGGTGGCGGTTCATGCCATCGGGCGCGAACTACAGCGCGGAGGCGAGGGTGACGCCGCCGTCGAGGACCAGGTTCTGGCCGGTGATCCAGCTGGCGTCGTCGGAGAGCAGGAACGCGACCGCGCCCGCGACGTCCTCCGGCACTCCGAGGCGCCCCAGAGGGTAGGCGGCGGAGACCTGCTCCTCGCGCCCCTCGTACAGCGCGGTGGCGAACTTGGTCTTCACCACGGCCGGGGCCACGGCGTTGACGCGGATCTTCGGCCCGAGCTCGACCGCGAGCTCCTTCGTGAGCCGGAGGAGGGCCGCCTTGCTGACCCCGTACATGCCCAGGCCGGGGGCGGCGTGCAGGCCCGCGACGGAGGCGATGTTGACGACCGCGCCGCCGTGGGCGCCCATCCAGGCGTCCCTGGCCCGCCGGGTCCAGTCCAGCGGCGCGAGGACGTTGACCGCGAGGATCTTCGCGGCGGCGCCCTGGTCGATGTCGGAGACGGGGCCGAAGACCGGGTTGATGCCGGCGTTGTTGACCAGCATGTCCAGCCTGCCGAACGCCTCGATGGTCCTCGCGATGGCCTCCGCCTGGTGGTCGGCGTCGTCGGCCTTGCCGGCCACCGCGATGGCCACGTCCGGGCCGCCGAGTTCGGCCACCGCCGCGGCCAGCGGCTCGGGCTTGCGCGCGGTGACGCACACCTTCGCGCCCCGCCGGACGAGTTCCGCCGCTATGCCCAGGCCGATGCCGCGGCTAGCGCCGGTGACGATCGCGACCCGGTCCTTCAGCGTCTCCATGTGCTCCAACCTACCGACACCCGCAGCGTCTCATAGTGTTAGCTTATGAGCGATCTGAAGACCCGCGTTCACGACCTATTCCCCGGCCTGCTCGGGGACCTGGAAGACCTCGTCCGCATCCAGTCGGTGAGCGCCGATCCCCGGCGGCACGGCGAGGTGGAGAAATCCGCGCGGAAGACCGCCGAACTGCTGCGCGGCGCTGGAGTGGACGCCGAGATCGTCCGGGCGCACGATGGCGCCCCGCCCGCCGTGATCGGCGAGCGCAAGGGAACCGGGAGCAACGGATCCAGCGCCGCCCCGGTCGTGCTGCTGTACGCCCACCACGACGTCCAGCCGGAAAACGACCCGGCCGACTGGGACAGCCCGCCGTTCGAGCCGGTCCGCCGGGGGGCGCGGCTCTACGGCCGGGGCGCCGCCGACGACAAGGCCGGCGTCGCGCTGCACGTCGGCGCGCTGCGCGCCCTAGGCGACGACCTGCCGGTCACGGTCCGGCTCTTCATCGAGGGGGAGGAGGAGACCGCCTCCGCGACGCTGCCCGACCTGCTGCGCCAGTACCACGACCGCCTCGCCGCGGACGTCATCGTCATCGCCGACTCCAGCAACTGGGACGTGGGCGTCCCGGCGCTCACCACCAGCCTGCGCGGCCTGGCCCGGGCGGACGTCGAGGTCCGCACGCTCACCCACGCGGTGCACTCCGGCATGTGGGGCGGCCTCGTCCCGGACGCGATCATGGCGCTCACGAAGCTGCTGGCGACGCTGTGGGACGACGACGGCAGCCCGGCCGTGGCGGGGCTGGCCTCGGGACGGGCGGCCGACATCACCTACCCGGAGGAGCGGCTGCGCGCCGAGTCGGGTGCCGCGCCGGGGACGCGGTGGGTGGGCACCGGCCCCGTCGTGGAGCGGATGTGGACCAGGCCCGCCATCACCGTGACCGGGCTCGACGCGCCGAAGGTCGATGGCGCCTCCAACACCCTCGTCCCGGCCGCCCGTGCCCGCGTCACCGTCCGCCTCGCGCCCGGCGACACCGCCGCGAACGCGACCGCGCGGCTCACCGAGCACCTGACCAGGCACGTGCCGTGGGGCGCGGAACTCACGGTCACGCCGGTCGATGGCGGCGAGCCGACCAGGCTGCCGTCGTCCGGCCCCGCCTACGACGCGGCCCGCGCGGCCCTGGCCGAGGCATGGGACGGCACCGAGCCGGTCGACATGGGGACCGGCGGCTCCATCCCGTTCATCGCCGAGTTCTCCGAGGCGTTCCCCGGCGCGAGCATCCTGGTCACCGGCGTCGAGGATCCCGACACCCGCGCGCACGGCCCGAACGAGGGACTCCACCTGCCGGAGTTCGAGCGCGCGGTCCTCGCCGAGGCCCTGCTGCTCCACCGCCTGGGCAACCGTTCCTAAACCCGCGAAAGGCCTTTACGCCGAACGGGTCTTCGCTGACTCCCCTCGCCCCCGTTACTCCGTCATCTACCGGCCAGCGTCCGTCAGCGCCCGTCAGCCCCAGGGCGAGGCGGCGAGCCAGCTGGTGTCGTCGGGCCACAGCGAGGTGGCGTCCCACGTGTTCGGGCCGCCGTCGCTGGCGATGTAGACGACGCCGCCGTAGTGGCGCATGTAGTGGTCGGAGTAGTTGTTGGACATCAGCGAGTACCCGGTGCCGCTGTTGCCCGGCCGGGGGCAGAATGTCGCGTCGTTGGCGAACAGCACGCTGCCGTCATTGGGATCCAGGTGCAGCTGGTAGTTCGAGTGCCGCAGGTAGTCGCCCGGCACGTTGGCGGACTCGAAGGACACGCACTGGCTGTTGGCCAGGCCCGGCTGGACGATCCAGGTCGCGTCGCTCTTCAGCGTCGCCGAACTGCCCGACGACACGTTCGTGATCACGACGTTGGAGTCGCTGTCGTCGTGGGTGATGTAGTCGGACGTGCAGCACGCCGTGGTCGCCTGGATGGACACGCGCGACCCGGGCGTGAACCCGGTCGAGTTGGACGAGCTGTAGCCGACCGAGGTGATGTTGGCCTGCACCGCGTCCTCCGTGGCGTCCGACGGGTAGCCGGACGTCATGACGCCCTCGAAGAACGAGCCGCCGGCCCGGTTGCTGTTGTCGCCGCCGACGCCGAGGATGATGGCGCCTTCCTTCTGCATCGGGTTATAGCCGGACGGGCGCGGGCCGCTATAGAAGGTGGACAGGCCGCCCGACTGGGCGTCGCCGCCGCGGATGGCCCACTGGTTCGGCCCGCCCTTGAGGACCGCGGTGACGAATTGGTGATTGATCGACGGATCGCTGGCACTGCCCGCGCTGTTGCTGCCGAACAGCCCGTTCTCCATGTCGGCCATGATCCACGGCCCGCCGTTCGCGTCGGTGCCGGTGCCGCCCGCGTTGCCGAAGTAGATGGCCTCCATGTGCCCGGCGCCGTTGTCGGTGTTGTTGGTCTCGGCGTTGCCGTAGTCGAAGCAGCAGTCGTTGCCGTAATGCGTGCCGCCGAAGACCGCGTACTCGCCCTCCGGGGAGTCCCCGGTGGCGATGCCCGAGGTGGCGTCGTCCCGGTAGCCCATGCCGGGGCTGATGAAGACCCCGTATACCTTGTGGCCGCCGGCCGTGACCGGCAGGGCCGCCGCGTTCGCGCCGATGTCGGCGGCTCCGGCCCCGCCCGCGGGCCCGATCGTGAGGTTATTGCCATTCCCGGACTGGTCGTAGATCTCGGTGATGGTGCAGTATGTGCCGGCGCAGAACGAGTCCTGCGCCGCGGCGTCGGCGTACCCGCCGGCGCCCATCGTGGAGATGTCGGTGGTGGCACCGTCGGAGGCCCGTTTCACCTGGTATAGCGGGCCGTTGTAGGAGGCGTACAGCGCCCGGGTGGTGCTGTGCGCGGCCACGCAGGGGGTGCCGCCCGACGCGTAGATGTCACAGGGCAGGGACGCGGCCTGCGCCGGGGTCTCGCTGCCCGGCGCCAGCGTCCCGAGCGCCAGCGCGCCGATCGTGAGCGCGACCGCCGCCATGAGGCTGAGGAGCGTTCTCCGCGTAGGCCGGATGAGTGTACTGAACGTCATCTATGGCTCCCGTCCCGGGTGACTGATACGCGCGACCGGTAATTCCCTTTCCAGAGTGTGAACCCCTCCACCCGGCGCGTCAATAATCTAATGTTTGCAAGCGGGGCAGCCGGTGCGATCCTGTGCCTAATTTTCACGGTGGGACCCGGATCGATAATCGATCGGATTCGGTATAGGCTGTGGCTCCATGGAACTGGACGCCGCGGCGAAGGCGGCCCTGGACCCGTCGAGGCCGAATGTTGCCCGGGTCTGGGATTACTGGCTCGGAGGCAAGAACCACTTCGCCGCGGACCGCGAGCAGGCCGAGAGAATGTGGCAGGTTTTCCCGCGCGCCGGCCAGCTCGCGCGGGAAAACAGGCAGTTCCTCGACCGCGCGGTCAGCTACGTGGCGGGACAGGGGATCCGGCAGTTCATCGACGTGGGAGCCGGGCTGCCCACGGTGCTCAACACCCACGAGATCGCGCAGCGGGAAGCGCCGTCCTCCAAGGTCGCGTACGTGGACAACGACCCGGTCGTGGTCCGGCACGCGGAGGCACTCCTCGCCACCCACCCCAGCGTCATCGCCCTGCGCGGTGACGCACGCGACCCGCTGGAGATCCTGTCCGACCCCGGCCTGCTCGGGCTGGTCGATCTCGCCGCCCCGGTGTGCGTGGTGCTGTGCGCGGTGCTGCACTTCCTCGATGCCGGCGCCGCCAGCAAGACGGCCACCGCGTTCGTCCGGGCGATCGCGCCGGGCAGCTACGTGATCATGTCCGTGGGAACCGGAGAAGACCCCGACGTCATACGCCGGTTCGAGGCCGAGTACCAGGCCGCGCGACTGCACTCCTTCTCGCTGGCCGAATTCACCGGCTTCTTCGACGGCCTGACCGTGGTCCCGCCGGGCCTGCTGCCCGCCCAGGACTGGCGAGCCGACGAGGCCGCGGGCCGGCGGGAGCCTCCCATCGGGTACTTCCTGGTGGGCGTGGGCCGCAAGGAAGCCTAACGACCCGGCCGTGGTCCTGCTGCTCCGCCGTCTGGCCGCCCGACCGGTGACATGCCGTTAATTTACAATTATCTTCCGTATTATGTGGTTCAAGGCGCTCATCCTGGTCGCGGCGTCCATCGTCTCCGCGGCCGTCGCCCCATCGGTTCTGGTGGCATCTGTTCCGGCGGCGGAGGCCGCCCCGGTCAGCCACTACTACTTCGAGCTTGGGGGCACCGGGTCGGCCGAGCCGGCCCCCGAATGCACGAGTTCCTACACCTACGCCAACCAGGCCCTGAACGGCGGCATCGCGGTTCCCGTCTGCTACCCGGCCAGCGCCGGCCCC
The DNA here is from genome assembly GCA_017354375.1 of Nocardiopsaceae bacterium. Lineage (GTDB taxonomy): Bacteria > Actinomycetota > Actinomycetes > Streptosporangiales > Streptosporangiaceae > Trebonia. Next base: position 6,835 of record JAFMRC010000150.1, on the reverse strand, counting down.
CTCGAGGGCGGTGACGGAACCATCCCCGGCCTGGGGGCGCCGAGCTACGACGCCAGCGTGAAGCACGGTGTCGAGAACCTGCTCAGCGCGGTCGAGAGCCGCCACCGAACTCATCCGGACGCGCGCTTCACGATCACGGGATACTCACAGGGCGCGGAGGTCGCCGGCGATGTCCTCGCCGAGATCGCCGGCGGCCGCACCGGCATCCCCAGGTCGCTGGTGGACGGCATGCTCTACGGCGACCCCCGCCAGCCGGGCACCGGCGTCGAGAGCATCGTGCCCAAGGGGGTGAGCGCGCTGGGCTTCTCGTCATCCGGTCCCGGTCCCGTGAACTTCCCGGGCATTCCGGTCGAGCGCTTCTGCATCCGCACCGACGGCGTCTGCGATGCCTCATCCCCGCTGTCCGTACCCGGCTACCTGACGCAGCACCCGCGCTACCCCCAGCGGGGAGGCATCATCAGCCAGACCCTCGCCCATGACGGCGGCAACGGCACCACCTGGTACGCGCCCAGCTCGTAACCGACTTGCTGGCCCCTCCGCGATCATGAGCCGTGTTCCTGACCGGGCTCGGTGGCCTTGTCCTCGAAGACGAGACCCGTCCGGGCGATCCGGGAGCGATCGGTGGCCAGGAACCAGCCCAGCACGCCGAGGCCGATCGCCAGCCAGGCGTATATCACGTAGGGCGCGTAGCTCGCCGGGGGCGTGAGCGGGGTGAGGCCCAGCCCGCCGAAGTCCACGCCGAGCGCGGCCAGCAGCACCGGGGCGAACAGGAGGCAGGAGGCGAGCGGGATCAGCCCGTGCAGCAGGATGTTGAACTCGTCGCGCCGTTCCCGCAGGTAGAAGGAGATGCAGCTCAGCCCGGTCGCCATGTAGATGATGACGATCACCACGCCGGAGAGCGTTCCCTGGAACACGAGCGCCTTGAGCGGGGCGCCGAAGGCGAACCCGGCGATCAGCGCGTAGCCGATCGCGACGGCCATCTGCACGTGAGTGGCGACCGAGGGGGTGCCCAGCCGGGGGTGCACGCGAGCCATCACGCTCGGGAGCATGCGGATCCGGGCGAGCGAGTAGCCGACCCGGGTGGTGGCGATCGCCGAGGCGTTGGATCCGGCGACGGCGGAGTTCACCAGGGCGATCGTGACCGCGATGAATCCCAGCCCCCAGACGGAACTGGCCAGCGCCGGCCACGGGTCGCCGTCGCCCGCGGCGGGGAAGGCGGTCATCCGCGCCGGGCCGAAGAACACGGTCGCCCCGTAGTAGCAGAACATGTAGAAGACGCCGATCGCCAGGCAGGAGCCGACCACCGCCAGCGGGATCACCCGCTTGGGGTTGCGGGCCTCCTCGCCCAGCGGCGCGGCCGCCTCGAACCCGATGATGCCGAGCACCGCGTACAGCACGCCGGGGACGACGGAGCCGAAGCCCTTGGCATTGTGCTCGCCGACGGTGAACACCGCGAAGGTGTTGGCCGATCCGGCCCGGACGGCGAGGGTGACGGCCAGGGCCAGGAAGACGGTGATCTCGAACAGCGCGAGGATGACGTTCGCGGTGGTGGACAGCTTGATGCCGTGCCATACCAGGTACCACACCACCAGGCCGGCGGCCACGGAGAACGGCGCCCAGGTCCAGGTGGGCCAGCCGAGATGATCGTGCAGCACCGTGGAGCACACGATGCCCACGATGAGCAGCCCCGCCGGGGCGACCACGACCTCGGCCAGGAGGAAGGCCCAGCCCACCATGAAGCCGACGCCAGTCCCGAGGCCCCGGGCGTTGTAGGTGTAGAGCCCCCCGGCCGACGGCAGGTGCTTGGCCACCTGGCCGATCGTGACCGCGACAAGCAGGCACAGGACGAGCCCCAGCAGCACGGCCAGCGGCGTCGCGCCGCCGGCGTAGGGCGCGGCGAACAGGATGGAGAAGGCCACGGCGGCGCCCGGTGCCATGTTGGCGATGGACTGGAAGAGGACCGGGACGAGCCCGACGCTGCCGCTGTGCAGCCCGTGCCCGCCGTCGCCAGCATTGGCGCTCGCGCTGTCATGGACCTGTCCGCCGCCCCCTGCCACTCCAGTCGCCTCCCAGGATCGAGAATCACGCCAGGCTTATCGTGTACCCCCGGATACCCGCGTTACGCTCCGAGGCAGAGGGGTGGCCGGGTCAGCCGCGGGCGAGTTCGCTTAGCCGCGCCGGTGCGCGGCGGCAGTACCATGTGGTCGCGAACCCTGGGATCAGCTTGGGACGGAAGTTGGCTAAATACTCGTGGATTGAATCGTTTAATCTAGCCATCTTCCGTCCCGAGATGCGGTCCGGCGCGCACTGGCCTCGGCAGGTTCCTTGCAGCTTGACCGGGGTCGATGAGGAGCCTGTCAAATCGAACGGGGCATAAGCTCAAGTTTTAACCTTCTTGGTCACCTGATCCGAGTGTCCGTTTTATGGAAATATGTGAATTTTGCGGGAAGCTGGATAACGGGGACGCGGCAAGCCCCGCGGACTCGAACACTCGTGTGGAACTTAGGTGCTGATATGCAGCACATAAGTTCCACACGAACGCCCGTGCCAGCCTCGGGGGGTCCCGGGAGCGCCTCCTTGCCGCGCATGAAGGCCGCAGCCTATGGGATGCCGATCGATTAATGACCGTTTTGATGCATTTATGCCGAAATTTGGTTAAAAGGCAAGATAAGGTCCAGGGCCGTTTAGACCGTCAAACGCTCGGTACTGGCCTACTACCACTGACTTCAGCTGCTAGGCCCGAACCAGCATTTCGTTTCAGACCAGCAGTACAACGAGCTGTTCACCATGCACGGGGCGATCATGCTGCTGCTTCCTGGTCACGTTCCTGTTCGGCGGGATTACCGGCGTCATCCCGGTATACGACGCGACGGAAGGCGTGGACGGCCGGGTGTCGATAGGGGTCGACCCGCGGATTGCCCACGACACCCTGCGCACGGTCGCCGAGGCGCGTTCGCTGTGGTGGCTGGTGGACCGGCCCATCCTGTTCGTCAAGATCCCCGCCGCCAGGCAGGGGCTGTCCGCGATCACCGCCTGCCTGGCCGAGGGGATCAGCATCAACGTCACGATCTTCTCCCTGGCCCGCTGCTTTCTTCGTCTCCCGGGTGGACACCGAGGCCGACAAGCGGCTGGACAAGGCGGGCACGCCGCAGGCCGCCGCGCTGCGCGGCAAGGCCGCCATCGCCAACGCCCGGCTCGCCTACCAGCGTTACGAGCAGTCCGTCGCCACCGCTCGGTGGAAGGCGCTGGAGCGCGCCGGCGCCAGGCCGCAGCGCCCGCTGTGGGCCTCGACCAGCGTCAAGGACCCCGCATACGACGACACCCGGTACGTCACCGGCCTGGTCGCCCCCGGCGTGGTCAACACCATGCCAGAAGGCACCCTCGACGCGGTCACCAGTCACGGGGACATCCCGGACGACAGCATCCACGGCACCTACGCTGAATCGCAGGCCGTCCTGGACGAACTCGCCGCGCTCGGCATCGACTACGGCGACGTCGTCCAGACCCTGGAAGACCAGGGCGTCGCCGCGTTCGACGCCAGCTGGGACCACCTCGGCCAGCGGCTCGCCGCCACCCTCGGCCCTCAGGTTGAATAGCTACGGGAAATAGGAGGCAGTCAGTGAATACCGATATCCGCGTGCGCCGCGTCTACGACGAGCCCTCCCCGGAGGACGGCGCTCGCGTGCTGGTGGACCGGGTATGGCCGCGCGGGCTGCGCAAGGACGCCGCCCGGCTGGATGAGTGGGCAAAAGAGGTCGCGCCATCGGCGGAACTGCGGACCTGGTACCACCACGACCCGGCCAAGTTCGGCGAGTTCCGCCGCCGCTACACCGCCGAACTCCAGCAGCCCGGGCCGCGGGAAGCGCTCGGCCGGCTCCGCGAGCTTGCGGCAGGAAAGCCGGTGACGCTGCTGACCGCCACCAGGGATCTCGACCTCAGCCAGGCGACGATCCTGGCCGGACTGCTGCGCGAAACGACGTAGCTTCAGGCTCTGCCTGGTACCGGGCCTTCCGGCTACCTGGTACCGGCTGCCGCTGGCTCGCGCTCGTCCGGGTCATCTTGTTCCGTCAGGCTGGCGATGCACAGGCTGGGCTCGACGAACGGATCCAGCCGGTCGGCGGTGAGCGGTGCCCGCATCCGGTCCAGCGCCCCGCGCATCAGCCCCAGGTGCAGCGAGCAGATCACGTCCTGGTGACGCTCGGCCACCTCACGGAACGGGCACTGCCGCAGGCACAGCCGGAACTGCCCGTCGACGTCGCCGGCCCCCGCCTGCGGGGAGAATCCCATCTCCTCCATGACCGCGGCCAGCTTCGCGATGGCCTCCTCAGCGGGCAGCTTCTGATAGGGCGGCGGCTGCTCGGTGAGGTAGGCGCCCCACTCGCGCCCGGCATCCTCCGCCGCCTTGCCCGGCGTCGGCATGGTCCCGGCGATCAGGCTGGTCAGCATCTCCGCCAGCAGCCGGTAGCGCCGTCGCCCGGCCGGACCGTCCGCCGCCGCCCGGTAGCCGATCCTGGGCCTGCCGGGCGTCTCCCGCTCTTCGGTCTCGCGGACGGCCAGGCCCGCCTCGGTCAGCGCCTCCAGGTGGAACCGGGCGGTGTTCGGGTGCAGCCCCGTCCGCTGCGCGACCTCGCGGACGCCGAGCGGGCCGTCGGCGGCGCGCAGCATGTCCAGCACATCAGCGCGGCTGCGGCCGAGCTGTGACGTGTCCTCGGGGGCGAGGAGCTGCTCTGTATCCATACGGTTATTTTATATCAATATCGGTAGTGGAAACTAGGTAAGCAGTTCGTGATAGTCGGCCTGGCTGACATCGGCGATCCCGGCTGCTATTCCCGTGGCGGCAGGGCGGCGACGAACGGGGTGTCCGCGCCGGCCACCCCGAGCTTGTCGGCGCCGCCAGGCGAGCCGAGCGGCTCGTCGCGGCCGGGCAGCGGCTCCGCGAAGAACCGCGCGTTCTCCTCCGTGTAGACCTTCCACTGATCCGGCAGGTCGTCCTCGTAGTAGATCGCCTCCACCGGGCACACCGGCTCGCAGGCCCCGCAGTCCACGCACTCGTCCGGGTGGATGTACAGCATCCGCTCGCCCTCGTAGATGCAGTCCACCGGGCACTCATCCACGCACGCCCGGTCCAGCACGTCCACGCATGGCTCCCCGATCACGTAAGTCATCCCGCGTCCTCTCTTCCCGCGTCGTGCATGGTTATTTTAAACGAGGACGTTTGTTGAAACAACCGGGACCGCGTCCGGTATCAACCGGAGTTCCCGGAAGCGCCGACCTGGAGGCGGAGCCGCGGGTTAAGAGTTCCTGCCCCGTACGGCGGGGAAGCCGTACAGTCGCTGGGCGTTCCCGGCCAGGACGGCGTCCCGGGTGGCGGGGTCGGGAATCCAGTCGGCGAGCAGGTCGACGAGGTCGCCGTCGTTGGGCATCGGCCCCCAGAAGGCGACGTGCGGCCAGTCGGACCCGTACACGCACCGGTCCGGCGCGGCATCGACCAGGGACCGGGCGAACGGGATCGTGCCGACGTAGGGCGGATCGGCCAGGCGGTTGGCGCCCGACAGCTTCACCCAGGCGCCGTCGGCCACGAGATCGCGGATGAGCCGCCACTCCGGCGAGCCGGTTCCCGCCGCGACGTCCGGATCGCCCATGTGGTCCAGCACGTACGGCACGGTGAGCCGGGACAGCCTTGAGGCGATCGGGGACAGGTCGCGCGGGCTGGTGAAGAACTGCAGGTGCCAGCCAAGCTCGGCGCAGATCCGATCCATCCGGTCGAGCTGGTCCAGGCCGGTGCCGCCGCCGGTGAGGGAATTCAGCCGCAGCCCGGTCACGCCGGCGTCCCTCAGCTCGGCCAGCGTCGCATCCGGCGGGTCCGGCGGGATGACCGCGATGCCCCGCAGTCGGCCAGGGTTTGCCCGCAGCGTTTCGAGCAGCAGCGTGTTGTCGGTGCCGTGCACGCTGACCTGCACCAGGACCCCGTAGGTCATACCGGTCGCGTCAAGCATCCGCAGGTAGTCTCGGGCGGGCGCCGGCGGCGGGGTGTAGCTGCGCTCGGGGATGAGCGCGTCGCCCACGACATGCGCGTGCGTATCGACCGCGCCCGGCGGCACCGTGACCCGGGCTGGCGCGTGCGGCGCGGGGTCCGGCCCCGGCCCGATCTCCATCTTCTTGTCCGCTGGAAATTCCATTCCCCCATCCTCGCGCTTCCCCCGCGACCCCTCCACCCCGCGACCCCCGCCTCCGCTGCGACCCCCGCCTCCGCTGCGGCCCCCCGCCTCCGCTGCGACCCGAGTGCGCACTTGGGCAACCTCTTGCCGGCCCGAAAGCGCACTTGGCACGCTAGGCGAGGCGCTCGGGAAGCTCGGGGCGCGCGGATTAGACGGGGGTGGCAGCGGGTGGCGGGCGGTGGGGCGACTCGTGCTCAGCGCGTGGCGAGGGAGACCGCCGCGGCGATCGCGATGAGGGACGCGAGCAGGCAGTAGGCGGCGAACGGCGTGCCGAGCAAGCCCGCCAGCAGGGTGCCGCCGCTGGGGGCCAGGGCGGTCGCGGTGGTGACGGGCGCGGTGAAGATGCCGTTCAGCGTGCCGAAGCCGGCGGTTCCCCACCGGTCGCTGACCGCGGTGGCCTGGATGAGCGTGTAGCTGCCGCGGGAGGCCCCGGCCAGCACGGCGGCGCCGAGCACCAGCGCGGGGGCGGCGGAGGTGACCGCGAGGAGCATGGTCGTGACGGCGCCGGCGGCCAGCACGGCGCAGGTACGGGTCGCCGGGCTGGTACGCCGGGCGAGCGCGGGGTACCCGAGCCTGCCGCAGACCTGCCCGACGCCCACCAGGCCGAGGGCGAGCGC
>JAFMRC010000386.1 GCA_017354375.1 Nocardiopsaceae bacterium | reverse complement strand
CGGCCAGCCCGTGCTCGGCGCATGCGTCCGCGGCCAGCCGGCCCGCCCCGTCCACGTTCGCCACGATCGCGACCGTCCGCCCGTCCGGCGGCGGCTGGGTCGCCAGCAGCGCGGTGGCCTCCACCAGTTCGCCGAAGCCCGGCGTGGCGATGATCCCGGCCTGCTCGAACAGCGCGGCGCTGCTAGCCCGCGGTGCCGTGCCCGTGCGTCCGTCCGGGTTACCGTCGTGCTTGCCCGGGTCGTCGTGGTGGTCGTGGTCGTTGGCGGCGCCGCCGCGACCGGCGTGCACCGTCAGCACGGGCATCCGTCGGCCGACCCGGCGCGCTGTCCGCGCGAACTTGCGCGGGTTGCCGAACGACTCGATGTACAGCACGGCGACCTTGGTCACGCCGTCCCGTTCCCACCACATCAGCATGTCGTTGCTGGACACGTCGAGCTTGTCGCCGACCGACGCGAATGAGGAGATGCCGATGCCGAGCCGGGACAGATGGTCGATCATCGAGAATCCCAGGCCGCCGGACTGCATCACCAGGCCCGCGCCGCCCGGCAGCGGGGGAGCCGCGGCGAACGTGGCGTCCAGGCCGGTGGCGGGGACGGCGATGCCGAAGCAGTTCGGGCCGATCAGCCGCATGCCGTAACGGCGACAGGTGTCCAGGAGATCGGCGGACTGCGCCGCGGCGAGCCCAGCGGTGACGACCACCAGTCCGCGCACGCCCCGCTCCCCGCAGGCCTCGGCGGCGCTCAGCACCTCGGGCGGCGGGACCGCGACCAGGGCCAGGTCGGGCGCGGTGGGCAGGCTAGCCACGTCGGGGAAGGATGGCACGCCGCCGATGTCGGTCGCGTTCCGGTTGACCGCGTACAGGGTTCCCTCGAACCCGCCGCCGGAGATGTTGTCCAGCACGGATCGCCCCACCGTGCCCGGACGCCGGCTGGCCCCGACCACCACGACGGATTCCGGGGAGAAGACCGGGGCCAGGCTGTTGGCCGCGGCGTCGCGCTCCCGCCTGGACACCGTGTCCAGGTAAGCCTCCATCTCCGCGGCGCTTCCCCGGCTAGCCTGCCCCGACCGGCCTCCCGGGGGCAGGGGGATGGTGACCTCCACCGCCCCCTCCGCCCGACGCGTCCTCACCGGCAGCCCGGCGTCGCTGAACACGCGCAGCATCCCGGTGTTCTCGCCCAGCGTCTCCGCGGTGAACGCGGCCAGGCCCCGGGCGCGGGCGATCGACACCAGGTGTTCCAGCAGCAGCGTGGCGATGCCCCGCTGGTGCATGGAGTCCGCGACCGCGAAGGCGACTTCGGCTCGGGGTTGTTGCGCCGCGGAATCGGTCTGGCCCCCGCCCCGCGTGACCTCGTAGCTCGCGACCCCGGCGACCTGCCCGCCGTAGATCACCAGCAGTGCCGCGTGGTCATCGCCCGGCTCACGGCAGATCCGCCGCGCCTCCCGTTCCGGCGCGGTGCGGCTCATGCTGAAGAACCGCAGGTACGCGTTCTCCGGCGACATCTGCTCATGCATCGCCTTGACCGCGTCGAAGTCGTCCGGCGCCGCCTGCCGGATCAGCGCCGTCGTCCCGTCCGACAGCAGCGCGTACACCCCGCCCCCCGGTACCGGCTCGCTCATCCGCCCCTCTCCATCCCTTAATCCCTGTAACCCGAGGGGATCACGGTAAGAACGAGATGGCGAACCCTAGTTCCTTCGAGAACCTCTTGGCCCAGCTCTTCGCGCTTTCCCTGATCTCCTTGTCCTCCGAGAGCGTCTTGAGCACAGCGTCGGCGAGTTCGGTGTCGTCGAGGTCCCTGGCCAGGACCAGCGATTCAACGAGCCGGGCTGGATGGCTGTTCACTCCCGGGCTGACGTGAACCCGTCCCCTGATTACGTCCTCTTTAACCGCCTTGACCCTCGCGAAGTCGCCTCGGCCGGCGAAGAATCCGGCGGCTTCCCGGAACCCCTGGTTCAGGGCGGCGATGGCGTCCGCGTCGCCCGGCGCCGGCCAGGGCGCGGGATAGTTTTCGTTGGCGACCACGAGAACCGCCCAGCGGCCGTACTTCGCCATCGCGTCGGCGAATTTCTCGTCCGCGACCTGGACTCCCCAGTCCAGTTCCCCATAGCGGCTCTTCATCGCCCAAGCGGTGAGTTCCAGCCCGTCGCGCGCCCAGGTGGCTTCTCCCCTTCTGGACACCTCGAGGCCTGCGGGAAGCGCACCCGCCCTGATGGCCTCGCGCAGGATGCCCGGAGCGCTGATCGGTTTAGGCATGTCTCCTCGTAACTTCGGCTACCTGCCCCGGCCTGCGGGTCCCAATCCCCTTCGGAGCACAGTCGGCAGCCCGGCCGGGTTGTACTGCCATCGCTACCCAACCACGCAGCCCCGCCTCTGGGGCATGGAGTCCCCTGGACGCGGTGCGCGACGGGCGGCAAATAGTTGCTTTTCGAGCCTGCTTCTGCAGAATATTTGCAGGATATGGATCGAGAGGTAGTCTGCTGACGCAGAAGCGTCTCACAGATAGATCGTTGCCATGTTGCTCAGCTTCCGGGTGTCGAACTTCCTGTCGATCAGGGAGGAGCAGGAGTTCTCCTTCCTGGCCAGCTCCGCGCCGTCGCGCTCGCGGCCGGATGAGGGTGAAGGCTGGGCGGAGGACGTCGGCACGCTGGCCGGGATCTTCGGCGCCAACGCCTCGGGCAAGTCCAACGTGCTGAAGGCGCTGGATTTCATGCGCGACGCGGTCATGTCGTCATATGCCGCCTGGGCCGCGAAGGACGCGATCCCGGTCACCCCGTTCGCGCTCGATGCCCCGAGCAAGGATGAACCGTCGCTGTTCGAGGCCGTCTTCCAGCTAGATGGGGTTCGCTACCAGTACGGGTTCCGGCTGACGAGGCGCGAAGTGGTCGGCGAGTGGCTCTACGCCTACGTGACGCACCGGCGGCAGGTGTGGTTCGAACGGGACGTGAGTTCCCCCGATGCCTGGTACTTCGGCAAGTCGTTCACCGGCCGGAACAAGGTCATCGCCGATCTCACCAGGCCCACGGCGCTGTTCCTGTCGACAGCGGCCGCCAATAACCACCGGATGGCGAGGGAAGCCGATCGGTTCTTCCGGTCATACCTCACAGCGGCCTGGCCAGATGACAAGGACAGCCGGGTGCGTTTCACCCAGGGACTGGTGTCGGACGAGGAAAGCTGGGCCGAGGTCACCGATCTTCTCCGGTTCGCGGATCTGGGCATCAGGAGCGCTCGGGTGCGCCGCGAGCCGTCGGATGCCTTGTTCACGGTATTCTTGCTACGGGCGCTGCAGCAATCCTATTCGTCGGTTGGTGAGCTAGTACCGGATAGGGGTGGCCCGGTTGATGAGATAGTTGAGTTCGGTCACTCCGTCGGCAGCGAACAGGATCTCGTTTTCCTCCCTTTGGCCGCCGAATCGCTTGGGACGCAGGCGTGGTTCGCGCTCATCGGACCGACCTTGAATGCGCTTAAGGCAGGCGGCACGCTGACCATTGATGAAATAGACGCGAGCCTGCATCCGCACCTGACGTCGGAGATCCTGCGGATCTTCAGCGACCCGAAACGGAACCCCAAGCAGGCGCAGCTCCTGTTCACCTCTCATGACACGACCCTCATGGGGGGGATGCTCGGTGGCCGGGAACTGACCCGGGACCAGATCTGGTTCACGGAGAAGAAGTCCGACGGCGCCACCGTCCTCTACCCCCTCACGGATTTCTCGCCGCGAAAGACGGAGAACCTGGAACGCGGCTATCTCCAGGGACGGTACGGGGCAATCCCGTTCCTGGAGGGACAGGTGCTTGAGGAGATAGCCGAGCGGATCGACCCCGGCGAGGACGAGGGCCGGTGACCAGGCGAAGGGAACTGGCGCCGCCGCGATCCCGGAGACGTCCGTACAGCCCGAAACGGCGCAAGAAGCGTTTTCTGCTCTACTGCGAGGGTGAGGTCACCGAGCGGCGCTACTTCCAGGATCTCGTCCGGTTCCTGCGAAGCCCCCTGATCGAGGTCAAGGTGGCCCCCGACCGGCGCAAGGATCCCAAGCGGCTGGTCGAACTGGCCAAGGAAGCGCGCGGAAAAGCGGACCGGGAAGCACGGAATGCCCGCGACGACAGCCTCCGCTATGACGAGGTGTGGTGCGTCTTCGACTGCGACGAGCACAAAAGGCTGAAGCCCGCTATCGACCAGGCGACCACGCTGGAACTGGGCCTAGCGGTCTCGAACCCGTGCTTTGACCTGTGGCTCCTGCTGCACTTCCAAGACCAGTACGCGGCCATCACCTCCAAGAAGGCGGGTGACGCGGTCCGGGTACATGTCGAGGATTACGTCAAGCACATGGACTTCGCGAAGCTGCGGGGCAAAGGAAGCGATGCGGTCAAGCGTGCTCGGAAGCTGGAAGATATCAGCCAGGAGAACGGTGAACGGCACGGCAATCCGACCACCGGAGTCTGGCGGCTGATCACGCGAATCTGCGAGGACAGCAACGTTTCCGTGTCGGATATCTGACACCTTGGCGCTGGGGCAGGCGGCTGAAACCCGAGTTAGCTTAATTTAGTGCGCAACGTGGTTGCCCGACTCAATTCGTCCCACCCCCAGAGTTCTCCGTTGCCGTGCAAGGCGGGCATCGAAGCACCGCCGCGACATTGGTCCCATGCGGTGAGGCCGTCCTGGAAGTCGTCACGGGTCAGGTCGCGCCCGACCTGGGGATCCGTGAGCCGCCAGCCGTCGCCGTCCCAGTACTCGACCACCCAGTGGTCGATCCACCGTCCCGCCTCGAAGTAGCCGGCGAAGCCGCGCCGAGCGCGGGCTGGCGTGCTGGTGCCGGGGGTATGAGGTGCCGGGGGCGGGGTGTATGCCCCAATCTGCGGGGGTATGCCCGGGACGCGGGAGCGTGCCGGGCGGGCTGTGCCGGGACGGGATGGCTTCGCGTGGAGGATATGTGAGCGCGGGGACTCGTCGTTTATTTATTTGCGCTTGTCCGGTTTGGTGCGTGACTTCCGTGCCAGGATGGGTTAATGGCGATCAGCGATATCGACGAGGCGGCGC
>JAFMRC010000385.1 GCA_017354375.1 Nocardiopsaceae bacterium | reverse complement strand
AGACCGCCGCAGGCCTCGCCCAGGTCCGCAACATCGGGATCATGGCGCACATCGACGCGGGCAAGACGACGACGACTGAGCGCATCCTGTACTACACCGGCATCAACTACAAGATCGGTGAGGTTCATGAGGGCGGCGCCACCATGGACTGGATGGAACAGGAGCAGGAGCGCGGCATCACCATTACCTCCGCCGCGACCACCTGCAGCTGGAACGACCACACGATCAACATCATCGACACGCCGGGACACGTCGACTTCACCGTCGAGGTGGAGCGGTCCCTGCGCGTGCTCGACGGTGCGGTTGCCGTCTTCGACGCCGTCGCCGGCGTCGAGCCGCAGTCCGAGACGGTCTGGCGGCAGGCGGACAAGTACGACGTCCCGCGCATCTGCTTCGTGAACAAGATGGACCGGGTGGGCGCCGAGTTCCACCGGTGCGTCGAGATGATCATCGACCGCCTGGGTGCCACCCCGGCCGTCGTGCAGCTGCCCCTGGGCGTAGAGTCCGACTTCCGGGGTGTCATCGACCTGGTCCAGATGAAGGCCCTGGTGTGGCACTCCGAGGACAAGGGCTCGACCTACGACACCGAGGACATCCCGGCCGACCACGCCGACGCCGCTCGCGAGTGGCGCGACAAGCTCCTGGAGACCGTCGCCGAGAACGACGACGAGATGATGGAGCTGTACCTGGGCGGCGAGGAGCCGACCGAGGAGCAGCTGGTCGCGGCGATCCGGCGGGCCACGCTGTCCAGCGCCATTAACCCGGTGCTGTGCGGCACGGCGTTCAAGAACAAGGGCGTGCAGCCCATGCTCGACGCCGTCGTGTCCTACCTGCCCAGCCCGCTGGACATCCCGGCGATCCAGGGTCACGACGTGAAGGACGAGGAGAAGGTCGTCGAGCGTCACGCCGACCCCGAGGAGCCCTTCTCCGCCCTGGCCTTCAAGATCATGGCCGACCAGCACCTGGGCAAGCTGACCTACGTCCGCATCTACTCCGGCAAGCTCGAGACCGGCACCCAGGTGCTGAACTCGATCAAGGGCAAGAAGGAGCGGATCGGCAAGATCTACCAGATGCACGCGAACAAGCGCGAAGAGCGCTCGTCCGCGAGCGCTGGCCAGATCGTCGCGGTGATGGGCCTGAAGGACACCACCACCGGTGACACGCTCTGTGCCCAGGACCAGCCGGTCGTCCTGGAGTCCATGACCTTCCCGGCGCCCGTGATCAGCGTGGCGATCGAGCCGAAGACCAAGGGCGACCAGGAGAAGCTCGGCACCGCCATCCAGCGGCTGGCCGAGGAGGACCCGACCTTCCAGGTGCGGACCGACGAGGAGACGGGCCAGACCGTCATCTCGGGCATGGGCGAGCTCCACCTCGACATTCTGGTCGACCGGATGCGCCGCGAGTTCAAGGTCGAGGCCAACATCGGCCGGCCGCAGGTGGCGTACCGCGAGACCATTACCAAGAAGGTCGAGAAGGTCGAGTACACGCACAAGAAGCAGACCGGTGGTTCCGGTCAGTTCGGTCGCGTGATCATCAACCTCGAGCCGACCGGCGGCGATGGCGGCGGGTACGAGTTCGAAAACAAGGTGACCGGTGGCCGTATCCCGCGGGAGTACATCCCGTCGGTGGACGCCGGATGCCAGGAGGCCGCCGAGTTCGGCGTGCTGGCCGGGTACCCGATGGTCGACGTCAAGGTGACGCTGACCGACGGTGCCTACCACGAGGTCGACTCCTCGGAAATGGCCTTCAAGATCGCCGGCTCGATGGCCTTCAAGAAGGCCGCTGGGATGGCGGGGGCCGTCATCCTCGAGCCGCAAATGGACGTCGAAGTCACTACGCCCGAGGACTACATGGGTGACGTGATCGGCGACCTGAACAGCCGGCGCGGCCAGATCCAGTCCATGGAGGAGCGCTCCGGGGCCCGGGTCGTCAAGGCGCTCGTTCCGCTGTCGGAGATGTTCGGCTACGTCGGGGACCTGCGTTCCCGGACTCAGGGCCGGGCGAACTACAGCATGCAGTTCGACTCCTACGCCGAGGTTCCGCCGAACATCGCCAAGGAGATCATCGCCAAGGCTCGCGGCGAGTAACGTCCCGCGAGGCAAGGAAGCCAGCAAGTAATAGTCCAGTCCCACCGCAGGTGGGCCGGATCGCAACGAGGAGACAGCAGTGGCGAAGGCAAAGTTCGAGCGGACTAAGCCGCACGTCAACATCGGCACGATCGGCCACATTGACCACGGCAAGACGACGCTGACCGCGGCGATCACCCGGGTGCTGCACGACGCGTACCCGGACCTCAACCCCTTCACTCCCTTCGACCAGATCGACAACGCGAAGGAAGAGAAGGAGCGCGGGATCACCATTTCGATCTCGCACGTTGAGTACCAGACCGAGTCGCGGCACTACGCGCACGTCGACTGCCCTGGTCACGCCGACTACATCAAGAACATGATCACGGGTGCCGCCCAGATGGACGGCGCGATCCTCGTGGTAGCGGCCACCGACGGCCCGATGCCGCAGACCCGTGAGCACGTTCTGCTGGCCCGCCAGGTTGGCGTGCCCTACATCGTCGTCGCCCTGAACAAGTGCGACATGGTGGACGACGAGGAGATCCTCGAGCTGGTCGAGCTTGAGGTCCGCGAGCTCCTGTCCGAGTACGAGTTCCCGGGCGACGACGTCCCCGTGGTTCGCGTCTCCGCCTTCCAGGCGCTTGAGGGCGACAAGAAGTGGGGCGAGTCGGTCCTCGAGCTCATGAAGGCCGTGGACGAGGCGATCCCGGAGCCGACCCGTGAGATCGACAAGCCGTTCCTGATGCCGATCGAGGACGTCTTCTCGATCACCGGCCGCGGCACCGTCGTGACCGGCCGGATCGAGCGCGGCGTCATCCACACCGGTGACACCGTCGACATCATCGGCATCAAGGACAAGGCGACCAACACCACGGTCACCGGCGTCGAGATGTTCCGCAAGCTGCTCGACGAGGGCCAGGCGGGCGACAACGTCGGCCTGCTCCTCCGCGGCATCAAGCGGGAGGACGTGGAGCGCGGCCAGGTCATCATCAAGCCGGGCACCAACACTCCGCACACGGAGTTCGAGGGCCAGGTCTATGTCCTGTCCAAGGACGAGGGCGGGCGGCACACGCCGTTCTTCAACAACTACCGTCCTCAGTTCTACTTCCGCACCACCGACGTGACCGGCGTGGTCACGCTGCCCGAGGGCACGGAAATGGTGATGCCGGGTGACCGTACCGACATGAAGGTCGAGCTCATCCAGCCCATCGCCATGGAAGAGGGACTGCGGTTCGCGATCCGGGAGGGTGGCCGCACGGTCGCCTCGGGCCGCGTTACCAAGATCATCAAGTAGCACGCGTGCTGGCGGTCCGGCCCCCGGGCCGGGCCGCCTCACTGCGACCCCCTGCAAACCCCGAATCCCCCGGGGTTTTCTCCAGAAGACACCACGAGACGGTGTCTCCCGGAGAGAGGCCCGGGGGGTCGTTTCCCGGGGTCATACCAGGCCCCAGGGCAGCCACCCAGCGGCATTTGTAGAGAAGTAGAGGAACCGAGGCCCACATGGCGGGACAGAAGATCCGCATCCGGCTCAAGGCATACGACCACGAGGTCATCGACAGCTCGGCGCGCAAGATCGTCGACACGGTGACCCGTACCGGCGCGCGTGTTGCCGGCCCGGTGCCGCTGCCTACCGAGAAGAACGTGTACTGCGTCATCCGCTCGCCGCACAAGTACAAGGACTCGCGCGAGCACTTCGAAATGCGGACGCACAAGCGGCTGATCGACATCCTCGATCCGACGCCGAAGACGGTTGACTCGCTGATGCGACTCGACCTTCCGGCCGGCGTCTACATCGAGATCAAGCTCTGAGGACTCACTGATCATGGCTATGACAGGGATCCTGGGCACCAAGCTTGGCATGACCCAGGTCTTCGACGAATCCGGGCGGGTTGTACCCGTCACGGTGGTGCAGGCGGGGCCGTGCGTCGTCACGGCGGTCCGCACACCGGACAACGACGGGTACTCCGCCGTCCAGATTGGCTTCGGGGAGATCAACCCCCGCAAGGTCAACAAGCCCCGGGCCGGCGTCTTCGAGAAGGCGGGCGTGACCCCGCGGCGCTACATCGCGGAGATCCGCACCGAGAACGCCTCCGAGTACACGCTCGGCCAGGAGCTCACGGCGGACGGCCTGTTCGAGGTCGGCCAGCGGGTCGACGTGACGGGCAAGTCCAAGGGCAAGGGCACCGCCGGCGTCATGAAGCGCCACGGCTTCAAGGGCCTTGAGGCCTCGCACGGTACCCAGCGCAAGCACCGTTCGCCTGGTTCCATCGGCGGGTGCGCCACCCCGGGCCGCGTGTTCAAGGGCCTGCGGATGGCCGGCCGCATGGGCAACGTGCGGACGACCGAGCAGAACCTCACCGTCCACGCGGTGGACGCCGACAAGGGCCTGCTGCTCATCAAGGGCGCGGTTCCCGGCCCCCGGGGCGGACTCCTCGTCGTGCGGTCTGCCTCGCGCGACCTCGTCCTGGAGGGTAACTGATGACCAGCGTTAACGTCGTGTCGCCCACTGGTGACACGACCGGCAGCGTCGAGCTGCCGGAGAAGATTTTCGCCGCCCAGGTGAACGTCCCGCTGATGCACCAGGTCGTGGTGGCCCAGCGCGCGGCCGCTCGCCAGGGCACCCACGCGACCAAGACCCGCGGCATGGTCAGCGGCGGTGGCAAGAAGCCGTACCGGCAGAAGGGCACCGGCCGGGCCCGTCAGGGTTCGACCCGGGCGCCGCAGTTCACCGGCGGCGGCACCGTCCACGGCCCGCAGCCCCGCGACTACTCGCAGCGGACCCCGAAGAAGATGAAGGCCGCCGCCCTGCGCAGCGCCCTGTCGGACCGGGCCGCCAGCGAGCGGGTCTACGTCGTCACCAGCCTGGTCGAGGGCGACACGCCCAAGACCAAGGACGCGCTGGCCGCGCTGGCCAAGGTGACCGGCAACGCGGACCGCAACGTCCTGGTGATCACGACCAGCGAGGACG
>JAFMRC010000149.1 GCA_017354375.1 Nocardiopsaceae bacterium | reverse complement strand
TGTCCGACCGCATCGCGCTGACGGTCGGAGCCGACGGCCCGGTCGCGGACGCGGTGCGGGCGCACGCCGAGTTCGTCTCCGCGGAAACCCTCGCGACCTCGCTGGCGGTCGTGCCCGCCGCCGAGGTCGACGCCGCTCCCCAGCCGGTCGGCGACCACGCCGAGGTCCGCGTCGCGGTGTCAAAATCTTGATCATGCCGAACGGATCGTGGCGACTGGTCCCGTGGCCAGGCCCCTGGCCAGGTAGCTTGTAGCGCGTGGATCGAGCACCCATTTCGCTGCCTGGCCGGGTCGTCATCTTCGACTACGGCGACGTCGTCTCCGCGCGGCGGTCGGCCGCCGACCGTGATGCCATCGCCGCCTTGGCCGGCGTGCGCGGCGAGGACGAGGAGAAGTTCTGGAACTCCTACTACGCGCACCGGGACGCCCTCGACCAGGGAACCGGCGCCCGCGCCTACTGGCGGGCGATCGCTGGCGACATCGGCGCCGACTGGGACGAGGCGCGGGTGCACGAGCTGTGGGCGGCCGACTTCCGCAGCTGGGCGACGGTCAACCCGGGCACGATCGAGGTGATCTCCGACCTGGCGGCCGGCGGCACCCGGCTCGCGCTGCTGTCCAACGCGGGGCCGGATTTCGGCAGCTTCCTGCGGCGCGGCGCCCTCGGCGACTACTTCGAGGAGGTCTTCGTCAGCGGCGAGCTAGGCCTGATCAAGCCGGATCCGGCGATCTACATCCACGCCCTCGCCGGGCTCGGCATCCAGGCGGCCGACGCGGTCTTCACCGACAACCGCGCCGACAACGTGCTCGGCGCCGAGGCCCTCGGCTTCACCGGGCACGTCTTCACCACTCCGGCCGCGCTCCGGGCGTTCCTCACGTCCCTGGAGTCCTAGGATCCGGGACGCGGCTGCCCAGCCGGGAGCCGCTGAACTCGACGGTGGAGTTGACCACCCGTTCCCAGAACGGCCAGATCGACGGCGTGATCCGCAGCTCGATCCCGGCCACGGCGTGCCTGCCGATCAGGTCATCGACCACCAGCCGCTCGACCGCGACCACGCGACGATCGGAAAGCCAGTAGCCGCCCACCTCCTCGTCCGGCCGGAACGTCTCGGCCGGGAACCGGTAGGCGTACAGCCGCCAGCCGCGCATCCGCCACAGCCAGCTGGACTCCATGACGTGGATCCGCTTCGCGG
Source organism: Nocardiopsaceae bacterium (assembly GCA_017354375.1). Taxonomy (GTDB): domain Bacteria; phylum Actinomycetota; class Actinomycetes; order Streptosporangiales; family Streptosporangiaceae; genus Trebonia. The sequence goes on along the minus strand of JAFMRC010000149.1, from coordinate 11,053 downwards.
CGCTCTGGCCGAAGAACAGCTCGCGGTCGTCGGCCGTGGTGGTGGACACCGGCCAGATGCACCCGCGCGGGCAGTCCCTCGGAAACCAGAACATCGGCGCGTGCCTCGTATCCACCGCCCACACCCTCGGTGGCGCTCCGGGATCGGTGGCCGGCCTGTGCGGCGTGAAGGTCTGGAGCGCGGGATCTTCGCTGAAGTGCCACAACGCGAACGGCCCCTCACCCTGGTAGGGCGGCGCCGCCTCGCGGGCCAGCAGATGTTCCGGATAATCGGTCCCCATGATCATATTCTTCCATGCCCACCGCCCCCGTGCCTCCAGTGCACCCGACCCGTTACCCGTCGTCAGGCCGGCGCCGTTAGAACCTCGCCGTCAGAACCGCGCCGTCAGAACTGGTAGCGGCGCAGGCCCCCGTCGACGGGGATGACGGCGCCGGTGATGTAGCGGGCCAGCGGCGAGGCCAGGAAGCACGCGAGGTGCGCGATGTCCTCCGGCTGGCCGTACTCGCCGACCGGAATCTCCTCCCGGGACTGGCGCTGGCGGTACTCGGGCGAGTAGTTGCGCCGGATCTGCTCGCTCATGATCCGGCCGGGCGGGATCGAGTTCACCGTGATGCCGTGCCGGCCTACCTCGCGGGACAGGCCCTTCGCCCACGCGTGCATCGCCGCCTTCGCGGCGAACGCGCCGTTGACGCCCTCGGGCTCGGACTTGCCCGTGATGTTGATGATCCGGCCCCAGCCCGCGTCGATCATGCCCGGCAGCAGGCGGGACGTGAGCTGGCGGTGCCGGGTGAAGTTCAGTGTCAGCGCCTCGTCCCAGTCCGCTTCCGTGCCCGCGAGGCCGAACGCGCGGCTGCCGCCGGCGTTGTTGACCAGGATGTCCACCGGCCCGGCGGCGGCGCTGATGATCTCCGGGGCGTCAGCGGCCAGGAAGTCGGACACCACCACGACCGGTTCCGGCGCGCCCCGGTCGATCGCCTCGGCCGCCAGTTCGCGCAGCCGGCCCTCCCGGCGCGCGGTTACCACCGTCCGGGCGCCCTCGGCGGCAAGCCCGAGCGCGATGGCCCGCCCGATGCCGCTGCTGGCCCCGGTGACCAGCGCCGTGCGCCCCTTCAGCCCCAGGTCCATGCCCTTATCTTGCCAGATCACTGAATACTGTCTACCGTCAGCGGCACAAGTGATTGCAGACTCATAGCGAGGCATGGATGCTGGCATCCGAACTATCACCGCGCCTGGACCGGCTGCCGGTAAGCCGGTTTCACCGCCGGGTCATGTACGGCGTGTGTTTCGCGTTCTTCTTCGAGCTCGCGGACCTGAACTCGTTCGCCTACGCGGCGACCGGCCTGCAGCAGTACGAGCACATGTCCGTGGGGACGATCGCGAACGTCACGTCGGCGAGCTTCGGCGGCATGTTCCTGGGCGCGATGGTCGGGGGGCGGCTGGCCGACCGCCTGGGGCGGCGCCGCGCGCTGATCTGGTCGGTGGCGTGGTTCTCGCTGTTCTCGCTGCTCAACGCCGTGGCGCCGAACACCGCGGTGATCACCCTGGCCAGGTTCCTCACCGGGGTCGGGCTGTCGGCGATGACCGTCATCGCTATCACGTACCTGGCCGAGCTGATGCCGCAATCACATCGCGGGCGGATGCAGGGCGCCGCGCTCGCGATCGGACTGGTCGGCATACCCGCCATGGCGTTCTTCGCCCGCGCCGTCGTGCCCACCGGACCCGACGGCTGGCGCTGGGTGTTCGTCGCCGGCGCGGTGGGCGTGGTGTCGCTCGCGCTGATCCTGCGGCTGCCGGAGTCTCCCCGGTGGCTGCTCGACCACGACCGGCCGGACGAAGCGGAGGCGACGCTCGCCGCCATCGAGGCCGAAGTGTCTCGGGACGTGGGAGAACTGCCGCCGCCCGCCGCGGCACCGCCGCCGCTCCCGGCGGTGACCAGCGTGGGGAGCCTGTTCCGCGGCGGCCTGGGCGGTCGGACCCTGATGCTGGTGGGCGCGTGGGTGTTCCAGACCCTCGGCTTCTACGGGTTCACGGCCTGGGTGCCGGTGCTGCTCGCCGACCACGGCTTCACGCTGACCAAGTCCCTCACGTTCACCGCCATCACCACCATCGGCGCGGTGCCCGGCGCGCTGCTCGCCTGGTTCGTCTCCGACCGGTACCGGCGCAAGGCGCCGCTGATCGCCGTCGCGGTCGTGATCGCCGTGTGCGGGCTGGCCTACGGCATCTCGTTCAACACCGCGGCGATCCTCGTGTTCGGATTCGGCGTGTCCTTCTTCATCCAGACGTTCGCCGCGCTGCTGTACGCCTACACGCCCGAGTTGTACCCGACCGGGCTCCGCAACACCGGCAGCGGGTTCGCCTACGGCACGGGCCGCCTGGCCAACATCGCCGGCCCGTACATCGTCTCCGCGCTCTACGGCAGCTTCGGGTACCCGTGGGTCTTCGTCTACATCGCGGCCTGCTGGGCGCTCGCCGCCCTGGTGATCGGCCTGTTCGGCCCGCCGACCGGCGACGTCGCGCTGGAGGAGCTACAGCCCGCCGCCCCCGGCGGCGAGGCCGCAACGGCACCCGCCTAGCGCCGACGGTGCGAGGTCCGGAACCGGACGTCCAGCGGTGACGAGTACTTCCGAACTGTCGTCCGTTTTCCGCCAGCAACGGCGTACCTGTCGTACAACACTCGAAGGCATGCAAACAACAACACGCATGCTCGTCCATGCCATCGATCCCGCTCGTCTCGCCGCCGTCCGCGCCGCGGGCGCGGACGGTCATGGCAACCAGCTCCGCCCATTCGCAGCCACCGGCCGGGGCGCCTCCGGCAAGGGGGAACCGCTGCGCTGCTGCCTGCGCTACGCCGAGCAGGGCGAGCAGATCACGCTGATCTCCTACGCGCCGTTCGACCACCCGTCGGTGTGGACGGAAGTCGGGCCGGTCTACATCCACGCCGAGCGGTGCGGCGGCTATACGCAGACCGGCCGACTGCCCGATCAGCTCGCGACCGGTCCCCGGGTGCTGCGCACGTACCGGGCCGACGACACGATGAACTACGACCACAACACGGTGGTCACCGACGAGGCCGATCTCGAGCCGATCATCGAGCGGCTGCTTTCCGAACCCGACGTCGCGACGGTGCATGTCCGCACCCTGGCCCCGCAATGCTTCCTGTACGCGGTAACGGCAGACTGACCCCCTCATCTGGGCCTGTGCCCGGGGCACGACGAGTGCCATGTCTCCCTTCCTGCCGGTTACACGTCCGTCACGTGTCCGCGGGGAGGACCGGCAGCAGCAGGGCCGATCCAGCGGCGGGGCCGACGCGGACGCGGTAGCGGGTGTCGCGCAGGTCGGCCGCGGGGGCGTCCACTCCCCCGGTGCCGGGGTTGCGGGCGAAGCGGGGATGCGCGCCGCCGGATACCTGGACGCGCAGCCGGTGACCGGCGGCGAAGCGGTGCGCGGCACCGGCCATCACGACCCGCACCACGGTCTCCAGCGGATCGGCACCGGACAGGCGCACGATCCCGTCGCAGACGTTCCGCGACCGGCCGCCGGGGTCCACGTCGCACAGCCGCGCGAACACGTCGGCGCAGGGGTTGTCGCGGCTGACCGAGACCTCGGCGACCGCCTCGCCCGCGACCACGACGGGCGCCGTGAGCGGCGCGCTGGTGAACACGAGCACGTCGGGGCGCCGCTCCACCGCCCGGTTGTCCCGGACCCCGGCGGCTCGGGTCAGGACCGCGCCGCCGACCGAGGGGGTGGGCAGCGCGGGGTCGTACCGGAACGTCATCTCGGAATCCGTTTCCCCTGGGGCCTTGGCCTCGGCTGGGTTCCCGGGCTCGCCTGAGGTTCCGGGAGCACCGAGTCCGCCGCCGGGCAGCAGCGACCAGCGTTCGGTCCGCGCGGCGGGCGGGGGCCAGTCCGGCAGGTCTCGCCAGCCCTCACCGCCGAACCAGGCCCGGACGGTCCGCGCGTCTCGCGTTCCGCCTGAGGCGTCTTGATCCTCGTGGTTGTCCGGCCCACTCTGCCCACTCGGCGCGTCTGGAACGTCGTCGGCGCTCAGGTGCCGGTCCAGCCAGGCCAGGGTCTCCCGCATCGCGACGCCGCCGCCCTTCGTCGCGATCTGCAGGTGCGTCCACGGACCGATCACCAGCCGGACGGGCACCCCGCGCCCGGACAGCGCACGGTACTGCTCGACGGTCTGCCGGAGGAAGATGTCCTGCCACCCGCCGATCAGCAGCACCGGCGCCGTCAGCCGCTCCAGCGCGGCGCCGCACCGCAGCGGCTCCCAGTACGGGTCGGCGATGTCGGGGGTCGCCAGCCATTTCTCGAACCACGGCGCGCCGCCCCCGAGCATCGCCCGGACGTGCGTTCCGATCGGGTTGCGGCCCATGGCCCGCCGCTCCCGCCGGTCGGCGGTCGCGAGCAGCGCCAGGCCGCGCAGCCCGCTGGCCTCCTCCTGATGGGTGACCGCGTCGGCCCAGGCCACCGTCGTGTACAGGCTGAACGCCCCGTTGTGGTAGACGCTCCTGGCGAAGTCGTGCAGTCCGGCCTGCACCGCCACCGCGCGCAGTTCCAGGGGCGGGTCGGTGGCCAGCGCCCACTGGGTGAACCCGAGGTAGCTCAGCCCGACCGTGCCCAGCCGCCCGTCGAACCACTCCTGCTCGCGCAGCCAGGCCACGCAAGCCTGACCGTCGGCCGCCTCGTGCCGCCCCGGGTCGAACTCCCCGCCCGAGCCGAACGTGCCACGGCAGCTCACCAGCAGCACGTGGTACCCGTGGCCGGCGACTAGCTGGGCGTCGGCCAGGCTCGCGGGCAAGGACCGGCCATAGGGAGTCCGCACCAGGACGGTGGGGCTGGACGAAGACGGAGACGCCGGAGCGTAGTGGTCGGCCAGCAGCGTCACGCCGTCGCATACCGGGATCCGGATGCCGCGGGTGACCGTGACCGCGTTGCGCGGCGCGGGCAGCGACCACACCCTCGCGGCCGCCGCGCCGAGCATCCGCGCGACCGGCCCGAGCCGCCGCGCCCCTTCGGAGTTTTCTGCCATGGACGGCATTCTCCCCGATAACCAGGAGCCCCGACGATCACGCCTACTTCCTGCGCCCGAACTCGTACACCATCGACGGCAAGACACCCTCGTTCGTGTTGTCCACGGCATCGATGGACGCTTCGATCACGTCAAGGTATGTCCACTGGTTCATGCCCTTCGGGGTGAAGGCGAGCAGCAGGTTGGCCAGCGCGAACATGGGGATTACCGATGCCTTGAGCTTGTCGTCGGAGAGGCTCATCACCCGGTCCTCGCCGAACACCACCTTTGACAGGTAGGCGTGGATCTCGTCGGCGTCGATCGGAAGCCCTGTAACCGCCTTGGCCGCGATCCCAGCCGCCTTCTCCAGATCGGCATCGTTCGGGTAGCGCTCCCCGGCGGCGATGACCACGTGCCCGGTAACCCGGATTGCCAGTGCCAGCATGGACTCGTACGGTTGGTAGCCCACTTCCGGGAGGCTGGACATGAAGTCTTCGACTCTGTTCTGAATCGCCATGCCCAGTAGCACGCGGAACTGGTCACTCAGCTTGTCATCGATCGGCATTCTTCTTCTCCGCCCTCTTGTCCCGCCATGCGTTGATCTTGTCGGAAACCTCGCGCCCCAGCTTCAGCGCAGCCAGGCCGGCACCCGCGCACGCCACGCCGAACGCCTCTTCCTTGCTGCTCACACGGCCGACCATCACGCCATAGGTACCGGCAGCACCCGCGACCGCCATGCCGAAGTTGCCCACCTTGTCCGTAGGGAACCAGTTCTTGCGCTGCGGCTTCTTGTCCGCCATCTCAGTCTGCGCGCCAGTGGTGTTGGCCTTGCGGTCGAAAGCTGGGCTTGACTCGGTCTTCTCCCGCAGCTCCATGTTGTCCTGGACAAGCCGCGAGTTGGTGTCGATGAGCCGGGAATTGTCGCTCTTGGCTTTCGCCAGCTCGGACTTAGCGTGACCCAGCTCCTTGTCCTTACGCTGCAGTTCCCGCAGTGAGCTTTCATAATTGCTGGTCAGCCGCGCGTTCTCGGACTTCAGCGACTTGTTCCTGGATTCAAGGTCCTTGATGCGCTCTTCGGGAGTCTTGGGTACCTCGGGCGTCTTGGGCTTGTCCTTGGGCCAGCCCGTGCCCTCGCCAGATTCTCCGACGGTTTCCCGCGTCCGGTAGGAAGAGTCTGGGGGCGGGACCGGCTGCGGAGGATGGTTGCCCTCGCTGGGCTTGTCGCTCCCGCTTGACGGTCTATCCCAGCGCACCTGTCAGTTCCCCGCATCGTGTTGCCAGCGGCACCCCGGCGAGAATCAGGCTAGCACCCTGAAGTAGCCGAAAGCTAGCAAACCGCCACACGCTGCATCGAAGCCCGCCGCTAATGCGGGAGTTGCCGATTCGCCGTTTCCACGGAAGGGCAGACATTCGTCGCATAGCGTAAGAAACATGACCGTCGAGGGTGTGGCCGCGGCGCTGGGTGTCGGTAAATCGGTCGCGAAAATCGCCGCCAGCCGGTGGCTGACGGGGCGGGCCGCGAGGGCGGCGGCGTCCGCCGAGCTGATCGACCTGATCAAGACCGGGTTTCCCGACGAGATCGTGCGGCGGAGGACCGAGAACCAGTTCGAGGCGCTCGCGATCTCGGTCGCCGAGCGGCTGCGGCCGTATATCCGGCACGAGTTGCGCGGGCTCGACGACGGCACCCGTGAGGCTGCCCTGCGCGAGGTGATCCGCACTCTTGAGGCCGCCGACCTGTCGGACAAGGCCCTGCTCGCCGATGACGTGGACCCAGTCAAGCTCGCGCGTCGGCTGCGCGCCTCGCTGCCCGCGCGGGAGGCCGAATTCCAGCTCGGCGAGGCCGGGGCGCGGCTGTACGACGTCGTGCTCGGCGAGTGCTGCGACTGCCTGGCCCACATCCTGGTGCACCTGCCCGAGTTCACCGAGCGCGCCGCCGCGGAGTCCCTGGCCCGGCTGTCCAGCGCCGTCACGTCGCTGCAGATCATCCTGTCCCGGCTGCCCGTACGCACCCTCGACGCGCCCGAGGGCGACTCCCACGACGACGAGTTCACCCGGCGCTACCTGACCTCCGTCAGCGACAACCTGGACCGGCTCGACCTCCTCGGCGTCCGCTTCGAGCGGCTCACCCGGCCGCGGACCACGCTCAGCGTCGCCTACATAAGCCTGAACGTCACCGATGAGGAAACAGGCAAGAACCCCAACGGGGACCGGGACGAATCAACCGGCGGGGCGGCGGCACGCCGACGGGATCCAACCGCACGCCGCCGGGATTCGGTGGCACGCGGGTGGGATCCAGCGACCATCGGCGAGTGGCGGGAGGAACGGCGTTTCGGGAGTTCCATCCGGGTGGAGCGCGTCCTCAGCGAGAACCGGCTCATGCTCATCCGCGGGGAAGCCGGCAGCGGCAAGAGCACTCTCCTGCGCTGGCTCGCGGTCACCGCGGCGCGCGGCGGATTCACCGGCGACCTGGCCCCGCTCAACGTCCACGTGCCGTTCCTGGTCAAGCTGCGCAGCCACGCGGGCCAGCGACTGCCGCGCCCCGAGGAGTTCCTCGACGACGTCTCCCCCGCACTCGGCGGGATCGCGCCGGACGCCTGGGCGCACCGTCGGCTGCGGTCCGGCCGCGCCCTGCTGCTCATCGACGGCATCGACGAGATCGTCGAGTCCCAGCGGTACGACGTCCGGAACTGGCTCGGGGAACTGATCCGCCTGTACCCGGAGGTCCGCGTCGTGGTCACGTCCCGGCCCGCGGCGACCGAGGCCGACTGGCTGCGGGCCGAGGGGTTCCGCGCCGCGTTCCTCGAACCGCTCAGCCCGGCGGATCTTCGCGAACTCGTCCAACACTGGCACGCCGCCATCGGCGACAGCGGAGACCTGCCGTGTCCGCCCGAGAGCATCCCCTCCTACGAGGCGAAGCTCCTCGCCCGGCTGGAGTCCGCCTCGCACCTGCGAACGCTGGCCAGCACGCCGCTGCTGGCCGCGATGCTGTGCGCGCTCAACCTGGACCGGGACGCGCTGCCCCGAGACCGGATGGGCCTGTACGCCGCGGCGATCGACATGCTCCTGGAAATCCGGGACGCCAAGCGCGGGATCCCGAGCGCGCGGGTCGTCCGGCTCGAACGGGACCAGAAGGTCCGGCTGCTGCGTGACCTGGCCTGGCACCTGTCGACCAGCGACCGGGTCGAGTTGCCCAGGTCCACGGCGCGGAAGCTGATCGACGAACGGCTGGCCGCCATGCCACAGGTGCGGGCGACCGGCGAAGAGGCGCTGGACGCGCTGCTGCAGCGCAGCGGGATCATCCGCGAACCGGTCCCCGGCCGGATCGACTTCGTGCACCGCACCATCCAGGAGTACCTCACAGCCGAGCACGCCGCCGGCATCGGCGACATGGACCTCCTCATCCGCAACGCGGGCCTCGATCAATGGCGCGAGACCATCGTCATGGCCGCCGGCCACGCCAACGAACCCCAGTGCCGCGAACTGCTCGATGGCATTCTCCAGCGTGCGCGACATCTCCATCGTGCGGAGCGGCTTCATGGTGCGGAACGTTCGAGGGCTGTCGTCGCACGGGACCTCGAACTGGTGGCCGTCGCATGCCTGGAGACGATCACCTCCATTCCCGACGACGTGCGCACGGCGCTCTACCGGTGCCTGGACGGGCTCATCCCACCTGGCGATCAAGACGAGGCCGTGCAACTGGCCGCGATCGGCGAGCCGGTGCTGCGCCGACTGCCGACCAGCCTGGAGGGGCTGCGGGAGGACGAGGCGGTGGCGACCGTCCGCACGGCCTGGCTGATCAACGGACCGGGCGCCCTCGACGTGCTGCGGGGATATGCCGCCGACATGCGCTATAACGTCCAGTACGAGTTCAACAAGGCGTGGGATTACTTCGACCCCGGAGAATACGCCGAGCGTGTCCTATCGGCCACGTCCCCTGGCGGATCCCTCATCGTCAACTCGGGTCGCTCATCGGCCGCACCCGCCCAGTTCGCAGCGCTCGCCGCAGTAGCTCCATTGTCATCACTCGTTGTGGATCTTCCCCGGCAAACGGACCTCGACGTCCTTACCGCACATGCCAATTCGCTCGGCGATCTGTCCCTGACGTACAGAGAGCCGACTCGCGATCTCGCCACCCTGCCGGAGCTGGCGAGGCTCCGGAGCCTTGAGATCCACGCCCCAGGGCTAACCGACCTCGGCTTTCTCCATTCTCTGCCCCCGCTCACCGACCTCGTGATCACAGACTGTGCGGACATCGAGGACTACTCACCGCTGGGGCGATCGACCGGATTGAAGAGTTTGCACCTGCGTCGCTGTAACCAGCTGTGCGGCCTGGATCAGCTTCCGCCGCTCGGAGAAGTGATCTCTCTTTCACTAGGGGGCTCCAGGCTCGGTCGGGGCGCGCTCGCGGCACTGGTCAGCGCGGCTCCGAAGGTATGCACGCTTGTTCTCGATGACTGTGATTGGGTCGATGACCTGGCGCCCCTCACCGCGCTGCCGGACCTCGGAGTCCTCTCCATCTGTCGGACTACACCGGGAACCGGCCTGTTGCCGCTGGCCCAGCACGAGCACATAACGGTACGGGTTGCTCCTGGCCAGGACGTACGCGGCGCGGACGCGCTCGGCAACCGGCTACTAATAGTCCCCACGTAGGCAGGCGGGTGGCGCGCGGGAGTCGCCACGATCCGTTCGGGATAAAGAGTCAAGTGGTTGCGTAGCATGAGTGCGAAAAATCTGCAAACATGCAGGTAAGAGCGTTGCGCGCCTCGCACGTCGTGCCGGTCGCGACTGGCCATGCTGACCTCATGCTGACCTGTTGGACACGTGTCGAGTCGCCTAGAGTCCGGTACTGTGCCCATGAGAGTTGCTGAGTTCCTACGCCACCGTGTGAGGCTTGCCTGGACCGTGAGACTCCAACAGGCCCTCGCTACTCAGCGCACGGAAAGCTTTCCATGCGCAAGCGTCGCTACAGCCGCTCAATCTCTCGCCGGATCTCCCGGTAGACACGCACCCACGTGCGAGGGTCGCCAGAGTAGCTCGTGTCGTTGGCCGCTACGTCAGTTACGGCCCGGTTCTCCACGCCTTGACCGAGAGCCGCCCCTGTTGTTCAGTACACGTTCGACGCTAGCCACGTACACGCGGTACGGCTTGCCCGTCGCCTTCAGCGCGCCGACTCTGATCATGTAGTACACGTGTGGCTTCGATACCTGGAGCAGGCTTGCCGTCTGCGCGACGGTTACCGTGCCAGCCTCCCGCATGGGTAGGTTGACCGCGCGCACTGTCCCGATAACGTAATGGCGGTACCCGTACGAGATCAACCCTATCCGTGCCAGCTCACGGTATGCTTGCGCGGCGGGATAGCCTGTCACGCCCATTTCCTGCGCGAACCGCTGAACGCTCGGCAGCACGTCACCGGGCTTGTAAGTCCCGACATATATCCGCCATGCTATCTCGTTCGCGCACTGGACCCACTTGCGGGGATCTCCATCCCCGTCCCCGAACGTGATAGGGGTTTCATCGTCGCTGCTCATGGCCTTGGTGCTTGATTCTCGCGGCGCGGTAGTCGGCAGCGTTGAAGGCATCCAGGCCTTTCATCAGCGTCCATCCCAGTATCGCGCCCCAAGCGCTCGCCTGGGTCACCGCGTCCGCTGTGCCGGCGTGGAAAAGTGCGTCGTTCCGGGCGCGTAGCATCTCGGCGTAATCGTAGGCCAGCCCCGCAAAATAGGAGATCTCCTCCCAGCTTGCGCAATCGGCAAACCTGATGATCTCGTCTTCGGACTGCGCGGGCGCCATGAGCGCCGTATAGTCAGCGTTCACTGGGTTCCGTCCCCGGTCGTACGTACGTGTGATAATGATCCTCGCCGCTAGGGCATGCGCGTATATCGGTATCCTCTATCCGGAATCCCTCATGCTCGATGATGTGCCGCTGCCAGGCGAGCGACTCTTTCCACCCTCGCTTTACCGTGGGGGTTGGACACAGCTTGCGATCTTCGCGCTTCATCTGCCAGCAGCGAACGTACATGAAGGCGAAGGAGGCTATCG
>JAFMRC010000384.1 GCA_017354375.1 Nocardiopsaceae bacterium | reverse complement strand
GGAAGCGCTGCGCGGCAGGCCCGCCACCCCGGAGAGCTTCCGGGCCGCGGCCGGGGCCGAGCTCGCGGCCGCCCGCCCCCTGCGCGATAACCAATTCAAGATCGACTTGACCGAACGGATCATCGTGGCTGTCCTTTCCCAGCTGACCGGAGCAGGCCAATGACCACGTGGACGCCGGAAGGCACCTCCGACCCGCTGATGACCCGACGCGGCGGCCTGATCGGCGCGCCCCTGTCCCGCCTGGACGGTGCGCTCAAGGTCACCGGCACCGCCCGCTTCGCCGCCGAAGTCCCCCTCGACGGCCTGGCCTACGCCGCCCTGGCCTGCAGCACCATCCCGAAGGGCCGCATCACGGCGCTCGACGTCTCCGCGGCGGAACGCGCGCCCGGCGTGGTTCTCGTCATGACTCACCGGACGCTCCGCTCAAGCACGGGGCCACGGCTCAACCCGCCGCCGGGATTCCTCACCGCCGAGAAGGCGGCGTCCGGGGACGGCCTCCCGGTCATGGCCGACGACCGGGTCCACTGGAACGGCCAGCCGGTCGCGCTGGTGCTCGCCGAGACCCAGGAACAGGCCGACCACGCCCGCTCCCTGATCCGGGTCGGCTATGCGGCCGAGCCCGCGGTGACGAGTTTCGCCGACGCCAGGACGCGGGGGACCGAGGCCGGCGCGTTCTACGGCGAGCCGCTCAGCTTCACCGCCGGCGACGCCGAGGCCGCCCTGGCCGCCGCGCCGCACCGGGTGGACGCCATGTACACGACCCCGCCCCACAACCACAATGCGATCGAGCCGCACGCGGCCACCCTGGCCTGGGACGGCGATGAACTGTACGTCCACGACACCACGCAGGCGGTGCGGCACGAGGCCTGGACCCTGGCCGAGGTGTTCGGCCTGCCCGAGGAGCAGGTGCACGTGTCGTCGCCGTACCTGGGCGGCGGATTCGGCGGCAAGGGGGTGTGGCAGCACCAGGTGCTGGCCGCGGCGGCCGCGCGGCTGGCCCGGCGCCCGGTCCGGATCGCGCTGTCCCGTGAGGGGGTGTACCGCCTGGTCGGGGGGCGGGCGGCCACCGAGCAGCGGGTCGCGATCGGCGCCGCCGCCGACGGCCGGTTCGAGGCGATCATCCACGCCGGCACGGTGGCCAAGGGCCGCCACAGCATCCTGCCCGAGCCGTTCATCACCGGGACGATGGGCATGTACTCCTCCGCCGCCATGAAGGCCGAGGTCCGGTCGGCCGACCTCGACATGCTCTCGAACACGTTCATGCGCGCCCCCGGGGAGGCGGTCGGCAGCTTCGCCCTGGAATCCGCGATCGACGAGCTGGCCTGCGAGATGGGCATCGACCCGATCGAGCTGCGGCTGCGCAACGAGCCCGAGGCCGACCCCGTCACCGGCCGGGCCTTCTCCTCCCGGAACCTGGTCCAGGCGTACCGGGCGGGGGCGGAGCGGTTCGGCTGGGACGCCCGCGACGCAAGGCCCGGCACGCGCCGGGACGGGGAGTGGCTGATCGGCCTGGGCACCGCCGCCACCTCGTTCCCGTACGTCCGGATGCCGGGCGGCGCCGCGCGGATCACCATCACCCGCGACGGGGCCTCGGACGCCCGGGCCCGGGTCGAGGTCGCCGCGCACGAGATGGGCATGGGCACCGCCACCGCCACCGCGCAGGTCACCGCCGAGCGGCTCGGCCTGCCCGCGGACAAGGTGGAGGTCGCCTGCGGAGACTCGTCCCAGCCCGGCCTGGTGATGGCGGGCGGGTCGCAGCAGACCGCCTCGATCGGGGCCGCGGTGATCGCCGCGCACCGCGAGCTGGTCGGCGAGCTGCTCAAGCTCGCGGGCGACGACTCCCCCCTTTCCGGCCTGACCCCGGATGAGGCCGGTACCGCCGACGGCGGCGTGGCCGCCCTGGATGACCCGGACCGCCGCGAGAGCTACGAATCGCTGCTGGACGGCGCGGGCCGCACCGAGGTGAGCGCCGAGGCCGCCGCCCCGCCGCCCGCGGAGATGGGCAACTGGTCGATGCACTCCTATGGCGCGCTGTTCTGCGAGGCGCGGGTCAGCGCCGTGACCGGGGAGGCGCGGGTCAGCCGGTTCCTCGGCTCGTTCGACTGCGGCCGAATCCTGAACGCCAAGACCGCGGCCAGCCAGTTCCGCGGCGGCATCGTCATGGGCCTGGGCCTGGCCCTGATGGAGGAGACCCTGTTCGACGAGCGCGCCGGCCGGATCATGAACCCGAACCTGTCGGAGTACCACATCCCGGTGCACGCCGACGTGCCGCCCATCGACATCCTGTGGACCGATATCCCCGACCCGCACGCGCCGATGGGCGCCCGCGGCATCGGCGAGATCGGCATCACCGGGGTCGGCGCCGCGGTCGCGAACGCGGTCTACAACGCCACCGGCACCCGCGTCCGGGACCTGCCCATCACTCCCGATCAGCTCTTGACCAGAACTCGCCAAAACATCACACTTTACGGGTGACTGATGAAACTTTGCCACAGTCGGCATCTCCGGTCGCGGCGCTGGCGCGGCGGCAGTTCCTCCGCGCCACGGCGGTTGGTGCCGCGGGCCTGGCGGCATGGTCGGTAACGAGCAGCGCGCGGGGCGCCACGGTGGGCACCGCGGCCCGGGGCCGGGGTCCGGCGGCGCAGATCGTCCCCTTCGGCACGGGATGGCTGTTCGGCCCGGCGACGACGGGGAGTGACCAGCCCGGCTTCGACGACAGCGGGCTGCAGTCCGTCACGCTGCCGCACACGGTGACGGCGCTGTCCTGGCAGGAGTGGGATCCCTCTACCTGGGAAAAGGAGTGGGTCTACCGCAAGACCTTCGACGCGCCGGCCAGCGCCAGCACCATGCGGGTGTTCGTCGATTTCGCCGCCGCGATGACGCAGTCCTCGCTGACGCTGAACGGGCACGCCGTCGGCGGCCGGACCGGGGGATATCTGCCGTTCTCTGCCGAGATCACCGATTACCTGAAGCCGCAGGGGAACGTGCTGGCGGTGACCCTCGATTCCCGGTTCAACATCGACGTCCCGCCGGACCGCCCGGCCCCGCAGGCGTCCGATTCGGTGGACTTCTGGCAGCCGGGCGGCATCTACCGCGAGGCCTGGCTGCGCGCGGTGCCGCAGGTCTTCCTGGCCGACGTGTTCGCCAAGCCGGTGAACGTCCTCGACGCGGCCAAGCGCCAGGTCGACGTGTCGGTCACGATCGACGCCGCCGTGGTGCCCAAGGGCGCCGCGCAAGTCGACATCACCCTGAACGACGGCGCTCGCGTGGTGTCATCGACCTCCGTCCCGGTGACGATCAGCGCGACCGGCCAGACCACGGTGACCGGCACCCTGACCGGGGGAGGGCTGTCCGGCGTCACCCTGTGGGACATCGACAACCCCAAGCTGTACACGGTGACGGCCACGCTGCGGCTGGGCGGCGCCCCCGTGCATGACTACGTGGTCCGCACCGGCTTCCGGGACGCCGTCTTCCAGCTCGACGGGTTCTACCTCAACGGGCGCAAGGTGAAGCTGTTCGGGGTCAACCGGCACCAGTTCTTCCCGTTCGCCGGAGGGGCGATGCCGGCGCGGGTCCAGCGCAAGGACGCGGCGATCCTGCGCGACGAGCTGAACTGCGTGATGGTGCGCTGCTCGCACTACCCGCAGTCCGAGGATTTCTACGACGCCTGCGACGAGGTCGGCCTGCTGGCCTGGGAGGAGATCCCCGGGTGGGGGTACATGGGCGATTCCGCCTGGCAGTCCGCCGCCTACCGCGACGTGGGGGACATGGTGGTCCGCGACCGCAACCACCCGTCGATCATCGTCTGGGGCGCGATGCCGAACGAGTCCAGGGAAAACGTCTCGCTGTACACGGCGACCAACAAGCTCGCGCACTCCCTCGACGACTCCAGGGCGACCGGGGGCGACGATTTCGACCGTACCGACACAGCGTATGAGTTCGATGTCTTCAGCTTCCACGACTACAGCAGCCAGACCGGCCCGGACGGCAAGAAGGAGCCCACCCTGCAACCGCCCACCGACGCGGCCGGCAAGCCGTACCTGGTCTGCGAGGCGGTCGGCACGCTATCCGGGCCGTCCATCTACTACCGGCGGATCGACACCCAGGATGTGCAGCAGGGGCAGGCCACCGCGCACGCGCGGGTGCACGACATCGCCTACTCCGACGACCGGTACTGCGGCCTGCTGGCCTGGTCCGGGTACGATTACCCCTCGGGGGCCGGCGCCAACCTCTACAACGGCGTGAAGTACACCGGTGTGGTGGACCTGTTCCGGATCCCCAAGCCGGGCGCGGCGATCTACCAGGCCCAGGTGGACCCGAAGGTCAGGCCGGTGATCCAGCCCGCGTTCTACTGGGACTTCGGATCCACCTCGCCGGTCACCAGCCTGTCCAGCGCGATGATCTGCTCCAACGCCGACCGGCTGGAGGTGTACGTCGGCGGTTCCCATTACGCCACCGTGACCCCGGACACCGCCGATTACGGGCACCTGCCCTACCCGCCGTCCTTCGTCGATTTCAGCTCGGTGGATTCCTCCGGGCTCCCGGAACTGCGGATCGACGGGTACCTGGGCAGCGCCATGGTGCTGTCCCGGTCGTTTTCCTCCGACCCGTCCGCCGACAGCCTGACGCTCGCCGCGGACGACGCCCAGCTCTTCGCCGATGGCGCGGACGCCACCCGCGTGGTGTTCCGCGCCGTCGACAAGTACGGGGCGCCGCGTCCCTACGTCTCCGGGCAGGTCCAGCTGTCGATCACCGGCCCGGCCACCCTGATCGGCGAGAACCCGTTCGACTTCGCCGCCACCGGCGGCGCGGGCGCGGTGTGGATCCGGACGCGGTCCGGCCAGACCGGCACGGTCGTGGTCCAGGCCAGCCATCCCACGCTCGGCTCGGCGGCGGCCCCCATCACCGTGGTGGCGCCGGCGCTCGGCGCGCCGGAGCAGAACTACGCCACCTGGTTCGGCCAGGTTCCGTCGGCCCCGGCCGCAGCGGTCACCGCCCCGGCCCGGGTGAACCCCCTGGCCGGCCACGGCGGCTAACCCTCCCCGC
>JAFMRC010000383.1 GCA_017354375.1 Nocardiopsaceae bacterium | reverse complement strand
GCCGCGTCGGCGGGTGACGCGCCGGACGCCAGGGCGGCCTCCACCGCGGCGGCGCGCAACGGGGTCGGGCCCATGTTGACCAGCGCGACACGGGTTCGGGAAGCACCGTCGCCCTGGGCGGCGACGCCGACGATCGCCCAGTCGATCGCGCGCTTGGTGAACTTCTGGAAGGACCAGGCGTTCGGGCGGGCCGGCTTGGGCACCTGGATCTCGGTGAGCAGCTCGCCCGGCTCGATCGCCGTCTCGAAGATGCCCTTGAAGAACTCGGCCGCCTCCACCACCCGGAGTGCCCCGGCCGCCCGGATGGCGAACCTCGCCTCCAGGGCCAGCAGCGACGCCGGCAGGTCGGAGGCGGCGTCGCCGTGCGCGACCGACCCGCCGATCGTGCCGCGGTGGCGGACCTGCGGGTCGCCGACGGCCTCGGCGGTGTGCGCCAGCAGCGGGATGTCCTTCCTCAGCAGGTCCGAGGTGGCGACGTCGTGGTGCCGGGTCAGCGCGCCAATCGCGACATAGTCTCCCATGTCGGTGATGTAGGACAGGTCGGCGATGCGGCCGACGTCGATCAGCACCGAGGGCATCGCGAACCGCAGCTTCATCAGCGGCAGCAGCGAGTGCCCGCCGGCCAGGTACTTGGCGTCCTCGCCGTGTTCGGCCGCCAGTGACAGCGCTTCGTCGACGGACGAGGCGCGCTTGTAGGTAAAGGAAGGCGGGATCACTTGGCCCCCTCCGACGCGGCGGCGAGGGCCGCCCTCACGATGTTGTGGTAGCCGGTGCAGCGGCAGAGGTTGCCCTCCAGCCCGGCGCGGATGTCGGCCTCGGTAGGCGACGGGTTCTCCTTCAGCAGGGAAGCGATCGCCATCACCATGCCCGGCGTGCAGTAGCCGCACTGCAGGCCGTGCTCTTCGTGGAACGCCTTCTGCACCGGGTGCATCTCGCCGTCCGGGCCCGCGAGGCCTTCCAGGGTGGTCACGCTACGGCCATCGGCCTGCGCGGCGAGCACCGTGCACGACTTGACGGACTCGCCGTCCAGCAGCACCGTGCAGGCGCCGCAGGACGTCGTCTCGCACCCGATGTTCGTCGCGGTCAGGTCCGCGACGTCGCGCAGGAAACCCGCGAGCAGCATGCGGTCCTCGACGTCGGCGGTGATCTGCTTGCCGTTGACGGTCAGCTCGACCTTCACTTCGCCCCTGCCTCTACTTGGTGTTCGTCGCGGACTGGATGGCGGACCACACCCGTTCCGGGGTGGTGGGCATGTCGATGTGCCGGACCCCGAGATGGGACACGGCGTCGATCACCGCGTTCTGCACGGCGGGGGTGGCGCCGATCGTGCCGGCCTCGCCGATGCCCTTGACCCCGAGGGGGTTGACGTCGGTCGGGGTCTCGCTGGTGATCAGCTCGAAGCTGGGCAGCTCCGCCGCGGTGATGACCCCGTAGTCGGCGAGCGTGGAGGTGAGCGGGTTGCCGTCCGCGTCGTAGAGGACCTCCTCGACGAGGGCCTGCGCCGCGCCCTGCGCGATGCCGCCGTGCCGCTGCCCCTCCATCAGGATCGGGTTGAGGACCGGGCCGGCGTCGTCCGCGGTGACGTGCCTGACCAGGGTGACCTTGCCGGTCTCGGTATCGACCTCGGCGATCGACAAATGGGTGCCGAACGGGAACGTCGGCCGGTCCGCGGTGAATGTCACGTTCGCGGTCAGCGTGCCGCCGCTGGCCGCCTCGGCGACCTGCGCCCAGGACAACGACTTGTCCGGGTCGCCGGCGATGTGCCAGGTGCCGGTGGCGGCGTCGAGGACGACGTCCGCCTCGCTGGCCTCGAACAGGCTCGCCGCCCGCTTCGCGGCCTCGTCCTTGACCTCGATCGCGGCCTTGTGCACGGCGGACCCGCCGAGCTGCAGCGACCGCGAGGCGTGGGTACCGGTGCCCTTCGGGATCAGGTCGGTGTCGCCGTGGACGACCTCCACCTTGTCCATCGGGATCCCGAGTTCCTCCTGCACCAGCATCGCGAACGCGGTGTGGTGCCCCTGCCCGTGCGCCGAGCTTCCGGTGTACACGGTGGCGGTGCCGTCGCGGTGCACCTCGAGCTTGGCGGTCTCGCCCATGACGCCATCCGCGGCGGTGATCTCGACGTAGCTGGAGAGGCCGAGGCCGAGCTGCCTGGTGTCCCCGCTCTCGCGGCGCTTCTTCTGCTCCGCCCGGAGCCGCTCATAGCCGGCCGCGGCGAGGACCTTGTCCAGCGCGCCCTCGTAGTCGCCGGTGTCGTACGGGGCGCCGGTCTTGGTGAGATAGGGGAACTGCTCCGGCTTGATGAAGTTGATCTTGCGGACCTCGGCCGGATCCAGGCCCGCCTCCGCCGCCCACCAGTCCACGGCCCGCTCGATCGTGGCGGCGGCCTCCGGCCGGCCGGCGCCACGGTAGGCGGCGATCGGGGTGCCGTTGGTAACGACGGCCTTGTAGCCGGCCTGCACGTTCGGGATGTCGTAGACACCCGGCGCCATCAGCACGGTCAGGCTCGGCAGGAAGCCGCTCATCCGGGCGTACGCGCCGGTGTCCTGGATGACCTCAAGCCGGTAG
Organism: Nocardiopsaceae bacterium; assembly: GCA_017354375.1. GTDB lineage: Bacteria > Actinomycetota > Actinomycetes > Streptosporangiales > Streptosporangiaceae > Trebonia. The sequence continues at coordinate 2,486 of JAFMRC010000383.1, read as the reverse complement.
GCCTTGATCTTCCCGTCCCGGGTGCCGCCGATCTTGATGTGGTGCAGCTGGGCACGGCCCTGCGTCATGCCGAGGAGGTTCTCGTTGCGGCTCTCCGCCCAGCGGACCGGCCTGCCGGTGTGCTTGGCGGCCCACGCGACGACGATCGCGTCCCGGTCGATGCCGATCTTCGCGCCGAACCCGCCGCCGACGTCCGGCGCGACCACCCGGATCGCGTCCGGCTTCAGGCCGAGCGCGGTGAGGATGAGGCGGGCGGTCTGGGCGTTCTGGGTGCTCGACCAGACCGTCAGCCTCCCGTCCTTCCACACGGCCGCGGCGCCGCGGGGCTCCATCGGCACGGCCGCCACCCGCTGGTTGACCACATCGCCCTCGACGACCACGTCAAGGGAGTCGAAGACGCTGTCGTCGAGGTCCGCGCCGCGCTTCTGGCAGACGTTGGTGCCGGCCTCCGGGAACAGCAGCGATTCCCCGGCCAGGGCGGCCTCGATGGACGGGACGGCGGGCAGGATGTCGTAATCCACGCTGACGAGCTCGGCCGCGTCCTCGCCCTGGTAGGCGCTGTCGGTGAGGACGATCGCGACCGGCTCGCCGACGTACCGCACCCGGTCGGTCGCCAGCAACGGCTCGCTCCACGGCCCGCCCAGGGGCATCGGCTCCTCCACGGGCGGGGCGTCCGGGTCGAAATCGGCCGGCGGGGGCGAGGGGACGTCGGTCATGTCCGCCGCGGTCAGCACCGCGACCACGCCCGGCTGGGCGAGGGCCTCGGATGTGTCGATGCCCGTTATCCTCGCGTGCGCGACGGTGGAGCGGACGAACGTCGCCCGCAGTGCGCCGTTCAGGTCGGGTTCCTTCAGATCGTCGACGTAGACGCCGCCGGCGGTCAGCAGCCGCGGGTCTTCCGTCCGGATCACCCGGGTGCCCAGAATGCTCATTTGTCCTCCGCTGCTACGGCCTTCGCCAAGCGAACCTACACCAGTGGCGCGTGGGACTACCAGGTCAGGCTTGGTAAAGGTACGCCCCCCGATTTATGCCCAGCCCACGACCCCGCTCACCTTCGCGGCAGTCGACTGTCCTTTACGCGCTCATATACGCAATTGGGCGCGTCATAGGGCCATCGATTGCGTAATTGAGCGTGCGGAGTTGCCTGAGTCAAGGGATATCCTTGACTCAGGCAACTAGTGGAAGGAGCCTGAGGGAGTCATGACGGTCGAGGTTCCCCCATCGGCGGACGGAGTCCGCGCGGACGAGATAGCCGCGGTCCGGGCGTTCAACAGGTTCTACACGAACGTGATCGGGCTGGTTCACGGCATGTACCTGGACATGCCGTACTCGCTCACCGAGGCACGGCTCCTGTTCGAGATCGCGAGGCGCGAGGTCACCGCCGCGGCGGAACTGCGCCGGATCCTGAACATCGACCCCGGCTACCTCAGCCGGGTGCTGTCCCGGTTCGAGGCAGACGGGCTCATCACGCGGGCCAGGGCCGGCTCGGACGCGCGCCGGCAGGAGATCCGGCTCACCAGTGACGGGCGGGCCGCCCAGGCCGAACTCGACGCCCGCTCCGCGCGGCAGGTCGGCGCCCTGCTCGACGGCGTGGACCGGGGCAGGCTGCTGGCCGCGATGCGCGAGATCTCCGGCCTGCTCGGCGGCTCGGGTTCCGGCGACCTCGGCAGCGGCGGCAGCGACCGTGACGGCAAGGGCGGCTTCGGCGCGCGGCCCAGGACCGTGGTGCTGCGAGCGCCGCGGCCAGGCGACCTCGGCTGGATCGTGTACCGGCACGGTGCCGTGTACGCCGAGGAATACGGCTGGGACGCCGACTTCGAGATGTGGGTCGCCAGGATCGTCGCGGACTACGCGGCCGACCGTGCCGCCGACCGCGCGGGCGGGCGCGGCGCCGCGTGGATCGCCGAGGTGGACGGCGCTCCCGCGGGATCGGTGCTGTGCGTCCCCGACGGCGGGCACGGCGGGCACGGTGGTGCGGACGGGAGCGGCGCGGACGGGAGCACCGCCCGGCTGCGGGTGCTGCTGGTGGAGCGCTGGGCGCGCGGGCTCGGCATCGGCGGGCGCCTGGTGGATGAGGCACTGCGGTTCGCCCGGCAGGCGGGTTACCGGCGCATCACCCTGTCCACCTATGACGTCCTCGCCAGCGCCCGGCGCATCTACCAGGCCGCCGGGTTCACCCTGACCCGCGAGGAGCCCGAGCACGCCTTCGGCCAGGACCTGATCGCCCAGGAGTGGGCCCGCGACCTCTAGCACCCCGCGCGCGGCACCCGCACATGGCACCCGCGTGGCACCCCGCGTAATCGGCCGCCATCCGGGGATGCTGGTCTTATGACGGCGCGTAACGACCGGCAGCGGCTCGCCGTCCGGGACGCGGGGGCACTGGCCTTCGCCGCCGACATGTACGGCCTGCAGCTGGACCAGCTCGCCGTGCTGCTTGGCGGCGAGGCGGCCGGCGAGGCGGCCGCGAAGGCGGCGGCCGCCCGGTG
>JAFMRC010000382.1 GCA_017354375.1 Nocardiopsaceae bacterium | reverse complement strand
GCGCGGCGCCGGGCCGGCTCACGAGCCTGGTGAGCGCGGCCGCCGTGATCGCCGGCGTGGCGGCGGTCGCCTATACCGGCAACCTGCCCGGCCCGGCCCAGCGGCTAGCCCACGATACGATCGCCGCTCCGCCCGCGAAACACCACCCGCCCGCCCCCGCCAGCTCGTCGCCTTCCCCACGCGCCAATCCCGCCCGGCAGACGCCGCACAGCATGCACCCGGCGACCGGCACGCCGCCGACGGCATCGCCGTCGACTGGCACCCCGACCCGCACCACCCTCTGCGACGCCTTCTGGAACACCCTGCAGCACTCTCAAGACGGCGCCCCTCCCTCCTGGCAGACCCCCCAGTACAAAAAACTAAGCACCGCCGCCGGCGGCCCCCGACACGTATACGCGTATTGCCAGCCGGTCTGGAGCCACCAGTACCCGGCCCAGTACCCGAAGCTCCACTCGTACCCCCCCTATTTCCCCAGGCCGCGGCACACCGGCAGTCCCCCCACCCATTGGCAGCAGCCCAGCAGCGGCCCCAGCGGCGACAGCGGCGGATATCCCGGTAAGCCGACGTCCGGCTCCCCTCCCCCGGGCGGCGGCGCCCCCGGCGCCGGCGACCCTGGCGCACCGCAGCCAGGCCCCGGCTACTAACCAGGCGGTGGGCTAACCAGGCGGTGGGCGCCGGGGAGATTTCCTGCCGGCGTTCCGCAGGACTGCCGGCAGAAATCTTCCCCAAGCCCAGCCGCCCCGCTTCAGGCCTGATCCTCCAGCGCCTCGAGGATCGTGGCGCACGCCTTCTCGAAAGCCGCCCGCTCGTCGTCGGTGAGCCGGCTGAAGATCACCTCACGCACCGCCGCCACGTGCCCAGGAGCCGCGGAGCGGATCGAGTCGGCACCCTCCGTTCGGAGGATAATTTCCGCCCCCCGGCCGTCCGCCGCGCATTCCTGGCGCGCCACCAGCCCGCGCTTGGACATCCTGCTGAGCTGATGGGACAGCCTGCTCTGCTCCCAGCTGAGCGCCTCGCACATCTGGTAGGGGCGCATCCGGTGCCCGGGAGCCTCGCTGAGCAGCACCAGGACCTCGTACTCGGGCAAGGACAGGCCGGAGTCGCGCTGCAGTTGCCTGCCCAGGTATGACGGCAGCAGCGCGCTCATCCGGAGATAGACCCGCCAGGTATGCTGCTGCTCCGGGGTCAGCCACTCACCGCTCATCGCTCCAGGTTACAACAGATGTTGATGATGCATCATGTAACCGGGAGGCGTTGCCTCGCGAAAGCGAGGGCGTTACCTCGCGAAGTCCTGGGCCAAGGCCGTCAGGTTCGGGACGCCGAGCCCGCTGCCCTCGTTGTACAGCGAGCCGGGGTTGCCGGTGTAGTAGAGGTTGTTGCTGGACGTTCCCACCGCGTTGAGCGGGGTGAACGGGTCGTGCCCGCTGGTCGCGAAGGAGTAGACCGCCGGGTTCCACAATCCGACGCGGTGGCCAAGGTAGGAGTCGATGACCGCGGTGGACCCGTTCAGCTGCGGCGCCACGAAGCTGGTGCCGCCCCAGCCGCCCTGCAGCGGCGGGTTGCCTGCCCCCACCGCCGACGGCTCGTACAGCAGGTAGCCGCTGTACGGGTCGGCGTCGGTGGACACGTCGGGCACCGCGCGGCCCCTCCCGTCGTACCCGGAAGTGATGGCCGGCTTCGAGTTCACGCGGAAGCCCTCCGGCTCCACCAGGTTCGTGCCCTTCTGCCGCGTGTAGTCCGTCGGCGTCAGGTAATTGATGGCGTTGTAGCGCCCCATGCCCCGCACCTCGTCCTGGTAGGACGGCCGCGGCTCGATCCCGGAGAAGCCACCGCCGCCCCCGACGACCTGCGACGTCGCGGACTTGGCGTACGAGATCCCATTGACCTTCGCGACGGGCCCCCACAGGTAGTCCCAGGACCAGGTCCGCGTCCTGGGCACCGACACGCTGGCCGTGACCGTGCCCGCGGTGTTGCTGATCTGCCCCGACCACGGGTCGGTGGTGCCGCCCGCGGCGGTGATGTACGGGCTGTCCGCGGGCGCGTCGGCCGACAGGTTCGTGGTGTGCTGGTCGCTGGTGGCGGTGTAGGCCCCCGAGTCGCCGGCCGAGGTGAACGCGGACTGGCCCTGGGCCGCCATCTCCAGGAAGGCCTCGTCAAACGCGGCCTGGTAGGCCGGCGACTCGGTGTGGTCGGCGATCGAGTAGGCGAGGTAGGTCTCCGATTCCCCCCAGCTGGCCGACACCGAGCTGGCGATGTTCTGGCTGGCCGCGGCGAAGAACGCGTCGGCGAATCCGGAGTCGGTGTTCGGCGCCTGGTAGACGAGCACGTTGGCGCCGGGCGCGAGGGCACCCGCCTGCTCGGTGTCCAGGTCGGTCTCGCCGGAGCCCGAGGAGTCACTCGGCGCGCCGGGGCCGCCGTCGATGTTCTCCGTCCGCACCGTGCGGCCGGTCTGGGGGGTGTGCGCGATCGTCGACCAGAACGTCTGCGGCGCGGTCGGGTCGAGCGCGGCCAGCGTCACGATGGCGACCGTCTGCCCGCTACCGTTTTGGCCCGCTTTGTACAACGGGGACAGGCCATACCTGGAGGCGAAGTCGGACGGCAGGTTGCAGGCGTCCGGGAGGCCCGTCAGCGCCTGGCAGCTGCTGGCGTCGGCCGCCTTGGCCTTTTCCTTCCGCAACACGGCGTGGTCAACGTGCGCGGTCTGGCTGGCGAACGTGGAGTAGTTGGTCAGGCCGAGGACGGCCAGCACGCTGCGCGCGATCCGCGCGGGCAGCTTCGGCGATCCGCTGGCGGCGTGCACGGTCTGCGCCGGGACGCCCCGGGCGCCACCGGTCCCGGGCAATCCGGGCACGTGGTACTGCCGCTGGGTCACCGACAGCGCCTTGTCGAACTCGCCGGCGGTACCGTTCGCCACTACGTCGATGCCGTCACCGTACGCGCTCGTCTTGATCCCGAACTTCGCGAGGTAGTTCTCCAGCCCGGAGATCACGGCGGGGCTCTGGCCATAGGCGGCGGCGAATTGCCGCGTCGACAGGAAGTGCCTCATGCCATGGGTGACGTCGCCCGCCAGCTGGCCGATGTTCCGCTCGCGCAGCACGAAGGAGACGGTCTCCGGCGTGGACGGAGAGGTGCTGCCGAGCGCCGTCGCGTCCGGGAGCCCGGCCGCGCTAAGCGGTGACTGCACGCTCACGGGCGTGTCCGGTCCCGGCGCGGCGGAGGCGCTGGCGGCCGTCGCCATGCACGTGACGCCGACGATCGCCACTCCGGCCGCCAGGCCGGCTCCTAGCCGCAGGCGCGCAGATCCAGCCATGTTGTGCACTCCTAAACAGGGATTTATAGGAGTACATAGTCGCATGGGGGGATACCAGCCACGCAAGCCTCTGACATGTATCAAATGGGTAGAGAAGCCTCAGCGGGCTTGCAGGATCTCGTCGCGAACCGGACCCGGGGCGGCTCCCGGCTCGGTAAACCACTCTCGCCCCGCCAGCAGCCGGAACACCGGAGCGGGCAGCGACGCGGCCAGCCGGAACAGCCGCGACGACCGTCCCGGCCCGTGCAACGGCGTGCGGTGCGCGGCCAGCGCCGCCTGCTTCACGGCGGCGTACCGGCGCACGTCCACCCGGTGCGTGACCGCCGACCGGGGCGTTCCCGCGACCTGGGCCTCGCCGTCGGTGTACCGGGCCAGCCGGAGCGCTCGCAGCACCCCGGACCCGGTGATCGCTAGCTCCCGCGGCACGGTGGCCTCCAGCACCCGCACGCCGGTTAGCTCCGCGGCCCGGGCGCCGACCTGGTGGACCTTGACGTGATCACGGTGGCCGTAGCCGCCTTGCGCGTCATAGCTCAGCAGCAGGCTGGCGTCCTCCTCGCGGATGAGGGCCGCCAGCCGGCCCGCCGCCTCGTCGGTGTCCGCGCGGACGAACCGGACCCGGCCCGGCGGGTCGGGATAGAGCACCGGGCCCTGCCCGCTGTCGGCGTAGCCGAGGTACTCGGCTCGGGCGGCACCGAGGATGGCGGCGCTGGCGCGGAACTCCTCCAGCCGGCTGTTCGGCTCGGTCACGGCGCCGTCGCAGGCGATCACGATGACCACGCGGTGCCCCTCGGCGGACAGCCTGGCCAGGGTGCCGCCGGTGAGCAGCACCTCGTCGTCTGGGTGCGCGTGGAATGCGAGGACCGTCGCCACGTCATAAGACTGCCACACTCCCGCCCTAGCCCTACGTCACTTCCAGGGGGCGCGGGGGAGGCGGGTCGATCCGTTCGGTGGAATGGGGTTGATCTGTTCGGCGGAATGGGGCGCGGGCGGGCTACCGGCGGGCGCGGGCTACCGGCGGGCGCGGCCGGATCGGCGGCTCGCGAGCGCGACGACCGCGATCAGGGCGACGATCACGAGCCACGGGACGAAGAAGATGTGCACGAGCCCATGCCACGCCATCGATGACAGGATGACGGCGGCCACCACGATCAGGATCGGGTGCGCGCGACCGCGGCGACGGCCGAGCCGGTACGGGGCGGTGGGGCCGGCCAGCCCGCCGTTACCCCTGGGGCCGGCGCCCCCCGAGTCTCCGGCGCCGGCCGGCGGGTCCAGGTCGGGCAGGTCGTCGAGCAGGCCGTTCAGGTCGGCGCGGGTCTTGGCGCTCATCGCGCGGGAGACGCGCTCGTCGAGTTCCTGCTTGTCGAGCCGGCCGTCACTGTAGTGGCGGCCAAGCAGGTCCGCGACCTTGGAGCGCTCGGCGTCGGAGACGCGCATGGTGTCGTAGTAGCCAGGATGGATGCGACGCGCCCACGACTGGGCCGGCGAAGGTGACATGGCAGATCCTTCTAGAGCGAGTTGAGGAGATCGGTGGCGAGGGAGACGTCACTGCCCTCCTCCGGGATGAGGAGCAGGCAGGCGAGGTAGGCGGGCACGCCGACGCCGCCCAGCAGGGTCGCCACCGCGAAGGCGACGCGGACGAGCGTGACGTCCACTCCCGCGTAGTCCGCGATGCCGGCGGCCACGCCGGCCAGCATGCGCCCGTAGTACGCACGCCGCAGCGGCGGACGGCCGGCCCCCGCGGACGGCCGC
>JAFMRC010000148.1 GCA_017354375.1 Nocardiopsaceae bacterium | reverse complement strand
TCACCGGGCCGCCAGGACCTCGCGGTGAGCCGGGGCCGACGGGAGCGTCCGGCGCCCCGGGGCGGCCGGGCAAGGATGGTGCCGACGGCAAGACCGGGGATACCGGTGCCGCGGGCACCGACGGCACCCCGGGCCTCCAGGGCGAGCAGGGTCCACCAGGCGAGCCTGGTCCCGCAGGACCGGCCGGACCCCAGGGGCCCGCGGGCAAAGACGGTACCGACGGCAAGGACGGCGCCCCGGGCCCAGCCTGCCCCGACGGCTACACCCTCCAGGCCCCGGCCTGGGACCCCGACGCACTCGTCTGCCGCAAGAACGGCGCCCCGTCACAGCCCTCGAACTCGACGGCTTCACCACCTGCGGTCCTCGGCGACCGCCGCCGAACCTGAGCCTACTTGCTGGGCTTCTTGGGCTCGGGTTTGACATCTGATCCACACGTCGTGCAGACCTTGTCACCCGTCCTGGAGCCGAGACAGAACTCGTCGACAATCTGAGGGTGATCACACGGTGGGCACCCTCTGGCTTCCCACGCTTGGAAAAGTCTCATCGCGTCTGCTGCCTGCATGCGCGAACAATACGGCCATGCGACCGGTTTGCCCATAGAAGCGTCTCGGCGAGCATCGACCCGACAGACACTCCAGCGCCCCCTTCCGCCTTCGGGCGGGAGGGGGCTTTCGTCATGCCTGTATCAGCCAGGAAATGCCTGCTCAACGGCTTCGAGGACCAGATGCCATGGGTACATCTCCGGCCGTCCCTGCCCAGGCGGATTCGGTACGAACCCACCCGGCCCGTACAGGACGCGCACGCCCGCCTCTCGGAGCGTAGCGAGACTCCGGTCGAATTGCGGGTGCGCGGCGTACGCCTGGTTCACGCACGGCATGGCCACGAGCGGGATCCGCTTGCCGATGGCCTCGGCTACTACGCCGACCACCCAGTTCTGAGTGATGCCGAGGGCCCAGGAGTTGATGCTGTTCATGGTGGCGGGCGCGACTGCGATGACGTCGGCCTTCGGCCACACATCGGCAGCACCGGGAGCCCTGTAGTCGGAGCGCACGGGGTGCCTGGTCAATTGCTCCAGGTCGGGGGTTTGCGTGGCGATCCAGCGGGCCGCTGTGGGGGTGACGCCGAGGCACACGTCCCAGCCGCGGGCCTGGGCGCGTTGTACGGCGGTGGCCACGTGGTGTACCGGCGGGGCCGCGGTCCCGAAGAGGTAAAGCACACGGGAGGTGGTCATGGAGCTCATCCGATCACACGCGACCGCCCCCGATCCGGGTGGATCGGGGGCGGATCGAAGTCCGCAACTGTGACGGTGCGGGTATGTTCCGTGATGACGAGTCAGGAACGGAGACCAGTATGCCCGAGATCGACAACGAAACCGAGCTGTTCGATGACCATCCGGGCGCTCGCATTAGGGAACAACGGCGCCTGGCGCGGCTGACACAGCGTGAGCTGGCAAACCGCATCCCGTTCTCCTACAGCCTGCTCAACCAGGTCGAGTGCGGCGCCCGTGTGGCTACGTCGGCGTTCATCACCGCGGTGGCGCAGGCCTTGCACATCGACCCAGCCGTACTCTCTGGACAATCCAATATGACCGACATGCAGCAGGCCCGGCTCGTTCCGCTCGTTCGTCCCATCAGGGCCGCGCTGGACCTGTACGACCTCGACCCTGACGACATCGCCCCACGCCCGCTGGATGTGCTCATCGACGAAGCAGACCGCCTGTGCCAGCAGGTGAGAGCTACGCACCTGCGGGCCGCCGCCCGCGATGTGCCCAGCCTCATCGCCGAACTCACATGTCTCACGGGTTCCCAGCCGACTACGCGAGCCTGGCAGGCCCTGGCCTCGTCCTACCGGACCGCGCAGGACATCGCCCTGAAGTTGGGCTTCCCGGACCTGGCAACGGTGGCGCTGGACCGCATGGCGTGGGCAGCGGAACGCGCCTCGGATCCGTGCCTCGCTGCGATCCGACAGTACAAACGGGCCTTGGTCCACAAGGACATGACGCCGGATCTTGGCCGACGTCTGATCCAGACTGGGCACGACCTGCTCGCTGGCGAATCGTCGCGGGAAGCGAAGGTGGTTAAGGGCCAGCTCCACCTCGGCGCCTCGGCGATTGCTGCCCGAGCCGAGGACGGCCCTGCGGTGGAGGCGCACATCAATGCCGCCCGTCGTCTCGCCACCGATCTGGACGGAGGCACGGCGGCCGTGCACTGGCTCTCCTTTGGCAAGGTAAACGTGGCGCTCCATAACATGGGTGCCTCCGTGACCATGCGTCGATATGGACAGGCGTTGGAGCAGGCCCGCAAGCTGAAGCTCCCGGCCTCGACCCTTACGTCTCGCCGGGCCCGATTCCTGGTTGACCGGGCCGTAGTGGAGATGGAGACCGGCCACGCGGATGCCGCCCTACGGCATCTGGTCGAAGCGCGGCGCGCGGCCCCGGAGCAGACGCGCTACCACCCGGGGACCCATGCCGCGATCCGGGGCCTCGTGCACACTGCCCGCCGGACGCCGGAGTCCCTCTCGAACATGGCGGCGTGGGTCGGTATGTAGTCCACGCTCACAGCGCTCACAATTCTGTGAGCATTGCGCCTCTTTCACAGCGTCACGCTGATTCCCCGGCAAGGACTGCCGGGGCGTGGACGACGCTCGTGAGAGGAGCGGCGACATGGGTCAGCGTAGCGACCCGATCCGAACGGTGTCGTGGTGCGAGGCGCATCACGCCATGGCCGAAGACGTGCAGCGGGTGCAGCCGCCCGACGGGGCGTCCCGGCACCGGTGGGGCACGCACGCCTGTGCCGAGTGTCGGAAGCACCGCCGCCTCACAGCGGCCCCGAAGCTGGGGCGGGTGAGCTCGCGGTGACCGGGTCCGAGACTCGTGTGCTGCGGTATGCGGACTGGACCATCAGCCCCGAACGGGACGCCTCCGGCCACTTGCTGCCGCCTGAGCGGGCAGTGCAGTGCAAGGACTGCGATGCCGCCTACAAGTCCAGCGAGCAAATCGGAACCGACCAATGGGCCCTGCAACACACAGGCCTGACTGGGCACCGCCGGTACCGGGAACTCGTCGAAGCGCCCCTTATCGTGCGACCGGCGCCGACGAACCCGCTCGCCGAGCAGGAGACGACGTCGTGACCGCCGCTCACGCGGGCCAGCGCCACCGGTCGTTACCGCGTCGGGTCTTGTCTGCGTTCCGCCGTCATCCGGTGCGCACGCTGCGCCGCGGTGAGCAACTCGTCGTCGACCGGATCGAGCGTGCCGACGACGAGGCGGTCGAGCGCACCGGCCTCGGCATCGGCCCGCTCGTGGTGATCGTCGGCTTCACGGTCTGCGTCGTGGGCTGGGTCGCCATGCAGCTCTGGAGGCTCCGATGACCGCGCCCTTGATCCACGGCGGCCGTCCGGTGCCCTACATCGCAGGGTGGACGGCGGAGCCGCACACGTCCCCGCGCGTGATACCGGTTGTGCACCGCGGCGTACCGGGCGTCGGCTATGCCATAGAGCAGTTTATGGACCGCGATGACCAGGGGCGGCTGTGGGCCCGGCAGAAGTGGGCCCCCGGCAGCGGCAACCCGGTGTACGACTCCGTGCACACCGCCCGCCAGCGCCAGACGATGCAGCACCTGCGCTGCCAGGTTTGCAGCGGCTCCACGCTCCTCGACAGCGGCGAACGCCTGTGGCTGCTGGGCGCCCGGCCTGGCGTGCAGGGCCCGGTCCGGGAAGGCGAGGTCACCGCCAGCCCGCCCATATGCCCACCCTGCGCCCGCACCGCACTGGAGTCCTGCCCCCACCTGCGCCGCGGCGCCGTCGCCGCCCGCGTCCGCTACGCGCCCCTGTGGGGAGTAGCGGGCATCCGCTACGCACGGCACGGCACCTCGCTGCGCCCTGTGCCGGCCGACGATCTGGAGCTGGTGTCGGACGAGGCGCCCGGCATGCCGTGGGTCCTCGCGCACCGGCTCGCCGTCGCCCTGCGCGAAACCACCCTCGTCAGCCTGACCGCACTGCGCACCGGGGACCTGGTGCGCTCCTGAGACCGCCCCGCCCGCCGAAGCACATCCCCCGTTGTGCTGACAGTCAGGCGGGCGGGGCACCCCCGCCGTGGCCGGTGCCGCCGCTCCCCGGCCGAGGCGGAGCACCCCCTGTACGGCGCACCTCGGCACCACACAGGGGGCACGGCCCCGGCCGGGCACTCCCACCCCGCCCGGCCGGGGCCCAGCACCCATCCGAATCCAGCACCCCACCGAAAGGATCACTGCACATGCCCGTGATGTCCCCGCCGGAACCCGAGATCCAGACCACCCCCGGCACCGCCAGCGGAACCCTGCTGGCAGACACGGATACTCGCCCCACCATGGGGACGGAATGCCCCAACTGCGGTAGCCGCAACACCGGGGGCAGCCGCGTGGACGGCGTGTCCACTCACATCTGCAACGACTGTGGCCACAGGTGGACCTGATGCAGGCGTGCCCCCTGCCGGAGCCGTCGGCCTTGAGGTCCGGCTGAGGCGGAGATATCCAGGGCGGCCCGCCTTGACCTGCCAGAGCGGGCCGCCGCCACCCACCAAACCCCTGGAACCCACATGCCCACGACCAGCGAACCGAGCGACGCCATGGACGATGACGAACTCTTCGACGCCATTGGGGCCCTCGGCGGAGCAGCGAATGCCATAGCGGACCCGACGGTCGACCAGCCGCTGAAGGACATGGCTTGGCACGCGGCCGAGATCGCCGCGGACAACTGACCGGGAGCGGCTGATTGCCCGCAGCGCGGCTGCGCAGCGTTCTGACATCCACGGAGGACAGGACATGGCCTCTGCCGGATTGCATCGGCTCGTAGACTGTCGGCTCTCCATCCGATCGAGAGGACCCGCGCATGCGCCCCGGCCGATTCCAGGACTTCGCCGTCGACGTGCTGAAGAACACCCCAGGCACGGCCCGCGTGCAGACCCTTGCGGATGCTGGGGACACTCAGCATCCCTTCGGTCTGGCGGTTGCGACGGAGCGTGGCGAGTCTCGCTGGCAGATCATCGGCCAGCTCCCGGACGGGGGCCGTCACGATACCCCGGACACGCCGGTGGAGGGCACGCCTGCACCGGCCGGGGAGGGCCCGCGGCCCGGAGATGCACCGGAGGCATGGCTCGCGGCGGCGTTCGCGGCGGCGGAGTCGCCGGAGGTTGAGCGGATCGAGCGGTGGTCGACCCGGGATGACGGCCGCCCGGACCACATCGGCGTGACGTTGTTCTTCCACAACAGCGCGAAGATCTTCGTCCGCCTGCTGTAGACGCTCCCTGCCCGCGCGGCGGGGAGTTGCAAGGCACCACCTGTCAGTACCACCTCATCAGGGAGGCTGATATGTGTACGTGCAAGCGTTCCCACCGGTTTGATCCTGGCCTGGTAGCCGGTAGCTGCCCTGTGTGTGGGGCGACCGTCGGTTCCCCGGCCGGGGAACCGACTACTTCCCATCAACCAGCCGGATCACGGGAGATGTGCCCCGGCTCCGGCCAGCCAGCGGTCTGAGTCTCCGCCCCGGTGCTTAGGTGCCGGGGCGGTCTCACGCCACAAGGTCCGCGAGCGGCACACCGAGAGTCAGCGATCAGCGTAGCGGGGGTCTCGGACACCGTTTTCGTGACGCTGGATACTGCGCTGGTCGAAGCCAGCGTGCTCGGCGAGTTGGCCTTGAGACTACCCGCGGGTCCGGCGTCGGGCGGCGATGCGGTGCCCGAGGGCGGTGCGGCGATCGAGGCCCCGTTGCGGATATGGATTGCGGCGTGCAGACACTCAACAGACGCCGTGCGTCTAATGATCTTGCGTCAGTACCTAAACGGTCGCCATCGAATGTGATAGGTCATGACAAGTAGGTAACTGCATAATGCACGGGAGCACTTGGCATATACCCACAGCAAGATGCATAATCGCTTACTTGTTCGAACAAGCGTTTGCAGCCTGCCGCCTACAACCGAATGAGGCTAAGGCGAACCCCCAGACCGACCGGAGTGCACCATGGGTGGCCCCCGAGCCCTCCGGTCGAAGCGCAGCCCCCCTCACGATAGGAGGGGGGCTGCACGCTTTCGATCCCTGACCAGGCGAAACAGGAAGATCGTTTAGGAGAGATTTAGGAGGCACGCCCCGGTAGTAGGCGCGTATTAAGAGTGTAGTGAGCCTGTGGCCAAAGGTGCCCCAAAGCGCAAGCGGAAGCCCCACCCCTCGCCTGACCAGCAAGGGATGGGGCTTCCGTGCACTTCACCGAGTGGGCGCGGACGGTTTCGAACCGCCGACATCTGCCTTGTAAGACCATCTGTCTCTGACAACAGTTATGCCGCTGACCTCTTGCGGACCTCTCGCACGACACTCGAAGAAGATCGTTTAGGAGGAATTTCGGAGATCAACTCGGTACCTTCCCAGATCCGATCCCAGCCCAGGTTGCGCATCGCCCGCTCGAAGATCTCCTGCAACCCCTCCAGCCGAACCTTACGCATGTCCGGCGTCGGATGCTGGTACACCCTCTTGATTCCCGGCCGCCGATGCCCCGCCTGCTCGAACGCCAGCGGTTCGGCCACACCGATCTCCGACTGGTACGTGTCGTGCGTGTGCCGCAGCAGGTCCATCGTCAGCCCTGGGATGATCGGCTCCCATGCTTCCCGCGCACGGTGCCCCTTCGACACCGGCAGCGCATCCCGCCCGTCGCACGCCGGCCTCATCACCTGCCGACCAAAGTTCGCGTTCCTCCACCACTTCCCCGACCGCGTGCAGAACAGGTACTGACGGTCCTCAGGGAGCCTGCCCATGTGGGCCCGCAGGAGGTTGTGCAGGAACGGGGGCAGATCGATATCCCGCGCGCTACCGTCGGTCTTCAGCGGCTCCAGCCCGAAGAACATCGGCCCCTTCTTGCCGGTCTCCGGGTCCCGCGTCTGGTACTCGGCGACCTCCTGGCGGATGTGGAGCACAGGGCAGGTGAAGAAGCCTCCCCAGTGCGGCTCACGGCGTTCTCCGACGCTCGCGCGTGTGAGGGCCAGCCCTTCACCCCACCGCGGCCCCGCGAAGGCGGTGACGAGGAGATGCATGCCATCCAAGGGCCCGATCCGCCGTGCCACCCGCAGCAGCCGCTCCGGGTCCGCCCACTGGCCCTGTGCCTTGTCCCGCTCCTTCTGCTGGATCTTCGCCTTCACCGAGGCTGGCCGGGACCGCCGGCGCCCGGCCAGAGGGTTGACGAGGATGCGCCCGGCGTCGACCGCTCCCGTCATGATCTGGCTCATGAGGGTGAGGCACTGAGTCGCCGTCGCATCGTCGTGGCTGAGGGCGACGCTGTTCGCCCACGCTTCCGCATCGAACCACGTGATCTTGATAAGCGGTATGTGCTCCCACCGCGGCAGAATGTGCGTGTCGAGCCGGTCCCACCGCGTCGACACCGTCCGGCCGCGGGGCGCCCTCGACGCCATCCACTCCCGCGCCCACTCGCCGAACTGCTGCTCGGCTCGGGCCGGATCGACCCACCGGTGCATCCCGATCAGGGCCTCTTGCCGCTCGCCGTACTCTTCTGCGAGCTTCTTCGTAGGGAACCCGGGTTCGGTTCCCTTTCCACCATCCGGCTTCTTGTAGCAGGCCCTCCACGTGAACTGCTTGGTCTTCTTACCGTTGCGGACCTTGTAGACCTTCTCCGCGTAGGCCACAGCGATCTCCTTCGTCAGCTTGCGGCGCTCAGGGGTGGCCGGGAGCACGAGCGTGCTGCCGCGAGCGAACAGAGTCCGAGGGCGCTTAGGGCCTGATCGGCAAGTTGTATGCCCTCAGCGCTCAGCGTGCGGCCGGGGCCGACAAGGTCCGGGTGCACGTACAGGAGTGTGTGCTGGAACTGCCGGACGACCCATATGAGGACCGGTAGATCTGGCGCGAGCAGAACATGGACACACATCGGCCACCCCACACGTCGTGTCTGGTGGCCCCCATCCGCAGCGCAGAGAGTTATGCAACCACACTTCTGGGTGACATGGGAGCCATGTGACGGTTCCGATGTTCTGTCAGGCCCCAGTGGCCGCGTCAGGTGGCTCGTCATCCGCTCCGCGGCTCAACTCTTCCAGGTGCGGCTGCGCTTGGCGCCATGCTTTCAGAGCCGCACGGATTTCTTCTGGTGTGGCGTCTGGTCGGCCCTTCACAACGACGACCATGCGCGCGTCGTCGCCGAGCGGGATGACATCGGTGTCGACAAGCGGACCGGCGTCGTCCAGCTCGGCGCGGATCCGCAGCGGTAGCGCGGCCAGAGCTGCGGTCTCGGTCAGCGGCATGTCCGCCGGGACACGGGGAGTCGGGCCGCTGGCCCGGTCTGCGGGACTCGGGGCGCCACCGGCAAGGACTCGGTCGATGGATCTTTCCGTCCAGCCGACGAGGCGCGCGTATGAGCGCATCGTCGGGGAAACCTTCGTCCTTTTGTCACCGCGCTCGATGCCCTGAACAGTGGAGCGGCCGACACCAAGGCGAGTGCCGACCTCCTCCTGTGTCAGGCCCAGCCCTTCACGGGCATCTTTCAGCGCCACGCCGAGTGCGGTCCAGTCGTGGTCCATGGGCAACCATCATGCCTCATGGGTTGCAGATTTGTGAGCCCGAGTCTCACGCCTTGACCTGCACTTAAGTATCAAATTGAAGCATCTCGGGTTGCACCACTTACGCCTCCGTGCGCCCCGCATGCGCCCCACCCCAACACTTCTATGCTCGATTTTCGAGCCCACCATGTAGCCAGACAGCTTGACTCTGTGCCGAGTCTGAGCTTACTTTTTGAGCGTGAGACCGAACGGACCAGCAATCCGGGCTCTGCGTAAAGCTCGAAAGATGAGCCTGCGCACCCTCCAGGCCGAAACCGGCCTGAACCGCGGCTACCTCTCCCGTGTGGAGAGGGGCCTGATCCGCCAGCCAGCCCCCACCACGGTCCTGACGGTTGCTTCAGCTCTGCGCGTCCCGCCCGACGCCATCACCCACGAGGAGACACCGTGACCGCCGAGGCCACGTCCATCCCCCGAGCGCCTGAGACGGCGGCAGCGCTCGACGAGTACCGGCGCTGGACGCCGGAAGAGGTCATCGCGAACCGCTGGCTTCCCTACAAGAGCGCCCGCGTCCTCAAGGAGAAGTGCTACCGCCGCGAGGTCCGGCACCACTCCGACGGCGGCCGGATCACGTTCACGCTCGACGACATCCGCTGCGAGAACGAGCGCTCCGCCGTCACCCCCGCCGCCTGACCTCCCCACACGAAGAACGGGGCCGCCCCGGACTGCCATCCGGAAGCGACCCCTCGGCACCTCAACCACTCAGAAAGCAGAGGTCACCGTGACCGACATCATCCCATTCACCTTCCCGGAGACCGGTCAGCCGGTCCGGACGGTGACGAACGCACCGATCAGCGAGTCGATGGACAAGGCCCTCCAGAGTGTAGAGGCCGTGGAGGTCACCATGGCCCGGGTCCGCAAGGTTGCCGTGCGGCTGACTGCGGGCGCCGACAGCCTGCCGGCGCTGCTGGATGTCCGTGTGGAGGCGTCGTCGGCCCGTGGGTTCGTGGCGTTGCAGCCGCGGACGGCGGAGGACGTCCGGCTGTGGGCGGACGCGCTGGGCGTGGACGTGACCGTGTCCGAGGAGACCGAGGACGACGGGGGCCATGGGGTTCGTGCGCTGGCCGAGTGGTCGGTGGACAGTGTGCAGGTGCGGCTGGGGTCGTGCGAGTGGTTCTCTCCGGCGGAGTGGGCGGCCCGTACTGCTGAGGCGGCGGCATGAGCGGCGAGAAGCTGATCAGCTCGGCTGCGAAGAGGCTGGAGGCTGCGGACGCCAACTACAGCGGGTACAACGCCCGGCCGGACGGCCGGTACCGGTACCTGGCTGAGGCGTTGTACGGCGCCCAGCAGCTCCAGTCTCCGGAGACGGCAGCCGCGATCCGGGCCGCCGCGCTCGAAGAAGGCGCCGCTGCGGTCGAGGAGATGCAGCACACCCGGGACGACGAGGTCAACGATCTCCTCGGCGGGCTGCCGGACCGCGTCGCGGTGGAACACGTCACCGCGCACAAGGCGGCTGCGCTGCTGCGGAAGATGGCTGGCGCCGGGCGGGCCCCGGCGGCGTGCTGCCACCTGCACAAGCCATCCGGCTGCTGTGATCCGGAGGACTGCGGGCCGTGCTGCGGGGACTGCCCGACCTGCCCGACCCTGGCCCGGCAGCGCGCGGCTGGAGTCGGCCGTCTGACGCCGGAGCGCGAGCAGGAGATCCGGGCCCGCGCCGACGCCGCCGCACCGGGGCCGTGGCGAGTCGAGCGGCACGAACCGACGCTCAGCCTGCTGGTCGTCAGCGACGATGCGACCTCGGTTATCGACTTTGGGTACGTCGGCAACCGGCCCCAGAACAACGCCGAGTTCGTCGCCCACGCCCGCGAGGACGTGCCCGCGCTGCTCGCCGAGGTCGCCCGGCTGCGGGCCGAGTTGGAGCAGCGCCACGACGACGTCACCGGCGCCTGCCTCGCTCGCTGGGAAGAGGAGCAGACCTCCGAGCGTCTGCGGCTCGCGCTGGAGTCGGCGAAGCGCGGACGCCGGGACGCTCGGGCGCGGGTCGCCGAGCTGGAGGCGCAGGCCGCGCTCGCGCACGAGTACGTGATCCGCGACGCGGATGGCCGCGTGGCCCTCGCGGTGCGGCACACCCCGGGTGGTCGGGGCGGCTGGTGCGTCATGGACGCCCGGCGCAATGGTGGCCGGCGGCGGGTGTGGACCCGCGACGGCTGGCGGTGGCTCGCGCTGCTGTCCGGTGAGCAGGTCTTCTGCTGGCCCGACGGGGCCAGCGCGAGTGCGGAGGCCCGGCGCCTGGTGTCCGACGCCGCCGAGACGGGTGATGCGTCGTGAGCGCGATCTCCTGGCTCTTCTGGTTCGCCGCCCTGGCCGGTGTGTTCTGGCTGTACCAGGCCGTTGACCTTGCCCGGTGGGCGCGCCGCCCGCTACCGCCCGTCACCCAGCAGTGGCCGTTCAAGAACGCGCCCGCACAGCCCGAGCCTCGCGGCCGTCACCGTGCGGGAGGTGCACGATGACGCTGTCCCTGGAGATCCTTCGCGCTTCGCTGCCGCTGGACGACCCGGACCGGCACGCGTTGGACGGTGCCGCAGACGTCGTGTTTGCGCGGCTGATCGCGACCGCGCCGGTCGCTGGCTGGCCCGCGGCCCGCGTCCTGACCGGCCGTCTCGCCCGGCTCCTCGCCGAGATCGAGGCACGGGGCGGGCGCTGGTCCACTGCCCGGGTGATGGCCGTGTACAAGCGCCTCGGCATCGACGTGCCGAAGCGGGCCACCGCCCGGCACGACCTCCACGCCCTGTACCTGGTCGGCCGCCTCGCACTGCACAACAACCGCGGCAACCGCTTCTACACCCCGTTCGGGGGTGGTCCCCGGTGAGCGACAACATGCGGTCGGTCTCCGCCGAGGTCATCGACAAGATCCGGGCCCTGCGGAAGATGCAGAAGATCTCGGCGCAGACGCTGGCGGATCGCATCAGCGCGGCTGGATGGCCGGTGTCTCGCGCCCAGGTTGCGAACTACGAGAACCAGCGGGCGAACACACTGCCCTTGGATTTCGTGGTGTACGCCGCGGAGGCGCTCGGGACGACGGTGCACGCGCTGCTCACGGAGGACGTCGTGTGCCCCGGGTGCGCGGGGGCCCCTCCGGCGGGCTTCACCTGCAACACCTGCGGTACGAGCACCGAGGCCGGTGGTTCCCGGTGAGCGCCGAGATCGTGTGCACCCTGCGCTGCGATACCGAAGGCTGCCCGTCGGTGATCACGGCCAAGGACGTCGCCAACATCCACCAGCTGCGGGCCGTTGCACACCGGGAACACGGCTGGTCGACCCGGCACGGGGACTACTGCCACGAGCACACCGACAAGGCGCCCGTGGGCGAGACGGGCGGTGCGCGATGAGGCGCCGCGCCACCATCAACCACCACGCCGCCGCGACCGCGGCCCGCCGGGCGCCGGGCGAGTGGGTGCGTGCCGGGCTGTATCCGAGTGGCGGCAGCATCACCAACGCCCTGTGGCGTGTACGGGCCGCCTTCCGGCTCTCGGCGTACGAGCCCGCAGGAGCGTTCGAGGCCCGCGCAACGGCGGAGGGCGACGATTCCCTGCTGGAAGTGCGCTACGTCGCCGAGGAGCGGCGCCCGCGCCGCGGAGGCCGCTCGGTACCGCTGCACCCGGACGCCGAACGGATCCTCGGCCAGATCCGCCGGGGCGAGGTTCAGGCGGGGCCGGAGGGCGCCCGCAGGATCGCCGCCTGGCACGAGGCCGCCTACGG
>JAFMRC010000567.1 GCA_017354375.1 Nocardiopsaceae bacterium | reverse complement strand
CGGATCCGGCCGGCGCGGCGCGGGTTGCCGGGCTCCTATGTGGGTCGGCCAGCCTGGACGGCCTGCCCTACGCGCTGGTGCCGGTGACCCCTGAGACCCCCGAGGCCCGTGAACGTGAGGCTGACGGCGAGCCAGCCTGCGGCTCGACCGAGCTGCTGGCGGCGCTCTTCCGGCCGCCGGAGACCGAGGTTCCCGGAGTCCGGCTCACGCCGCGCCCGGAATTCGACGTCACGCCGGATGCGCTGGATGCGCCGGGCGAGCGCGAGGCGTCCATCAGGCTTGGCGACATCCTGGACCAGAACCTGATGCCCGCCGGGGAGTTCCGCATCCCGCTGCGGTCCCTGAACCGGCACGTATTCGTCTGCGGCGCGACCGGCGCGGGCAAGTCGCACACGGTGCGGAGCATGCTGGAGGCGGCCACCTCCCGCGGCATCCCGTGGCTGGTAGTCGAGCCGGCCAAGGCCGAGTACCGGCTGATGGCGAGCCGCCTGGCCAGCGCCAGCGCCGGCGTCATCCGGATCAGGCCCGGCGAGGCGGACGCGATCGCCGCCGGCCTCAACCCGCTGGAGCCCGCCGCCGCGGAGGGTAGCGCGTTTCCGCTTCAGACCCACGCGGATCTGGTGCGAGCGCTGTTCATCGCGTCGTTCCGCTCCTCCGAGCCGTTCCCGCAGGTGCTGAGCGCGGCGCTCACCAGGGCGTACGAGGATGCCGGCTGGGATCTCGCGCTGGGCGAGCCGTCCCGTGCCGGCGCGGCGGCGCGCTACCCGGCCCTGGGTAACCTGCAGCGCGCCGCCGAGAGCGTGGTCACCGAGATCGGCTACAGCCAGCGCGTCACCGACGACGTGCTCGGCTTCATCCGGGTGCGGATCGCGAGCCTGCGCGCGGGCACTACCGGGCGGTTCCTCGAGGGCGGCCACCCGATCGACTTCGGGAAGCTCCTGGAGCGGAACGTGGTGCTCGAGATCGAGGACGTCGGCGACGACAGGGACAAGGCGTTCCTGATGGGCACGGTGCTGATCCGGCTCGCCGAGCACCTCCGCCTCACCCGGGGGACGCGGTACCTCCCGGGCAAGCCGGGGTTCCCCAGCCAGCCGGCGCCCGGCCGGCCTGGAGGCCTGCGGCACCTCACCGTCGTCGAGGAGGCGCACCGGCTGCTGCGCCGCGCCGAGCCGGGCTCCGAGCACGGGGCGGGCGCGCACGCGGTCGAGATGTTCGCCGGGCTGCTGGCGGAGATCCGCGCCTACGGCGAGGGCCTGATCATCGCCGAGCAGATCCCGGCCCGGGTGATCAGCGACGTCGTCAAGAACACTGCGGTGAAGATCGCCCATCGCCTGCCCGCCGCCGACGACCGCGAGGCGGTGGGTGCCACCATGAACGTGACCCCGAGCCAGTCCCGGTACCTGGTCACGTTGCCGCCGGGGCGGGCGGCGGCGTTCGCGGACGGCATGGACTCCCCGATGCTGGTGGCAATCACGGATTCCACCGAACGGGAGCTCGCGCCTGCCCCGCCCCCCGCCGACTGCTCCGTCGTGGTGACGCCCAGGTCGGCCAGCTGCGGGCCGGACTGCGCCGCCCGGCCCTGCACGCTGCGGGAGATGCGGCACGGCCAGCGGCTGCTCGCGGAGCATCCGTGGCTGCCGCTGTGGGCGGAACTGACGGTGGTCGCGCACCTGGCGGGC
>JAFMRC010000147.1 GCA_017354375.1 Nocardiopsaceae bacterium | reverse complement strand
CGGCGGCCCGGCCCGCAGGTACGGAGCACCCCCGCGGGCGCGGGGCGGACGACCTCGCGCCGATCGCGATGGACCAGGTCATCGGAGCACCCCCGCGGGCGCGGGGCGGACGTGCCGCTGTTGTCCTACGGGTTCATGTACGACGGAGCACCCCCGCGGGCGCGGGGCGGACAGGGATGAAGAGGCGAGCTAATGAACGATATTCGGAGCACCCCCGCGGGCGCGGGGCGGACGTCGGCCACCCGGTCACGGCGAGCCCGGACAACGGAGCACCCCCGCGGGCGCGGGGCGGACCCTCCAGGCCGCCGTTGTCCTCGAGCCACTGCCGGAGCACCCCCGCGGGCGCGGGGCGGACGCCCCGGCCAAGCGGCTAAATTAGCCGCGTAAAGGAGCACCCCCGCGGGCGCGGGGCGGACCTCTGGCAGCGCGACGGCGTAGATGTCGGTTGCGGAGCACCCCCGCGGGCGCGGGGCGGACGTGCTGTTCCCGGACGGCGACGCCCGCGTCAACGGAGCACCCCCGCGGGCGCGGGGCGGACGCGCCTCTGCTGCGTGGTCCATTGATATCCTTCGGAGCACCCCCGCGGGCGCGGGGCGGACGGTTCACGATCGTGCACCGGGCGGGGTCATCTCGGAGCACCCCCGCGGGCGCGGGGCGGACCCGCCAGGGCGCGGCGCACGGCGAGGGCAGCGCGGAGCACCCCCGCGGGCGCGGGGCGGACACTTCGCGAGCTGGGGTTTTACGGAGGGCCTGGCAGGTCTTGGGCGGTGAAGCGGACGAGTTGGAGGCCGTCGGAGTCGAAGATGCTGCGGCGGCGCTTGCCGGCGGTGCGGATGGTGTAGTGCTGCTCGTTGTCGTCGGGGTGGATGCAGACGGCCATGCCGGGACCGACGCTGGCGGTAACGGTCTTCCATAGTTCTTCGCGGACGCGGGCGGACACGGTGCCGACGTAGAGGCCGGGTGCGGGCTCGGTGAGCCAGCGGGTGAGTGCGCCGCGGACGTGGTCGGGGACGGCGGTGGTGTCGATGACGACCATGTTGGCCATGAGCGTCTCCTCACCCGTCCTCGACGATGTCGGCGTAGTTGACTCCGGCGGGGAGTTCACCGAGGTCGGGATCCCACAGGTGGACCAGGTCGGGGTTCCGGTCGAGTTGTTCCGGGCTGGAGTCCGGGTCTAGTACTTGCTGGATGTCGGCGACGATCCTGGGCAGCAGCTTGAAGAGCCGGAATTCCTCGCGCAGCTTGCGGCGGGCCTGTTGCTCGGGGTGGGTGGCATTGTGCAGGCTGAACGCGACCGGGATGGTGGTCTCGGCTTTGTACAGGTCGGCGATGTCGTAGACGAAGGAATGCTGCGTGCCGGAGTGGATGAACCCGAGCGCCGGAGAGCAGCCCATGGCCATGATCGCGGCGTGGACGACGCCGTACAGGCAGGTGTTCGCGGCGGACAGGGCGAGGTTGACCGGGTCTTGGATCTCCCACGCAGCGGGGTCGTAGTTGCGGCGGAACCGGGCGATCTTGTGCTTCTGGGCGAGCAGCTTGTACAGGGTCTTGACGCGCTGGCCCTCGATGCCGCGCAGCTGGGCGAGGCTCGCGCCCGGCGGGACGGCGTCGCCGAACCGCTGGAGGTACATGCGGGTCGCGACGGCGAGCCGTTGCTCGTCGTCGGCCCAGGCGAGCACCTGTTTCTCCAGCCAGTGCGTGGTCAGGGAGCTGGGCTGGATCCCGGCGTAGGCGCGGACCGCGCCGGACCCGGCGCAGACCACGGTGGTGCCGTGCCGGGCCAGGGTGGAGAGCGCGGGCTGGGTGATCGACGTGCCGGGGCCGAGCAATACGCAGGACAGGGCGGCGGCGGGCAGGTAGACGCGGTCGCTGCCGCCGCCGGGCGGGCCGACGCGGGCGCAGACGCCGGTGTCGTCCTGGACGATGCGGACCGCGTCGAGGTACAGGAACGATAGCGAGTCGGCGACCCGCGGGAGCATGGCCAGCGTCGGGGATGCGAGCTTGCGGCGGGCATCGTTTTTCTGGGCGATGGTCGTCATGCGGCTGCCCCGAGCGGCGCGATGCTGAGCAGCCCGCAGCCGTGCGATTTGCCGCGGCCGATCCCGGTGATGATCGCGGCCGTGAGCGCGGTGGGGTCGGTGACCGCGGCGACGCCGTCGAACTGGGTGAGGGCATGGCGCACTGCCTGCCCGGGTTTCCTGCCGACGGCGTCTCCCGGTGAGCGGGAGGTGAGGGACTGGAGTTCGATGCCCGCGGCCGGGGCGCGGGTGATCCACCAGTTCTCGGCGTCGGCTCCGCGGAGCGGGACTACTTCCTTGGTGGCGCTCTTGCGCAGGCAGGTGTTCGCGGTGAGCCGGTAGCGGATGAGCGTTCCGGGCTGCAGCCATGCCAGGAGCGGGTCGAGGTTCCGGACCATGGGTGGCCCGTACCCGGCGGGGAGCCGGGCGGGGTCGGGTTTCACCTGTGTCTGGACGATGATCTGGGGGCCTCGCCGGGTTTCCTCGATGCGGTAGAGGACGCCGGCTTCCCGGCGGGGCTCGTCGCTGAGGCTGTCGGGGACGAGCTTCATGATGGTCCGGTGCATCTCCGCCGCGTTGCCGAGGTCGCGGCGAGCCTGCCTGCTGCGGAAATCGGGGGTGAGCTGGGTCAGCCATGTGCTCATGAGAGTGTCCTCGCGTACTCATGCAGGGCCTTGTGGTAGTCGTTCGCGGTCCGCCAGGCAGCGAGCCTGGCCGGTACCTGGACCGTCGTCTGGTAGACGGCACGGGTGCGGTACCGGCGCTCGTGTCGCCCGAGGACGTCCGGGACGTCGGCCACCTCGGTTGACGGCGCCTCGGCGTCAGGTATCTCGGTGATCATCTCGATGTCGATGACGTCGTTGCCGCCCGGCGCTCCGGGGCCGGGGAGCGGGACACGCTCACGCAGGTCCGTGACCGGGTTCCCGGGAACGGCGCGGAGCAGCAGCGGCTGGTCCGGCGGGCAGGACCGTCGGCCGAGGTAGGGCGGCCAGTGCGGGCGGGCGAGCGCGGCGGCGGTCTTCTGGATCAGCGTGTCCGGGCCTTCGATGCCGATGGTGAAGACGGCGTCGGACAGGTACCAGCGGCGGGTGACGACGGTGGCCTTTCCCTCGGCGCGTCGCTTGCCCTCCGCGGTGGGGATGCTCCGGCTGCGGGGCACGCCGCCGCCGGCGGTGTGGAAGTCCTGCGTGAGGGTTCCGTGACGGTCGATCCGGACGGTGAGCCGGAGCGGGTCGTACCGGTCGAGCGGTTTTCCCCTGCTGATGCCCTGTGCGGCGGCGAGCAGGCCGATGATGCCGGAACGGGTGGGGAAGCGGAGCGTGTCGCGCTCGGAAAAGGTGCTGTGCTCCCCCCAGCTCTGCAGCGGCCCGGCCAGGCGGAGCACGATGCCGCTCATCGCGGCTCCGGCGCGGGGAACGCAGCGGCGATGGCCTGGTCCACGAGCGACGTGAGCGATGCCGTGTGGTCGCCCAGTCCCGGGGCTGGCTTGTCTGCGAGGGCGGCGTGCCCGTGCCAGGCGAGGCCTTCGCTGCCCCAGTACTCGTGCAGGCGGGCGGCGTAATCGCTCAGGTTCTGCCGGGACGGCTCAGCGTAGCCGGCCTGGCTGGAGACCGGGTGCTCGAAGGCGGGGGCCAGGGAGATCGGCCGGTCGGCGCGGACGGCGATGTAGACGAGGTCGGGGATGGTCATCGCGGCGGTCGCGTTCTGCTTGCCGGACGGGATGGTCGTGATGAACGCGCGCAGGAACTCCGTCGCCAGCTCGTGGGCGGTGGCGGTGTCGCCGTCCAGGTTGTCTGCGAGGGTACCGAGGCCGATGTTGGCGTAGCGGTAGAACGTGCCGGCGCTGAACTGGGCCGCGTTCATGTGGGCGCTGCCCGCATCGCCGATCTTCTCGATGTCGTCGACGGCGGTGAAGAAGTCGGTCTCGACGTAGGTGGCGTGCGTGGTGAACGCGTGGGCGAACTGGACGGCACCGTCGACTTCCGCGCCGGGCAGTTCGGCGAGCATCCGGCCCATCAGCTGGATTGTGGCGTTCCGGCTGCGCAGCACCGCCTCGACCCGGTCCTTCGGCAGGACCGCGGTCGGCTTCTTCTTGCCTGCCTGGGCGGCGACCTGCTCCTTGTGCTCGGCCACGATGGCGGCGAGCTCGTCGAGCCCGGCGGCGGGCAGGTAGAACGTCACCGATGTGATGTCCTTGCCTTCCTCTGCCCTGAAGCCTTCCTTGCCGCCGGCCGACAAGACGACCTGGCGGCTGCCGGCAAGGGCGAGGTCCTCATCCCAGCCTTGGGCGGCCAGCCGGTCGGTGACGGCCTGGATGATCCTCCGGGTCCGGACGGCGGGCTGCCCCAGTCGGTCCTCGATCTCGTGCCGGACGGCGCGCTTCCATGACTGGCTGGATACGCGAGTCCGCTCGGCGCCTCCGTACATGAGCGTCTTGGGCGCGCCGAGATCATCCCGGTTCAGGTTCGCGTACGGCACCGTCTGGAGCGCGTGGACGTCGATGTAGCGCGGTGTGTTCATGGCTGGTTCCCTAAGATCGAAGTGTCTGGAGTGAAGGGAAATCACTCTGGATGCCCAGGGTGATGGGGTGTGGCTGATGGCTGGTTGCCGCTGTTGTGGCTTGAGAGGAATGGCCGCCCCGTCGCCTTGGACGCCCCGGCCGCTGACTGAGATCTGATGCGAACCGTCGCTGTTTAGGGACCTGATGGCGGGGTCGTCCACGGGCTTTACCTGCGAGAATGAGAGGACGGCCCGGGTGACGGCCGCAGATGTGGTGTGGGTAGGAATCGACGCGGGCAAGACCAGCCATCACGCGGCGGCGGTCGATGCCGCGGGGAAGCGGCTGTGGTCGGTCAAGGTTGCCAACGGCCAGCGGCAGATCGAGGACCTGATCGCCCGCGCGGCCGGGGCGGGAGATGAGGTGCGGTGGGCGGTTGACCTGGTCAGCCCGGCCGCCGCGCTGCTGCTCGCCATCCTGCTGTCCAGCGGGCAGAAGGTCGTCTACGTGCCGGGCCGCGTCGTGCACGGCATGGCGCAGGTGTTTCGTGGCGAGGGCAAGACCGACGCGAAGGACGCGCTGGTCATCGCCGACACCGCCCGGATGCGCGGCGACCTCGCCGAACTGGCCGCCAGCGACGAGCTGGTGGTCGAGCTGACCCGGCTCACCTCCTACCGGGCCGACGTCATGGCCGACTGGGTCCGTGGGGTCAACCGGCTCCGCGAGCTGCTGAGCTGCATCTTCCCCGCGCTGGAGGCCAGCTTCGACTACTCCACCCGCTCGGCGCTGATCCTGCTCACCGGGTACTGCACCCCGGCGGAGGTCCGCGCGGCGGGAGCCGGGGGCCTGGCCTCCTTCCTGCGCGAGCACGGGGCCTGGGCCAAGGGCATCGACGCGATGGCCGCCAAGGCCGCCGAGGCCGCGCGGCAGCAGACCGTCGCGCTGCCCGGCGAGGCCACCACGGCCATGCTGGTCAAGAAGCTGGCCCGCCAGCTCCTGGACCTCGACCGGGAGGTCAAGGACACCGACAAGCTCATCACCAGCCGGTTCCGCGAGCACCCCCAGGCCCGCATCATCGAGAGCCTGCCCGGCATGGGCCCGATCCTCGGCGCCCAGTTCCTGGTCGCCACCGACGGCCGCCCCCTGGAAGCCTTTGCGAGTTCCGGGCGGCTGGCCTCCTACGCCGGCCTCGTGCCCGTACCCCGCGACTCCGGGCGCGTCAGCGGCAACTACCACCGGCCCAGACGCTTCCACCGGCCGCTGCGCAACGTCTTCTACATGATGGCACTGTCCAGCCTCCGCACCGACGGACCGTCCAAGGCCTTCTACCAGCGCAAACGGAACGAGAACAAGATCCATACCCAGGCCCTGCTCGCTCTCGCCCGACGCATGGTCGACGTCTTGTGGGCGCTGCTGCGCGACAACCGGGTCTACAGCCCGATCCCGCCATCGCAGGTCATCGCTATTGCCGCTTGACACGGTCACTGAGATTCCCCTCGTCCTGCCGCTCGTCTGCGGCGTTGTTGTTCTTCCTGGCTGCTTCGAGGCGTTCGGTGGTGCGGTAGTAGTCCTGCACCCATTCCTTGGCGACCTGCCGAGAGTCGCTGGCCCACCTGGTCAGGTCGCGGATCAGGACGCCCCAGTCGATCCGCACCTGGTCTCCGCGTAGGTACAAGATCAGCCGCGGCAGGTGCCGGTACAAGCCTTCAAGGTCTTGGCGGGCCAGGAGCTCGAGGCGATCTTCCAGGGACTTGCGCCGGTCGCGGGGGCGCTTGTCCGCGGCCAGCGCGAGCGAGTAGCCCAGGTTCCGGCGGCGCCAGTCGGCAGGCGGCTGCGGCGCGCCGGAATCGCTGCCGTCCGGGGCCTGATCTTCCGCGCTGGATCCCCTTGCCTGGTCGCGCGACGTCCGGTCCTGGGCGGCGATCAGCGCTGCGACCGTGTAGTAGGCCCGCTCGGCCGCTTCGCTGGTGTGCTCGGGCACGAACGGGACGACGATCCGGTGCACGCCCGGAGCGACGTCCTTCGGCGCGCGGCCGAGGCTGTGCCGGAGCAGGGACCGGTCGCCGGGATTGGCCAGGGTGATTCTTGTGACCGTGCGGGCCAGGTCATCCGCCTGGGGCGGAACACGGGTGGTTTCAGGCACTTTGTTCCTCCGGTGGGGGCTGGGCGGCCGGGGTCCAGGTCGCGAAGATCCCGCCTCGTGCGCGCTCAAGGGCGCGGGCCACGCGCGGGCCACGGCGGGCATGGCGTTCGGTCATCTCGTCGTAGGCGGTGAGCGCGACGCGGATGAACGCGTTGTTCGGGTAGCCGAAGTCGCGTTCGCCGACCATCTGCCAGAAGAGGGCTTCGGCCTGCGGCCAGTAGCGGCTCATGCCCTGCGGCACCCAGGGTCCGTCTCCGGAGTCCTGGCGCATCTTGCCGCGGCCGTCTTCGGGGTCACTGAGCGCGAACCACGCGCGGCGCAGCGCCTGCCGCAGGTCGCTGCCGACCCGTTCAGCGGCTACCCGGGTATGTCCGATATCCCGGGCGTGGTCGTACTCAGGCTCAGCGCCGTCGCGATCGCGCATCGTCAGGACCGGGGGCGTCGATGCGGTGAACCACTGCTTGTCCACCGTCTGGCCATCCTGGTCGAAACCGAACGCGCGGACGCGGAGCGGGCCGGTGGCCGACGCATCGGGCAGGTGGCCGAATACCGGCGGCTGCCTCATCTCCCCCTGCAGCAGGAGCGCGTCGAGGTCGCGCCAGATGGCGCGGTCCGCCTTCGCGTACCGCGCGAACGGCATCCCCCCATTCCGTGGCATGTCGTAGATCAGGTATGGATCCGGGATCTCCGTGGGCTGCATGCGCCATGCCCAGGTAATCCAGGCGTCGGTGACCTGCGAGCCGTCCGGTGACGGGGACAGCAGCAGGGCCTGCCGGAACTGCCCGGTCAGGAGGCCGGACAGGCCCTTCCGCGTGGGCGGCAGGCCGAGCGGGTCGGGCTGGTGCTCATCCCAGTTCTCTTCCCACGGGGCGAGGTCAGCGTCTGGCCGCCTGGCGTGCTCTCCGCCGGGATACGGGATGCCGAGCACGAGCGATTCGAAGAGGTTCCTGCCGAGAGGGTGGAAGGAGATCCGCGACCGCAACGGGCCGGCGGCCATGTTCGACTCGGTACGGCCGTTGACCGTACGGGCGGTGATCTTGCCGCTCGGTCCGTAGAAGGACCAGGCCAGCAGGTACCAGGCGGCCTCGGCGGCCCGGATCGGCTGCGGGTCCAGGTCAGTGTGGTGGCTGAGCCACACGAGGTTGTTCCCGGCGGCGCGGCCGATCACCAGCTTGTTGATGCCGGTGCTCTTCGCGCATTCTTCGGCCAGCCTCGGATCCTGCAGCCATGGCCTTTCCACATCGAAGAGGTCGAACTTGCCCGCATATTCGGCGAAGTACCGATGCACATCATCCGGGTCCAGTTGCCCGGCTTCGAGGACCCGGCGCCGTGCCCGCTTCCACTCCTTGAGAGTGCCCAGCCTGCCGAAATCGTCGAGTTCCGTGATCCTGGCCGTGATCAGGTACAGAATCCGCCACAGGCCGGATGCGGCGGGCGGCACCGGCAACACGATGTCCGCGATCTTGTGGGCCTGCGTGAGCAGGTCGGCAAATCCTGTCTCCGCCAGTCCGTCGATGCCGTCTAGGAACCTGACAGAAATCCACGGCTGTGTTTCCAAGTCGAAGGATGGCACCGTACCTCCTTTCCGTTTTTCCTGTTCAGGGTGCTAGTGGTGCATGTAGGGTCAATGGCGATCCTCGCTGTGGCGGGGGTGCCCCGTATGTGGAGGAATAGCCACGACCGGGGGCTGCGGTTCCCCACGGAAGTGGGGGTGAAGCACCTCCCCGTGACATTCATGCTCCCGGCGTAACTTCATGATCACCGTAGAAGTGCGAAAAAATACAAGTATGTTGAGGACTAGAAGATCACCGGATTCTGCTCGTGCGAAGTCCAAGGATTTCGTCCAGATAAAATTCGCGATCTTCGATAACCGCAGGTGCGAATGAACCATTGGCGTCGGAGTGCTGTCGCAAGAGCACAAGATCGCGCAAGTGGACATTGCGCTGCCATGGTCTGGGGAGTGCTGCACGTGCTTCTTTTTTATTCAGCCACAGGCCGCCCCGAACGGGAACCGTGTGCTGGATGATCTTCCGGCACACGGTAAGGTCAGGCGTACCCTGCATGCCGGGGAGCGGGATCTCGCATTCCCTGTCGAGGCATTCTTCGCCGTCGGGGCCGACGAATACCGGCAGGGCACGGACGGAGTCTGCATCGAACCGGGTGGCCAGCATCTCGGGGTCTGGCACGACTAGGTCCGTCAGCAGCGCGAGGTCATCGGTGTCGGCTGGCGCGGGGATCGCGATGTTGCCGGAGAGCTGTGTTAGAGCGATCTCTTCGCCGATACGCTCTAGTGCCGCCTGGCTCAGGTCACCATCGGTGAAGAGTGCGTCGTCGTAGACGTCATCGATGAGTTGCTGCACCTCGCCAGGGATCCGGATAACCGAGCGGTCCGTAAGGAGCTGGTAGGTGTTGGCCAGCAGGGACGCGTCGTAGATCGCCTTCCACGAGCCGAACAACTGCGGGGACTTCGGACCGCCGGGAGGTACGAGCACCGTCAGGCGCGGTTCGGCGGACCACGGCGGCCTGGTGATCTTGCGGAGCCGCTCATGCCGCCAGCAGCGGCCGGCCCGCTGCAGGAGCAGCGCGATCGGGGCCAGGTCGCTGATGATCAGGTCGAAGTCCAGGTCTAGGGACTGCTCGACGATCGACGTGGCTACGAGCACGGCGGCACGCGGGCGTTCGCGGTCCTCGTTCTTGCCGTACCTGGTCATCACGCGGTTGCTGATCTGCTCGCGCTGCCACGCGGGGAAGCGGGCGTGCAGCAGTTCCAGGTCCGGCGGCGTCCCGCCGCTGGCGGCCAGCTCCGTGAACCATTCGCGCAGCTGGCAGAACGTGTCCTGCGCCTCGGTCACGGTCGTGCAGATGACGAGCGCGCAGCCGCCGGATTCGGCAAGCGGCGCTAGTTCCGCGCGCAGCGCCGGGCCGCGGTCGGCGGCAGGGGTTCCGCCGTTCGGGGCGGTTACGGCGCTGATCTCGCGGACGCTGATCCGCAGGTTGGGAGTCGGCGGGAGCGTGACAGCAGCCGTCGTGATCTCGCCGGTTCCGGCGTCGGCGTAGAGCCATCCGGGGTAAAGAGAAGCCACGATCCGTTCGGCGGAATCGTTCTTTCTGGGAGGGGAATGGGCACCTTCCAGGTAAGCCGAGACCAGCTTGCCGGCGGCGCGGCCGGTCAGGGTCGCGGACAGGAGCACCACGGGCGTGCCGAACGTGCCGAGCCACCGAAGCAGCCGCAGCAGCAGGCCCTGCATGTACGGGTCGCACGCGTGGACCTCGTCGATGATCACGGTCTTGCCCGCCAGGCCGAACAGCCGCAGCGCGTTATACCGGCTCTTCAGCACGGCCATCAGCGCCTGGTCGATCGTCCCGACCGCCCACGACCCGCACATTCCCCGCCAGCGGCCCAGCAGCCAGTCCGCCGCGGCGAACGGGTCCCCCTGGTGGCCGTCCCCGGTCAGAACCTGCGCGGGCTCCGTCTCCGGCCAGTACTTCGGGTTGAGCCATGCCATGCCGTGCAGCAGCATCAGCGACGATGCCACCTCCGCCTGGCCGTCCAGGTAGTCGTAGATGCGCTTGTAGATCTGGTCGGCGGTCGCCGTGGTCGGCAGCGCCGTGTACACGCCAGGGTGGCCGGTTGCCTCGCCCATCACCTTCGCCGCGTACAGGCCGGTCTCGGTCTTGCCGAGCCCGGGAGGCGCGGTGACCAGCAGCAGGCCCGGGCCATGCGCCAGCCCGGGAAGCCGGTCAGCGAGTGACTGCTGCAGGCCGTTCGGGTTGATGTGCGGGAACGACTCGGCGAACGAGCCCGGCTTGAGCCGCTGCTGGATGAGCCCGGCGTTCTCGATCAGGGTGTCGCTGATCCGCAGCGACTTCCTGAAGTGCTGCCGCAGTTCAGTTTCCGTCCCAGAAGCGGGCAGGTCATCTAGGCGCGGTACCAGGTGGGTTTCCTGGCTGACCAGCCAGTCGGCCAGCACGATGATCGCGCATGCGAGGGCCGCCGCCGGGACCGTCGCGCGCGGCGGAGGCTCGGGGGCGTCGAGGATCCGCTGGACCATGGCCAGGGTCGCCTTGCGCTGCTGTTCCCAGGCATCGTCCCGGAAACCGCGGCTGGCCAGGGTGATAGGCCCGCGCACGGCGGCCCCGCGGCGGAAGATGCCGTGATGCCCACCCAGCAGCTGGGGGATGAGGAACCCCGGCGTCTCCCGGTCATCGGCGTCCAGCTCGTAGCCGCATCGTGGCAGCGCCCACTGGAGCCAGTCCTGGCTCGCCTGCTCATGCTCAATCCGGTGGCCCCGGCTCGGTGGGTAGGCGGACAGGTCGGCTGTTCGGTCCACCGCCTGGAACTCGGGGATGAGCTTCCCGATGTCGTGGAGGGCCGCCCACAGCGCGACCAGTGCCCCGG
Source organism: Nocardiopsaceae bacterium (assembly GCA_017354375.1). Taxonomy (GTDB): domain Bacteria; phylum Actinomycetota; class Actinomycetes; order Streptosporangiales; family Streptosporangiaceae; genus Trebonia. The sequence continues at coordinate 1,236 of JAFMRC010000147.1, read as the reverse complement.
CGCGCTCGACGGTGACGCCGAAGCCATCGGCGATGAGCGCCTTCACCCCGGCCGGGACGTAGGTGTCCCATAGGCGCCGCGCGGCTGCCCCCGCGTCCAGCAGGTGGCACACGAGGGGGTAGAAGTTCCCCTCGCCGAGCCCGCGCGATTTACCCCACGGCTGTAGGTCGACCTCCCCGGGGTCACCCTGATCCTGCATCCTGAGATACCTCCCCGTATCGCGTTATGGATGCGAGCGTTCGGATGGTGGAGAAAATACTCAGGGGGTACGACATTCCAGGGCGGCTAGCGGGGCCGTGGGTGTGCGACAGATTTGTAGGTAGCCAAGATCATCTTTGAGGCGGGGCTGGTCAGCTGGCTCGTGTCTGAGTGTGCGGGGTGTTGCAGACGGCCTCCCAGGTGCTGCTGGCCTCGTGGCAGCGGAGGGCGATGATGGAGTCTGCCCCGCTGGTGGTCCAGTGCATGCCTGCCTGCTTGAGGCGCTGGCCGATGACGGTCTTGCAGCCGGCCTCGACGACGCCGGAGCCGACGAACAGGCCGCATTGCCGGAACCAGTGGTAGCGCATGCGGGGCGCGTTGTTGAGGAAGTAGCCGAGTTCCTTCTCGGCCTCGTCTTTCTTCACGCCTTCCAGGGGGTAGCTGCGGACGGCGGCGGCGATGCCGTCGATGTAGCCGTAGTCGAGGTCTTCGAGGCGGGCTTGCAGCCATTCGCTGTAGTGGTCGCCGAGCATGAACTCCAGGGAGCGGGCGAGGCTGTGGAGGTGCTCGCGGGCGTGGTAGAGGTCCACGATCTGGGTGGCCTCGGGGAACGTGGCGGTGACGAGCCGCCAGATCCAGGCGGCGCCGTCGCCGATGAAGGTCAGCTGCCGTGCCTGCTCCGCGCCGCGGCGGATCCCCTCGGCCTTGACCAGGCCCGCGAAGGCGGCGGCGGTCTCGAAGGAGGCGATGTAGCTGGAGGAGGACCGGTCCCGGACGGGGTACCCGTCGTCATCGACCTCGTGCTGGGTGAAGAACACGGCCATCTTCACCTCGCGGGTGCGGGCGCGGCCGTCATCGCCCTTGCCCTCGCGGCCTGCGGTCTCCCTCGCGGTCATGGGGACGCCGGTGCCGTCGATGACGCCGTAGGGCATGTCCGGGACGGGGGAAGGGGGCAGCGGCACCAGCTTGCGGCCGGCGATCAGCGCGGCCCGCTCCCGTTCCCGCGCGGCCCGCGCGGCGCCGCTGGCCTCGGCGGCC
>JAFMRC010000381.1 GCA_017354375.1 Nocardiopsaceae bacterium | reverse complement strand
TGTGGCTGGGCGGGGGGGGCGGGACGGGCAGCCCGGTCACGACGGCGTCGAGCCCGGCCTCGACGCCCGTGAGCGCGTTCTGGACCGGATCGCTCATCGCGCTCAGCTCCAGTTCCCGGTCGCCGGGGCCCCGCCGGAGGGCAGCTGGGACTGGACGCTGCTGGCCGCCTGGGCGTGCTCGATGCCGCCGATGATTCCGCTGAATGGATCGTCCATCACGCCTCACTCATGATCGTGCCCGGGACGACGTGAAATTCATGATCATATAAGTCCCGTCCCGGCAGTTCCCGTGCTGTCAAATCCCGTGCTGTCTTATCGGCGGCTTCCCCTGGCTGCCGATAATGCCAGGTCAGCGCCGGAAACCCCCGCGCCGAAGCGCCTTCCGCCCGCCACCACTGGCCCGCATATCCTATCCCAGCCGCAAACCGTGCCTCAAGGAAGGCGCACCGTGAATTCTCTTGTAACACCAGCAACAATGATCCCGCCAGCACTTCTAGGATACGTCGGGGCCGCGACCAGGTGCCGCCAAAATCCCCGTGAGAAAGATCATTTACTTCCCATGTCCAGTGGAGTTTGACCACGTGCAGAGTGTGTAGTAGCGTGATTACGGGCCAGAAAACGACCATTCTTCCGGACATCGAAGGGGATCGCATGTCCAGTGATCGTAATTGGCCTGCAGGTCTGGAGAATTCGCTAGATGACTTGCGCTATCGCGCCGGAGAACTCAGAAAGCTGGCTGCGGGGCTTGCCGGCTTGAGTTGGGCGGGCGCCACGGGCTCGGACCGGCGCTCGGCGATCACCGTCACCCTCGGGACCGATGGGCTGCCGGAACGGTTCGACGTCGATCCGCGCTGGCGCCAGCGCGTGGCACCCTCCGAACTCGTCGGCGCCGTCACCGAGGCGCACTCCCAGGCGCTGTCCAACCGCAGCGCCAAGTGGACGGCGGCCCGCGGCACGGCCCCGGTGCCGTCCGATGACGTGAGCCGGGAGCCGGACGAAACGCCCCTCCGCATGGAGCCACGCCGGACAATCGACGACCTGGCCGAGGCGGCGATCTCGGGCATCGCCGCGGCGCGCGACGCGGCCCAGGCGAGCCGCGGTGACCAGGCGCCAGTCGGGCGGGGAACCGAGGGCGGCGTGACCATCGAGCTGGCCCGCTCCGGCCCCCGTTGCGATATTGACCCTCGATGGGCACAGCAGCGCTCCGGTACGGAACTCGGAGACGCGCTGAATGGCGCCCTCCGGTCGGCTCGTGCCCAGCTCTCCGAGCTGGCCGCGACGCCCGACGACCAGGGTAAGGCGAACGCGGACACAGCCGATTTGTTCGAAGACTCACTCGCGCACCTTCGCAAGCTCGCCTCGGGAACGTGAATCCAGGGAGGATCCCATTGGGAACGACAGGCGACGGATACGAGGTTCACCCGGGCACGCTCCGTGCGCAAGCTGCGACCTGGGACCAGGCGGCCAGGCAAATGCACCATCTCGCCGCGAACGTCACGGGCCTTCATCTCGATCATCTCCAGGCCGGAATCTTTTTCCCGCTCGTCAACAAATATGACGACGTTGTCACGAAGATAACCAAGCTGTGCGGCGGCCGGGACGGTGCCGTCTCCGTGATGGAAGCCATAGCGGCGGGACTGCGGCACAACGCCGACAACTACCAGGAGGCCGAGAGGAAGAATACGAGCGCCGCGCAGAGTATAGGCCAGGGTCGCTGACCGAAGGAACCACATGAGTTTCAGTAAATCCCAGTACGAGACCGTAGCGAAGAGCTTGCAGGACGGGCTGCAGCATATATCCAGCGACCTCCCAAAGATTACGCCGGCCGTAGCGTCGGCGGTCAACCAGTGGTATATTCCCGGCTTCGCCCAGCATGAGGCGGTGGAGGCCGCGGGGAAGGCCGTTGGCCTGCTGGAAGAGTTCGTGAAGACCCTTGAGCACCTCGTGGAAGGCATCCTGGCCCCGCTGTACTTCTACGATCTTTCCTGGAAGTGGCGTGGACCTGAAGTCCAGGGAATCGCATCGACGGTCTCCGCGGATATCCAGCCCGACCTCCTAAAGGGGCAGCTCATCTGGAATTCATCCGCGGCCACTAGCTATGAGAGTGCCATCTCGCTCCAGTCCCCGGCGGCCGGGAAGATCGCGGATATCGCTGGCAGCGTGGCGACCTCACTGGACGTATGCGCCACGGCCGGGATGGTGTTTTACGCAGCCCTGGTCACGTTGGTGATTGATGTCGTCAAGGCTGTGATATCAATAGGCGTAGGCGGTATCGATACTCTCGCTCTCGTCTGGACATTCATCAAGACCGTGGCGGCAATCACGTCAACGGCAAAGGTCGCAGCAGCCCTCACGGCTCTTCTGGCCGTACTTACCGCGCAAGCGACGCAGATGTCGGCGCTTATCGGCGACGCTTCCGACAACAAGAACTTCCCGCACGGGAATTGGCCCCCGCCCCTTGCCAAGAGCTGGTAAGAAACTGATGACGTCTGAAAACGAAGGGACGGTCGGCGCGTGGCGGACCGTCGTAACCGGCGCGGAGACGGATCTTGGGCGACGGGTCGCGGTCGCGCTCGCGAAGCGGGGTAGCACGATTGACCTGCTCTGCGCGGATGAAACTGGGGCTGCGGGCGCCGTGTCCGTGCTGTCCGCCGTCGCGCCGGAGGCTCTCGGCCAGGTTGAAGTCGCCGACCCGGCCGACCTGTCGGCCATGGTGGCGGCGTGTGCGCGGCTGGCGGTTAATCCGATATCCGCCCTGGTCCACGCTGGGGTCTACGCGACGGCGCAGCCGCGTGGCGACGCCCTTGGACTCCCGTGGCTGACCACGGTTAACGTGATCGCGCCGTATGTCACGACACGGGCGCTGGCGCCGTCGCTGCTGCGGATCCCGGATTACATCCGTGATCGACCCGCAGTGCTTTCCGGGGGGTACCCCCGGCCCCCCTATGGCCGGGTGATTTTCCTTTCGCCGCCCTACCTGGGTCCTCGCGTCAATGTGGGAGACTTGCGCACGGGTGGCGACATCATGCGTTTCTCGTATGTCACCTACCGGGCACGCACCCTCCTGGCGGTCGAACTCGCACGGAGATCCGAACGGCTCAGCATCAGGACCGTGATGCTTCTGGGCGGAGTTCAGCCGGCCCCCGGGGCAAGCTCGAGGCAGGTAGCGTCCTACCGGTGGGGGCAGCGGGGCGGGCGGCATCTGTGGACGCGGTGGTTCCTTGGTGCTCCGCTTGTGGACGAGGTGTCACGGACGGCGGCGTACCTCGCGACGGCCGAACGGGTGCCAGGGGACGCGGGCCGATGGTGCGCGAGATCCCCCCGCAAGTGGCGAAAGCTTCACAAGGGCGCGCTGGATCCGTCCCCAGCCCGGGACGTCTGGAGCTTCTGCGAGGAACTTAGCGCCCCGGTGAGCCTGCCGGGAGGCCTGTAGGTCTAGCTGAGCGGGCAACTACCCGGGACGCCGAAGGCAGGATACGAACGCCTCCCGCAAAGCATGGGCCAGACTTCGTCGGCCACGACTCCGAGGTTCGTGCCATCCTGGCCGTGATGCTGGTCGAGGTTCCGGCTGCGCCGTTACGGAGGCGCCTCCTACTGGCCCGGTGGGGGATAGTGCTGGCCCGGCTGGTACTGGCCGGGCGGCGGGTGCTGGCCGGGGGGATATTGCGGTTGGCCGGGCGGGGGGTACTGGGGCTGGGCTTGAGGATACTGGCCGGGGGGAGCGTAGGCGCCGGGCTGGTAGCCGCCGCCTGGGATGCCTGGACCGCCGGAGCCGCGGGGGCCTCCTGGCCCGTGGCCGGGGCGGTTGCGGGTGGCGAGCACGATGGCCGCGGCGATGATCGCGATGACGGCGGCGGCTATGACCCCGATGATGATCGGGGTGCTGGATCCGCTCGAGGACGTGCCGCTGGACGAGGATCCGGGCCGGGCGCCGGCGCCGGGCTTGCCGGGGCCGGTGTTGCCGGTGTTGATGTGGTTGGCCCGGGCGAAGGACTGGCCGGCCGGGGTCTTGAGCCAGGACTGGTAGCGGGCATAGGGAGGGTCGGGGGAGGAGGCGCTGACCGGGTAGGCGGAGGCGTTGAGCGCGCGGCTGACGTCGATGATCCCGTAGCCGGTCCCGTTGTTGGGCCGCGGCCCGTCGGGGATCGCTGTGCCGATCAGCCGCTGGTCCACCTGGTACCAGGGCATCTTCGGGTACCTCGACCGGATGAGCGCCGCCGCCCCCGATACCAGCGCCGTGGAGCTGCTGGTTCCCGCGCCCTTGAGCGTGGATTGTCGGCCGTCGCTGCTGACGGCGTACATGGGGGCGGCCGGCGCGGCCACCGAGACCTGCGGTCCCGGGGTGCTGTCCTTCCACGGCGAGCCATTGGGCACGACGCCGCCGACGGCGAGGACGCCGGCGCAGGTGCTGGGGTCTTGCGGGGCGAGCCCGTTCTGGTTGGTATTCCCGGCGGCCGCGACGACCACGACGTCGTGGGCGAGCGCGTAGGCTACCGCCTGCTGCATGGACGGGTCGCAGGCCGTCGGGGAAGGCGCGTCCCAGCCGAGCGAGATGTTGATGACGCTGGCCCCGTGATCGACCGCGTACCTGATGCCCCTGGGAACGGGTGCCATGCTCGTACTGGGGTTAACGACGTGCACGGGCAGGATCTTGGCCCGCGGCGCGATCCCGACCGGATCGGTGCCGAACTGGCTGTCGCCGGTGCCCTGGCCCGCGATCAGCTCGGCCATCTCGGTGCCGTGCCCGCCGTTCGATTTGTAGTCATGCTCGCCGTTGCCGGGGTAGCCGAGCATGTCCGCGCCGGGCTCGACGACGCCCGGCAGGTCGGGGTTGCTGGCCTGGACGCCGCCGTCCACGACCGCGACGGTGACTCCGGCGCCCTCGGTGACCGGCCACACCTTCTGCTGCACGTTCCAGTGGGAGCTGTCCAGCCACCACTCGTGGGGGTTGGGCGCGTAGCTTCCGGTGGCCGAACCCCCGGTAGACGTGCTTCCCGTGGCGGGGCTTCCGGTGGCCGCGCGGGCCGCGGCGGCCGGGAGGGCCAGCGCGCAGGCCGCGGTCAGCCCGG
>JAFMRC010000380.1 GCA_017354375.1 Nocardiopsaceae bacterium | reverse complement strand
GGACCGGGGCGGTGAGGCCATGGGTGGGGTCATGGGCCGGGGCGGTGGGGTCATGGGCCGGGACGGTGGAGTCACGCGCTGGCACGGCTGAGGTCCTTCACGGCGCTGGTGACCTCGGCGGTCGTCGGCATGGCGGTGGAGCACTCGCGGCGGCTGCTGACGATCGCGCCCGCGATGTTGGCGAACTGCAGGGTCCGGGCGAGCGGCCATCCCCGCAGGAGCCCGTAGCACAGCGCCCCGCCGAAGCCGTCGCCCGCGCCGAGCCCGTTTACCACGGTCACCGGGTACGGGGGGACTTCGACGGACTCGGCGCGGGTCCTGGCCAGCACCCCGCGCGGCCCCTGCTTCACGACCGCGAGCTCCACCCCCCGTTCCAGCAGCGCGTCGGCGGCGCGCCACGGGTCGGCCTCGCCGACCGCGACCTGGCATTCCTCGCGGTTGCCCACCGCGACGGTGACCTTTTCCAGCGCGCGCCCGACCTCGGCCGACGCCTCGGCGGGCGACGGCCAGAACATCGGCCGGTAGTCCAGATCGAGGACGGTCAGCGGCGCCCGCCCGCGGGCGTCCCAGGCCACGTGGTGAGCGTCGCGACTGGGCTGCCGGGACAGCCCGGTGACCGTCGCCCAGTAGATCCGCGCCCGCCCGATCGCGCCGGTGTCCAGGCTGTCGCCGTCGAGCGTCAGGTCGGGGGCGATGGGATCCCGGTAGAAGTACAACGGGAAGTGGTCCGGGGGAAAGATCTCGCAGAAGGTAACCGGGGTGCGCAACCCGTCCGCGACGGCGACGAACCGGTCGTCGACCCCCAGTCGCCGCAGCTCCCGGCGGGCGAACCGCCCGAACGGATCCTCGCCGACGGCGGTGATGACCGCGCTGCTCAGCCCGTGCCGGGCGGCGGCGACGGCGACGTTGGTCGCGCTCCCCCCGAGGTACTTGCCGAACGCCTCCACGTCCTCAAGCCCCACCCCGTCCTGCAACGGGTAGAGGTCCACCCCGATCCGGCCGATCGTCACCACGTCGAACCGGCCGCCAGGGCCTTCACCGGGGGTTTCCCGCTCAGCCATCTCCTGCCCAGCCATGTTCACATACTTTGTCCTATCATACTTACATCAAAGCCGCGAGACCCAAAGCACCCCGGACTAGCTGTCGGCTTAACGGGCCTGCCGCACTTAACTGTGTCCTTTGGGGCGCGCCGCCCGCCCGCCGATTCGGTATTTCATATTAAATACCTATATGCCTGAACTTAAAGTTCAGGCATATAGGGCATCGAGCGCTCACCTCGGGGCGCCAAGCGCTTCGCTGTGTCCTTTGGGTCCTGCCTTAACCCAAAGGACACAGCTAAGAAGCGGATCAGCCAGCCTGGACCGGCGCGGCCACCGCGCCGCCGTTAGCGGTGCGGCGATTTAGACGCAGATCCGGCAGTAGAGGGAAGAACTCGCGCCGGGACGCGCGGCGCTCGCGGCGGAGCAAGGCGACCGCGGCGGCCGGATGAAAGTGCCGTTGCTACGCCCAGGACCGTAGCAACGGCACGTTGATGCCGGGCCAACAGGGACGCGGTGGCCGTTTCGCCCGTTTTGTCGGTCACGCGGGCGGTCGCGCGGCGGCAACGGCGCCTGGCCGCTCACGGGAGAGACGCGCGGTCCCTGGCGGCGGCGACGGCGGCCTGGCCGAGGCTGATGCCGCCGTCGTTGCAGGGGACGCGGGAGTGGGTCAGGACGCGGAAGCCGTCGGCCTCCAGGCGCGAGACAACCGTGCCGAGCAGCAGCGTGTTCTGGAACACTCCCCCGGACAGCGCCACCGTCGACAGGCCGTGCCGCGAGCGCAGCAGCAGGCACCCGTCGGCGATCGCGGCGGCGACGCCGTTGTGGAACCGGGCGGCGATCACCGGGCGCGGGACGCCGGCCACGAGGTCTTCGAGGACCGCGCGGACAAGATCCGAACCCCTGATACCGAACGGATCTCCCGCTGCTGCCGGTTGTTCCATCCCCGCTCGGTACGCTCCGGCCTCGGCCGGGTCGGCCAGCTGCTCCAGCTCGATCGCGGCCTGGCCCTCGTAGTTGACGGCGTCGCGGACGCCGAGGACCGACGCGACCGCGTCGAACAGCCGCCCGGCGCCCGAGGACGGCGGCGAGTTCAGGCCCCGGCGGGCCATGCCGAGCACGGCGGCCCAGCGATCACGGTTACGATGACGGACCTCCAGGACGTCCGGGGCGAGCGCGCCGGCGTCCTGGCCAGAGGTGTCCGAGCCAGAGGCGACCGAGCCAGAAGTGTCCAGACCAGAGAAGTCCAGGCCCGAGGCGTCCAGGTAGGCCGCCGCCATCCGCCAGGGCTGGCGGACCGCGGCGGCGCCGCCGGGCATCGGCACCGGCACCAGGCGCCCCTCCCGGGTGAACTCCGCGTAGTCCGCGACCAGGAACTCCCCGCCCCAGATCGTGCCGTCCAGGCCGTAGCCGGTCCCGTCGAACGCGACGCCGATGACCGGTCCCCCGCCCCGCTCCTCGTCCGGCGGCCAGCCGTTGTCGGCCAGGCAGGACGCGATGTGCGCGTGGTGGTGCTGCACCCCCGTCAGGTCAATCCCCGGTAGCACGGTGTCCGGCAGGTCGAGCGCGTACTTCGTCGACAGGTACTCCGGGTGCAGGTCATAGGCGACGACGGCCGGGGAGATGTCGAACAGCCGGGAGAAGTGCTCGATCCCCTCGGTGAACGACCGCAGCGTCTCCGCGTTCTCCAGGTCCCCGACGTGGTGGGACACGAACGCGTGCCGCTCCTTGGCCAGGCAGAATGTGTTCTTCAGCTCCGCGCCGCAGGCGAGCACCGGGCGCGGGAACCCCCCGGGCACGGTGACCGGCTCCGGCGCGTAGCCGCGCGAGCGCCGCAGCAGCATCGGGCGGCCGCGGGAGATCCGGGCGACCGAGTCGTCGGTCCGGACGTGGATGGCCCGGTCATGGGTGAGGAACGCGTCCGCGATGCCGCCCGCCCCTCCGAGCCGGGCCAGCGCGTCGGCGTCGGCGTACGCGATCGGTTCGTCGGAGACGTTCCCGCTGGTCAGCACGATCGGGCGGCCCATGGCCTCCAGCAGCAGGTGGTGCAGCGGCGTGTACGGCAGCATGATCCCCAGCTCGCGGTTGCCCGGTGCCACCGAGGGGGCAACGTCCGCGTCCGGCAGCCGCGGCAGCAGCACGATCGGCCTGGCCCTGCTGGTCAGCAGCCCGGCAGCGGCCTCGTCCACGGCGCACAGCGACCGCGCGCCGGCCAGCGACGCGGCGAGGATCGCGAACGGCTTGTCCTCCCGGTGCTTGCGGGCGCGCAGCGCGGCGACCGCCTTCTCGCATGCCGCGTCCGCCGCGAGGTGATAGCCGCCCAGCCCCTTCACCGCGACGACCCGCCCGTCCCGCAGCAACTCGGCAGCGGCCTCAACCGGCCCGCCGAACACCGCTGAGCCAGAAAAACCCGACATTTCCGAAATGTCGCCCTGGGAGGAGGCCAGCTGGGAGGAGGCGGGCTGGGAGGAGGCGGGCTGGGAGGAGGCGGGCTGGGAGGAGGCGGGCTGGGAGGAGGCGGGCTGGGAGGAGCTGGGCTGGGAGGAGGCCAGCGCTGACCCGGACGCGTCCAGGAGGGTCAGGGACGGGCCACAGGCTGGGCAGCAGACGGGCTGGGCGTGGTAGCGGCGGTCGGCCGGGTCCTGGTACTCGGCGGCGCAGGGCTCGCACATCGTGAAGGGCGCCATGGTCGTGTACGGCCGGTCGTAGGGCACATCCTTGACGATCGTGAACCGCGGGCCGCAGTTGGTGCAGTTGATGAACGGGTACCGGTAGCGCCGGTCCGCCGGGTCGGCCAGCTCGCGCAGGCAGTCCGCGCAGGTGGCGGCGTCCGCGGCGACCAGGGTGCGGGCCGGGCCGCTCGCGCTGGCGACGATCGTGAACCCGGCCGTCCCCGCGGGCGGCAGGGGCGTGGCGGTCACCCGCTCGACGCTGGCCAGGCTCGGCGCGTCGGCCTGGATCCGCTCCAGGAATTCCCGAACGGATCGAGGTGACCCTTCTATCTCCGCCCATACCCCGTCGGCGTCGTTGCGGACGAAGCCGGCCAGGCCCAGCCCCGTCGCCAGCGCGTACACGAACGGCCGGAAGCCGACTCCCTGGACGATGCCCTCCACCCGGACGGCCTTCCTGACCGGGGCGGAAGGAGGGCGGGGAACAGGCGCCACGATCCGTTAGGGCTGATCGGGGGTTGGGGTGAGGTCGAGCTCGAACTCGAGGGTCACCTCGTCGCGGAGCTTCAGGGCACCGAAGAACCCGGAGTACGGCGTGATGCCGAAGTCGGTCTGCTTCACGGTCGCGCTCCCCCGGTACGTGCCGGGGGACGGGGCGCGAACCTGGACCCACGCCGGCTGCGACTTCCCGTTCAGGGTGAGCGTGCCCTGGATCGAGCCGCCGCCGGGTGCCCTGGTGATCCGGGTCGAGGTGAAGGCGGCGGTCCCGCTTCCGAGGATCTTGCGCGCGGTGGCCTCGATGTCCCGGCGGTCGGACTCGGTAAGCGGCCTGGCGCCGCCGGTTCCCTCCCGGACGGCGAGGGATCCGAGGTCGAGCTCGACGCTGACCGTCGCCGCGGTGAGCCCCCCGCCCTCCTCGTCCGGCACGGTCACCCGCGCCGACCACCGGGTGACCTCGATCGTCAGGTCGTGGCCGGCCCTCGCAGCCATCCCGGCCCGGCCGGTCTTGAGCAGCACCCGGCCGGACCCCGGACCGGACTGATATGTCCCCGCTGTTGTGTCCGCCATGCGACCACCGTAGGCACCTGGCCGGGAAACGTCCAGCGCCGCGTCGGGCCTCCCGGCGACCGCCAGGCCCTACGTGAACGGGATCTCGCCGAACAGCTCCCGGATGCGCCGCAGGTCGCGGAGCCGGGGCTCGGTGGTGCCGCCGACCCAGCGGCTGACGGTCTTCACCGACACCCCGAGCTGTCGCGCGGCGGCCTCCATCGTGAGGCCCTCGCGGCGCAGGACGCCGGACATCCACTGGGCGAACGACTCGGGGTCGTCGGCGCCATCGGCGGCGCCCGCCCTGCTCGCGCCCGCGGTGG
>JAFMRC010000146.1 GCA_017354375.1 Nocardiopsaceae bacterium | reverse complement strand
CCCATGGCCTCGCTGGCCAGCAGCGTCCGCTCGTGCCTCCGCGCCCGCTGCGCCGCATGCCGCAGCAGCGCGGTGCCGACGCCGCGGCGACGGTGCTCCGGGTGGACCACGAGATGCAGGAACGCGCGGCCGGTGTCCTCCAGGTCGGGCAACCGCAGCCGGTACGACCCGAGGATCGTTCCCGGCCCGCCAGCCTCTGGTTCCTCGCCGGCGGCGAACCACACCTCGTTCGGGATGCCGGCCCGGGTGCCTTCCAGCATCACGCGCAGCCGCCGTTCCGAAACCGGCGCCCCGTCCGGGTCATCGGCCTGCCGCGCCGCCCGCACCACCTCATGACATCCCCGGACCACGCCGGGGTCCGCCCCGTCCCACTGCTCGATGCGCATACGGTCACCCAACCGCAAGCGCGGCCCTTTTCGCGATTGGTTTTGCCCCTCCCGCGGCGTCGGGTAGGCTGCTGAGTCATCATGCTGCGCGAGCTGCTCCTCCTTAGTGGCCGCGGCGGGGGCCGATAAACCGGCTGGCTCCCTCGCCGCGGGTAACTGGCGTGTTCGCTGGCCGCCTCCACGGGCGCAACCACCAAGGACGCGATCCGCGGAAGACGCAACCGCGAGAAACCGAGGGAAGCAGCATGACCCAGCAGTACCGGCCCGTCGCCCCTGTCTACCAGCAGCCGAGCGGCATGCCGTGCCACCGCTACACCCCGTTCAAGCCGGTGGACCTGCCCGACCGCAGGTGGCCGGAGCAGAGCATCACCAAGGCCCCGCGCTGGCTGTCCACCGACCTCCGGGACGGCAACCAGGCCCTCATCGACCCGATGTCGCCGGCCCGCAAGCGCACCATGTTCGAGATGCTCGTGCGGATGGGCTACAAGGAGATCGAGGTCGGGTTCCCGTCCGGCAGCCAGACCGACTACGACTTCGTCCGCGAGCTGATCGAGGGTGACAAGATCCCCGCCGACGTGCGGATCTCCGTGCTCACCCAGGCCCGCGAGGACCTGATCGAGCGGACCCTGCAGTGCCTGGAGGGCGCGCGGCGGGCCACCGTGCACATGTACAACGCGACCGCGCCGGTGTTCCGCAACGTGGTGTTCGGCTTCGGCCAGCGGGAATGCAAGGCCCTGGCCGTCGAGGGCACCGAACACGTCATGAAATATGCGGAAAAATACGGTCTAACCGCCGACGGGGTCGACTTCGGCTACGAGTACTCGCCCGAGATCTTCATGGACACCGAGCTGGACTTCGCCCTGGATATCTGCGAGGCGGTCATGGACGTCTGGCAGCCCGGCCCCGGCCGCGAGATCATCCTCAACCTGCCGTGCACCGTCGAGCGCTCCACGCCGAACGTCTACGCCGACCAGATCGAGTGGATGTCCCGCAACCTGTCCCGCCGCGAGCACGTCTGCCTGTCGGTGCACACCCACAACGACCGCGGCACCGCCGTCGCCGACGCCGAGCTGGCCGTGATGGCCGGCGCGGACCGGATCGAGGGCTGCCTGTTCGGCAACGGCGAGCGGACCGGCAACGTATGCCTGGTCACCCTGGGCCTGAACCTGTTCAGCCAGGGCATCGACCCGATGATCGACTTCTCCGACATCGACGAGATCCGGCGCACGGTGGAGTACTGCAACCAGCTGCCGGTGCACCCGCGGCACCCGTACGCGGGCGAGCTGGTCTACACCGCGTTCTCCGGCTCCCACCAGGACGCGATCAAGAAGGGCTTCGAGGGCTTCGAGGCCGCCGCCAAGGCCGCGGGCGTCCCGGAGGCCGAATACCGCTGGGACCTGCCCTACCTGCCGATCGACCCGCACGACGTGGGCCGTTCCTACGAGGCGGTCATCCGGGTCAACTCGCAGTCCGGCAAGGGCGGCGTCGCCTACGTGATGAAGACCGGGCACTCCCTTGACCTGCCGCGCCGCCTGCAGATCGAGTTCTCCAAGGTCATCCAGGGCCACACCGACGACGAGGGCGGCGAGGCGACACCGGAGGCGATCTGGGACATCTTCCGCCGCACCTACCTGGCCGACGGCCCGGTCCGGCTGCTCCACCACCAGTCGTCGCAGGTCGTCGACGGCAAGCACGTGCTGTCGGCGGACATCTCGGTGGATGGCGAGGCGCGGGAGGTCGAGGGGGCCGGCAACGGCCCGATCTCAGCGTTCTGCGCCGCGCTGGAGTCGGTCGGGATCGAGGCGCGGGTGCTGGACTACGCCGAGCACGCGCTCACCGAGGGCACCGACGCCCAGGCCGCCTCCTACGTCGAGGTGTCCACCGGCGGCCAGGTCGTCTGGGGCGTGGGCATCGACACCGACACCGCGACCGCCTCGATGCGCGCGATCCTGTCCGCGGTCAACCGGGCGCGGTAAACCCGGAAATCATCCTTCTACCGAACGGATCGAGGCGGATGTCCCGGTGGCAGCCGCCTCGATCCGTTCCGGATAACGGGTTTGGGTGTTGATCGTCGCCGCCACCCGAGTCCCCCTCATCGGCTGCGAGAATGGGGGGGTGCTCCAGTACCGGGACGACGGGGTCGTGCTGCGGACCCAGAAGCTAGGCGAGGCGGATCGCATCGTCACGCTGCTGTGCCGTCGCAACGGAAGGGTGCGGGCGGTGGCCAAGGGGGTGCGGCGCACCAAGTCGCGGTTCGGCGCCCGCCTCGAGCCGTTCACCTACGTGGACGTGCTGGTCCATCCCGGGCGCTCGCTGGACGTGATCACGCAGGCCGACGTCATCCGGTCCTACGGCTCGGAGCTGGTCGGCGACTACCCCCGGTACACGGCGGGCACCGCGATGCTGGAGGCCGCCGAGCGGCTGACGCCGATGGAGAAGGAGCCGGCGCTGCGGCAGTTCCTGCTGCTGATCGGCGGCCTGCGCGCGCTGGGGGAGAAAGAACCGCGGCTGGTGCTCGACGCGTACCTGCTCCGTTCCCTGGCCGTCGCGGGCTACGCCCCGGCCCTGACCGAATGCGCCCGGTGCGGCGCTCCCGGTGCTCCCCCCGAAGAAATATCGGACATTTCCGATATTTCAGTTTCTGAGGCTCGGCCGCTGGTCGCGTTCGCGGTCGCGGCGGGCGGGATGGTGTGCGCCTCCTGCCGCCCGCCGGGGGCCGCCACCCCGTCGCCGCGGACGGTGGAGCTGATGCTGGCCCTGCTGAGCGGGGACTGGGACAGCGCGATGAGCAGCGAGCGCAGGCACCGGGTAGAGTGCAGTGGCCTGGTGGCCGCGCACCTGCAGTGGCACCTGGAGCATTCCATCCGGTCGTTGCGTCATGTGGAGCGCGCCTAAACTATGCCGACTCGCCCGGTCCGCCCGCCGTTCCCGCATCCCAGCGGCGCCCGGCCGCCCGCCATCCCGCCCGACCTGGTGCCACGGCACGTGGCGATCGTGATGGACGGCGACGGCCGGTGGGCCAAGCAGCGCGGGCTGCCCCGGACCGAGGGGCACAAGGAGGGCGAGTCGTCGCTCCTGGACGTGCTGGCGGGCGCCATCGAGCTGGGGATCGAGTACGTGTCGGCGTACGCGTTCTCGACGGAGAACTGGCGGCGGCACCCGGACGAGGTCCGGTTCCTGATGGGCTTCAACCGGGACGTGATCCACCGCCGCCGCGACGAGCTGAGCGCGATGGGCGTGCGCATCCGGTGGGCGGGCAGGCGCCCGAAGCTGTGGCGCAGCGTCATCAGGGAACTGGAGGACGCCGAGCGGATGTCGGCCGGGAACAGCGTGCTGACGCTGCAGTTCTGCTGCAACTACGGCGGCCGGGCCGAGATCGCCGACGCCGTCTCGCAGATCGCCGCCGAGGTGGCCGCGGGCAAGATCCGCCCGGACAAGATCAACGAGAAGACGATCGCGCGGTACCTGGACGAGCCGGGCATCCCGGACGTGGACCTGTGGATCCGGTCGTCGGGGGAGCAGCGGCTGTCGAACTTCCTGCTCTGGCAGTCGGCCTACGCGGAGCTGGTGTTCCTCGACACGCTGTGGCCGGACTTCGACCGCCGGCACCTGTGGCACGCCTGCGAGATCTACGCCAGCCGCGACCGCCGCTACGGCGGCGCGGTGCCCACGGCCCCGGTCCCCGACGCGCCCGAGCAGGAGGAGGCCGTCCCCGACGACTCCGGTGACTCCGACGACTTCGGTGGCGACTTCGACGGCGATGGGTGACTGGTTCGCGATCACCGTCGCCGGTCAATAAGCTGAACCGCATGGCCCTACGCAGTGACCGCCTCGACGCGATCGTCAACCTGAGCAAGCGCCGCGGGTTCGTGTACCCGTCTAGCGAGATCTACGGCGGCCTGCGCGCGGCATGGGATTACGGACCGCTGGGCGTGGAGCTGAAGAACAACGTCAAGCACCAGTGGTGGCGGCACATGGTGACCGAGCGCGACGACATCGTCGGCCTGGACTCCTCGGTCATCCTGGCCCCGGAGGTGTGGCAGGCCAGCGGCCACGTCACGAACTTCACCGACCCGCTGACCGAGTGCCAGGCCTGCCACAAGCGGTACCGCGCCGACCACCTGGTGGAGGCGTATCAGGAGAAGCACGACGGCCGGGAGCCGGAGGGCGGCCTGGCCGACCTGAACTGCCCGAACTGCGGCAACAAGGGCACGTTCGACGAGCCGCGCCAGTTCAACACGATGCTGCGCACCTACCTCGGCGCGGTCGAGGACTCCTCCGGCCTGGCCTACCTGCGCCCGGAGACCGCGCAGGGCATCTTCGTCAACTACAAGAACGTGCTGGGCACGTCGCGGAAGAAGATCCCGTTCGGCATCGGGCAGGTCGGGAAGTCGTTCCGGAACGAGATCACGCCGGGGAACTTCATCTTCCGTACCCGCGAGTTCGAGCAGATGGAGATGGAGTTCTTCGTCCGTCCCGGCGAGGACGAGAAGTGGCACCAGTACTGGATCGACGAGCGCCTGGCCTGGTTCACCGGGCTGGGCGTCGACCCCGAGAACCTGCGGCTGTATGAGCATCCCAAGGAGAAGCTCTCGCACTACTCCAAGCGCACGGTGGACATCGAGTACCGGTTCGGGTTCACCGGTTCGGAGTGGGGCGAGCTGGAGGGGGTCGCGAACCGCACCGACTACGACCTGACGACGCACGGCGAGGCGTCCAAGGTCGACATGACCTATCTCGACCAGGCCTCCGGCGAGAAGTTCGTCCCGTACGTGATCGAGCCCGCGGTCGGGGCGGACCGCAGCGCGCTGGTGTTCCTGATGGAGGCCTACGCCGAGGAGGAGGCGCCCAACGCCAAGGGGGTCATGGAAAAGCGGACCGTGCTGCACCTGGACCCGCGGCTCGCCCCGGTGAAGGTGGCGGTGCTGCCGCTGAGCCGCAACGCCGACCTGTCGCCGAAGGCCGCCGACGTCGCCGCCGCGCTGCGGAAGCGGTGGACTACCGAGTTCGACGACGCCAGCTCGATCGGCCGCCGCTACCGCCGCCAGGACGAGATCGGCACCCCGTACTGCGTCACGGTCGACTTCGACACCCTTTCCGACCAGGCCGTCACCGTGCGCGAGCGCGACTCGATGAGCCAGCAGCGCGTCGCCGTCTCCGCCCTGGAGTCCTACCTGTCGGACCGCCTCCCCCTCTGCTGATCACGTCGGCGTGGAACATATGTGAGCTATAACAGCATCAAAGTTCCACGCGGAGTCCGACGGCGGTGTCCCGTTGCGGGAGACGCGGTCGTAGATCTCGGCGGCCGCCTCGTGGAAGCCCGCGGGCAGGCCGGCCGCGGTCATCGACGCCGCGATCTCCTCCATCTCGGCCACCCAGCGCCAGCCCTTCGACGCCGCCGCCGACGCCGCCTGCTGCGACTTCTCCGGCAATGCCCGCTGCGACAGCCCCCATTCGGCGAGCAGGACCCGCTCCACCCCCTCGGCGCGGGCCAGCGTCCGGCAGGCCAGCAGCAGCGCGGAGGTGCCCTTGGTCCAGGCCGCGTACGCCATCTTCACCGCGGACGCGGCGAACGCCGGCCCGTCGGCGATGCGCGCCTCCAGCGCCGACCGGCGCGGGAGCGCGGCCACCTCCTTCGCCCGCGGCCCGGACAGGTACAGCCGCGTGTGCCCCGCGGCGTCCGGCGGCGGGCCGATGATCCCGCCGTCCACGTAGTCCGCGCCGCCGGCCGTGATCACGGCCGCTACCCGCTGCGCGGTGGCGACCGAGATCGCGTTCGCGTCCACGTAGAGACCGGAGTACCCGGTCTCCGCGACCTGGCGGGCCACGTCCAGGGCCGCGTGCGGCGGGCAGATCGAGAAGATCACCTCGGACTCGGAAACCAGCGAGTCGAATCCGGTGCCGGAAAGCTCCGCGGCCAGCGCCCGCCCGGTAGTGGCCCGGCTGCGGCCGGACGGATCCCACAGCACCGTGTGCCCGGCGGAGACCAGGCAGCCGCCGACGGCGGCGCCCATCTCGCCCGGATGCAGCAGCCCGACGGTCGTCATTGCGCGTCCTCTCCGGCCGGCGATCGGCCGGCCCGGTGAGCGGTACTTCGGCCCTATTGTGCCGGTTCATGTGGAGCCTGTCCCGCCCTTTGGGCGGAAAAGGTCTATTCCATTGGTTTCCGCCAACGGTCTAAACCAATTTCGGAGAGCGGTCTAAACCATTTCCCCGGAAGGCCGTAATCATCGGGTAAACCATGGTCATTCCCACGCCATGAGGCTATTGCCCCGGTCTATACCCTGAGGTACGGTCGCGTTTCCCGGCCCTGATTAAGCACGGGCCAGACCGGGCCAGGTAGAGTCCGCACCATGCGGAGATCACCGGTGCGAGGAGCGTTCAGTGCCGAAGTTCGTTTATGACTTCACAGAAGGTAACAAAGACCTCAAGGACCTTCTTGGAGGCAAGGGTGCCAATCTGGCCGAGATGACCAATCTCGGCCTTCCGGTGCCTCCCGGGTTCACTATTACCACGGACGCGTGCCGCCATTACCTCAGCCACGGCACGACCCCCGACGGCCTGGACGACGAGGTCGGCGACCACCTGCGGGCGCTGGAAGAGCGCATGGGCAAGCGGCTCGGTGACCCAGCGGATCCACTGCTGGTCAGCGTCCGGTCCGGGGCGAAGTTCTCGATGCCCGGCATGATGGAGACGGTCCTCAACATCGGGCTGTCCGACGAGTCTGTCCACGGCCTGGCCAGGCAGTCGGGCAACGAGCGGTTCGCCTGGGACTCCTACCGGCGGCTGATCCAGATGTTCGGCAAGACCGTGCTGGGCATCGACGGCGAGCACTTCGAGCACGCGATCGACAGCGCGAAGGAGCACAAGGGCGCCACGAGCGACGCCGGCCTGGACGCCGACGACCTCAAGCAGCTGACGAAGGCCTTCAAGGACATCGTCTCCGAGCAGGCCGGACGCGACTTCCCGACCGATCCGCGGGTGCAGATGGACCTGGCGGTCAAGGCCGTGTTCGACTCGTGGAACGCCGACCGCGCAATCCTCTACCGCCGCCAGGAGCGGATCCCCGCGGACCTGGGGACGGCCGTGAACGTGGTGGCGATGGTGTTCGGCAACCTGGGCGACGACTCCGGCACCGGCGTGGCGTTCACCCGTGATCCCTCTACCGGCGCCCAGGGCGTGTACGGCGACTACCTGGCCAACGCGCAGGGCGAGGACGTCGTGGCCGGCATCCGCAACACGGTGCAGCTGCAAGACCTGGAGCGCATCGACAAGACGTCCTATGACGAACTGATGCGAATCATGCAGACGCTGGAGAACCACTACCGGGATCTCTGCGACATCGAGTTCACGATCGAGCGCGGCAAGCTGTGGATGCTGCAGACCCGCGTCGGCAAGCGCACCGCGGCGGCGGCGTTCCGCATCGCGACCGAGCTGGTGAGCCAGGGCATGATCGACATGGACGAGGCGCTCACCCGGGTGTCCGGCGACGAGCTCGCCCGGGTGATGTTCCCGCGCTTCGACGTGACCGGCGAGGTCAGGGAGCTGACGAAGGCGGTGAACGCCTCGCCCGGCGCGGCCGTCGGCAAGGTCGTCTTCGACTCCGGCACCGCCGTGCGCCTGACGGAGCGGGGCGAGAAGGTCATCCTGGTCCGCCGCGAGACCAACCCCGACGACCTGCACGGCATGGTCGCCGCCCAGGGCGTGCTCACCAGCCGCGGCGGCAAGACCAGCCACGCCGCCGTGGTCGCCCGCGGCATGGGGAAGACCTGCGTCTGCGGTGCCGAGGAGCTTGCGGTGGACTCCGCCGCGAAGAAGTTCACCGCCCCCGGCGGCGTGGTCGTGAGGGAAGGCGACGTGATCTCCATCGACGGCACCTCCGGTGCCGTCTACCTCGGCGAGGTTCCGGTCGTCGCCTCCAACGTCGTCCAGTACTTCGAGGGCTCCCTCGCTCCCGACAGCGATGACCTCGTGCGGGCCGTCCACGCGCTCATGTCGCACGCGGACGCCAAGCGCCGCCTCGGCGTGCACGCCAACGCCGACAACGGTCCCGACTGCGCCCGCGCCCGCCGGTTCGGCGCGTCGGGCGTCGGCCTTGTCCGCACCGAGCACATGTTCCTCGGAGAGCGGCGCCAGCTGGTGGAGAACCTGATCCTGGCGGAACCCGGCAGCAGCGCCCGCGCCGAGGCGCTCGACGCCCTGGAGCCGCTGCAGCGCGGCGACTTCACCGAGATCCTGGAGGCGATGGACGGGCTGCCGGTGACCATCCGGCTGATCGACCCGCCGCTGCACGAGTTCCTCCCCGACTTGACGGACCTGTCGGTCAAGGTCGCGCTCGATGGCGACAACGCGACCGATGCCGACCGCAGGCTGCTGGGCGAGGTCCGCCGCCTGCACGAGCAGAACCCGATGCTCGGCCTGCGCGGCGTCCGGCTCGCCCTCACCATCGACGGCCTGCTCGCCATGCAGGTCCGCGCGATCGCCCGCGCCGCGGCCGGGCTGGCCCAGGCCGGCAAGTCGCCGAAGCCGGAGATCATGATCCCGCTTATCGCCACCGTGCAGGAGATGGAGTTCAGCGCCGAACGCGTCAAGGAGGTCATCGAGGAGGTCGAGGCGGAGACCGGCATCCACGTCGATATCCCCGTCGGCACGATGATCGAGGTGCCGCGCGCCGCCGAGACCGCGGGGGACATCGCGCGCGCCGCGGAGTTCTTCTCCTTCGGCACCAACGACCTGACCCAGATGACCTGGGGTTTCTCCCGCGACGATGTGGAGGGCGCGTTCTTCAGCCGGTACATCGAGCTGGGGATCTTCGGCGTCTCCCCGTTCGAGACGATCGACCGCGACGGCGTCGGCGGGCTGGTCCGCCGGGCCGTCCGGGCGGGCCGCGAGACCCGGCCAGACCTGCACCTCGGCGTCTGCGGCGAGCACGGGGGCGACCCGCAGTCGGTATGGTTCTTCCACGAGGCCGGGCTCGACTACGTGTCCTGCTCCCCGTTCCGGGTGCCGGTCGCACGGCTGGAGGCGGGTCGCGCCGCGGTGGCCGGCGGGAACAGCGACACTAGATGAGTGACCTACAGCCAGCGTGACATGGAGCGCTGGGTTCCGGAGGAACCCAAGCGCGAGGGCCGCACGCATTTCCAGCGGGACCGCGCTCGGGTGCTGCACAGCTCGGCGCTGCGCAGGCTCGCCGCGAAGACGCAGGTCGTGAGGGCCGGGTCCGGGGACTTCCCCCGGACCCGCCTCACCCACTCCCTGGAGTGCGCGCAGATCGGTCGCGAGCTGGGCGCCGCCCTCGGCTGCGATCCCGACCTGGTGGACGCGGCGTGCCTGGCGCACGACCTGGGCCACCCGCCGTTCGGCCACAACGGGGAGGCGGCCCTCGCCGCGCTGGCCGGCGACGGCGGCCCCCTCGAATGCGGCGGCTTCGAGGGCAACGCCCAGTCGCTCCGCCTCCTCACCCGCCTGGAGCCGAAGATCGACGGCGCCGGCCTCAACCTCACTCGCGCCACCCTCGACGCCGCGATCAAGTACCCGGTCATCGGCCCCGGCTGTCCCGGGGGTCCCGGCGCGGGCAAATTTGGTGCCTACGAATCCGACAAATCCGTCTTTAACTGGATTCGCGCCTACGCCCCCTGCGCCCCTGGTGGCCCGGGTGCTCCGGGTGCCCTGGGTGGCCGCCGCTGCCTGGAGGCCCAGGTCATGGACTGGGCGGACGACGTCGCCTACTCCGTGCACGACCTGGAGGACGGGCTGCACGCCGGGCACGTGACCCTCAAGAACCTCAAGGATCCTCCTGAACGGATCGTGGTGTCTCGGGTCGCCCTCACCTACTGTCCCGACGCGCCAGGGGTCACCGAGGACGAACTCGAGTCGGTCTTCGCGGAGTTCATGGAGCTGCCGTTCTGGGACTTCAGCTTCGACGGCGGCCCGGCGTCGCTGGCGGACGCGAAGAACCTGACCAGCGAGCTGGTCGGCCGGTTCTGCCTGGCCGCCGAGCGCGCCACCCTCGCGGCCGTCGGCCGCGGGACCACCCTCGCCCCGGGTACCACCCCCGCCTCGGGCACTACCCCAGCCGGAGCCGGCCTCAGCCGCTACGACGCCGACCTCGTGGTGCCGCGCCGCCAGCTCCTGGAATGCGCCCTTCTCAAGGCGGTGAGCGCGCACTACGTGATCTTCGCCGAATCCGCCGTGGCGCCGAAGGCCCGGGAACGGGAGCTGATCGCCGAGCTGGCCCTGGCGATCTGGCGCGGCGCACCGGGCACCCTCGACCCCGTGCTGCGCCCGTCCTGGGACGCGGCGAGCTCGGAGGCGGAACGTCATCGCGTCGTGATCGATCAGGTCGCGTCGCTCACGGACACGTCCGCCATCGCCTGGCATAGTCGGTTGTTGGCAAGAGGAGGGCTCGAATGACGACGCACCTGATCGTGGGAGGCGGCCTGGCCGGCGCCAAGGCCGCGGAGACGCTGCGTGAAGAGGGGTTCGACGGGCAGGTGGTGCTCTTCGGCGACGAGCCGGAGGTGCCGTACGAGCGCCCGCCGTTGTCCAAGGAGTACCTGCACGGCAAGGCCGAGCGTGAGTCCACGTTCGTGCATCCCGAGGCGTGGTACGCGGAGCGGGACATCGACCTGCGCACGGGCGTCCCGGTCACCGCGATCGACCGTTCGGCGCACCGGGTCGAGTTCCAGGGCGGCAGCCTTGGCTACGACAAGCTGCTGCTCGCGACCGGGGCGTCGCCGCGGCGGCTCGACATCCCGGGCGCGGATCTCGACGGGGTCCACTACCTGCGCGGGCTCGGCGACTCCGACGCGCTGCGCGAAGCCTTCCGGCACGGCGCTCGGGTCGTGATCGTCGGGGCCGGCTGGATCGGCCTGGAGGCAGCGGCAGCGGCGCGGGATGCCGACTGCTCCGTGACCGTGCTGGAGCCGCAGCCGACCGCGCTGCACGGAGCGCTCGGCCCCGAGCTGGGCGCGAAGTTCGCGAAGCTGCACGCCTCCCACGGCGTCGAGTTCCGGTTCGGCGAGTCGGCCAGCGAGTTGCACGGCGACGCGAGCCGCCACGTGCGATCGGTGCTCACCTCGTCGGGCGCGACGCTCCCGGCCGACGTCGCGGTTATCGGCGTCGGCGCGGCGCCGAACGACGAGCTGGCCTCGGCCGCCGGCCTGGAGGTGGCGGACGGCGTGCTGACCGACGCGGCGCTGCGCACCTCCGACCCGGACGTCTTTGCCGCCGGTGACGTAGCGAACTCGCTCAGCCCGTTGCTCGGCCGCCGGGTCCGCGTGGAGCACTGGGCGAACGCGCTGAACGGCGGCCCCGCCGCCGCGAGGTCGATGCTCGGCCAGGACGTGGTCTACGACCGGGTGCCGTACTTCTACAGCGACCAGTACGACCTCGGCATGGAATGCTCGGGCCTGCCGCCGGTCGGCTCCTATGACCAGGTGGTCTACCGCGGCGACGCCGACGGCCTGGAGTTCATCGCGTTCTGGCTGAAGGCGGGCGCGGTGGTCGCGGGCATGAACGTGAACATCTGGGACGTCACCGATGACATCCAGTCCCTCATCCGCTCCGCCCGCCCCGTCGACGCCTCCCGCCTCGCCGACCCCTCCGTCCCCCTTACCGACCTCTAGCCGCTCCCGCCCCACGCCCCCTCTCGCCCCGCCCCTCTCCGCAGCCGCCCCCGCCCCTCTCCGCGGTCGCCCCGCCCCTCTCCGCGGCCCGAGTGCGCACTTGGGCATGCTCTAGTCAGCCCAAACGCGCACTTGGCACGTGTGGGGGGCATGCGGGGCATGCGGGGGGCAGATGCGAGTGCGGGGGCTTAGGGGGGCTTAGGGGAGCAGGGTCTCCATGACCAGCTGCGTGTCGGCGAGGTCGGGCAGGACGGCGTGAGCGCCGGCCGCGGCCAGGTCGCCGGCCGGGTAGCGGCCGGTGGCGACGCC
>JAFMRC010000031.1 GCA_017354375.1 Nocardiopsaceae bacterium | reverse complement strand
GGAGGCGGTCGCGGCGGTCAGCGTGGTGCCGAGCGGCGCGTCGAGCGTGGCGGTCGCGAGCGCGTCGCCGCGGGTTTCGCCCTGGTTGACGATCACGACCGGGACGCCGTGGCTCGCGGCGTGCCGCACGTACCGCAAGCCCGACATAACGGTCAAAGACGATCCGAGGACGATCAGCGACCTGGCCGCGCCGACCAGCGAGTAGCAGTGCTCGACGCGGGGTTTCGGCACGTTCTCCCCGAAGAACACGACGTCCGGCTTGAGCACTCCGCCGCACGCCTCGCACCCCACGACGGTGAATCCCGCGGTTTCCTCCAGCGCGACGTCCCCGTCCGGGTTGACCGATATTTCTTTTATTTCACCCCAGCCCGGGTTCGCCGCCGCCAGCCGCTCGTGCAGCCGTGCCCGCGGCGTGCGCTCCCAGCACGACAGGCAGGTGACGCGGTGCAGGCTGCCGTGCAGCTCGGTGACGCGCCCCGCGCCCGCGGCCTGGTGCAGCCCGTCGACGTTCTGCGTGATGATCGCGCTGATGTGCCCGCTCCTGGCGAGCTCGGCGACGGCGAGGTGGCCCGCGTTCGGCGCCGCGCCGACGATGTGCCGCCAGCCGAGGTGACTGCGCGCCCAGTACCGCTGCCGCGCCCGCTCGCTCCCCGTGAACGCCTGATAGGTCATCGGCTGCCCGCGCCGCTTCCGTCCCGATGGTCCCCGGTAGTCCGGAATGCCAGATTCGGTGGACAGCCCGGCCCCGCTGAGGACCACCGCGCCCCCTTGCCGCAGCAGGTCAACCATTTTCCCGAACGGATCGTGGCGCCTGCCCAGCTCACCTTCTTCCTGCTCCAGCTCCGCGTACGTCACGTGTCCCATTGTGCGTCAGGTGTCGGCCAGGGCCGCGAGCATGCCCGCGGGCACGGCCCAGGTCGAGTCCGGGGCTGTGCAGTCGAGGACGTTGCGCGTCGTGAGGATGCCCGACCACTCGGATGCTTCGATGACCGCCGCCTCGCCGCGCCACCTTCCCGTTTCCACGTACTTGCCCTCCACCGCCGTTCCCGCGAGCGGCTCGCCGACGAAGTCGATCTCTTTCCGGTTCTTCGTCCGGTGGTAGAAGATCACCTCATCCGCGGTCCACGGCCAGCCGGTCGCGAACGTGGCGCGCCGCAGCGCCATTCCGACCTGCATTTCGGCGAGGACGGTGACGTCCACATCGTGGCGGGCCGGGTTCCTGAGATGGGCCAGGCGCGCGATGATGGGGTCGATCGCGTAGAGCTTCTCCGGGCTTCGCTCGCGGCGGATGTAGCTGTCGCCAGCGGTCTGGGGACACGACCAGAGCAGGTAGGAATCCCGCAGGTATCCGATGTGGCGCGCCACCGCGTCGTGGCTGACGTCCACGTCCGCGCCGATGCGACTGGAGTTCACGGGGGCGGCCATTGACCCCCACAGCCGGGCGACCAAGGCGCTGGTCTGGCTTTCGGACAGTCGGCTGGCCGCGAATGCGTCGCGGTGCAGGACGGAGAACAGGTCATCGACGAACCACCCCGGGACCGGCTGGGCCTGCCGCGCCGCGGCCACGGCGGCGGGGAACCCGCCGTACTGGAGGTAGACCTCCCACAGCCGGACCAGGTCATCCAGCCAGGGCAGCGCGGCTTGGTACGCCTCCGCCGCCTCCCGGGTATGGAGGCGCCCGACCGCGAGCCGGGGCAGCGCCTCCAGTTCGGGCACAAGCAGCCGGGCGAACGTCCGGAATCCCATGGGCAGCAGGGTCCGGTCGGTGCCGGTCACCCGGCCGCGCCGTCCGGCCAGTGTGCCGGCGGCGCTCGTGAGACCTTCGGCGTTAGAGCCGGTCAGGACCACCGTGGCATCGGCGAACCCCGGCTCGTTGTCGCGAAGCCACTTGAGCTGGGTCGCCCAGTCGCCTTTGACCGCGGTCACCTCGTCAATGAACCACCAGCGGGTGGTTCCCTGGGGCGCGGGCGGGAGCGCGACATTCTGGATCAGGGTCCGGAGGTCGCTGGCCATCCAGCCGTCGGCCGCGAACCTCACGATGGCCAGCGGCGGGACTCCCCGGGCCAGCAGCGACTCGATGGCCTGCTTGACGCTGACGGTCTTGCCGACCCTTCGCGGCCCGCGCAGCAGGTACAGCCCGCCCTGCCGCAGGTCGTCCAGGCATGGTGAACGGTATCCCAGGCCACTGTCCTGGACGTGCCGGAGATCGGTGTCCGTCTCCGCCCAGCGGGGTGATCGCCACCACGGGTTCATGCGCGTGATCTCCTGCGCGACCTGCCCGATCCTTGTCGGCATGCGAACCTCCCGGCAGCGCCCCTTCAGCGGGTCCATGCTACCTGTCAGAGCGTGAACGCGCTAAAAAGTGGCCGTTTTTCACTCGGGCACGCGCTAAAAAGTGAGCTTTACTGCATGGGTTCGCGCTATCTGGGCATTGACTCCGGCGAGTCATGATGGAGGCATGTGCACCGTAGTCCTGCGCCTGTCACCGGGAGAACCGGTACCCCTGCTGCTGCTCGGCGTCCGCGACGAGTTCATCGACCGGGCGTGGCGGCCCCCGGCTAGGCACTGGGCCGGGTCGCCGCTGATCGGCGGCATGGACGAGCAGGCGGGCGGAACCTGGCTGGCCGTGCACCCGGGCGAGCTTCGGGTGGCGTGCCTGCTCAACGGGCGGGGCGGGCCGGCCGCGCCGGAGACCCGCCGGTCGCGGGGCGAGTTGCCGCTGCGCGCGGCCACCGGCGGATCCGGATCGCTGAAAGACCTGGCGGACGACCCGGGCGCCTTGGTGGCCTACGACCCGTTCCACCTGGTGTGCGCGGACGCCGCGGGCGCGACGCTGCTGAGCTGGGACGGAGCGGCGGCGCTGGCGGACCTGCCGCCGGGCACGCACCTGCTGACCAACGTCGGCCACTCCTACCCAGTGCCAGGCCCAGTCGCCGGACAGGTTGCCGGGCCGCCAGCCGGCGCGGTCGGCGAGCCGGACCCGTGGGCGAAGGCCGCGTACTTCGGGCCGAAGTTCGCCGCTTCCGCGGATCCCTCGCGATGGCGAGCGCTCGCCGACGGCGACGGACTTCCGCCGGACGACCCCCGGGCGATCGTCGCCCGCCGCGCGCTGCCCGACGGCCGGACCTGGGGCACCACGTCCCAGACCCTGGTGGCTCTCGTCCCAGGCGAGGCGGGAGAAGGCAGGGTCCGCTACGACTTCCGCCCGGTACCGGGGGAGTGGTACCAGGTACCTATTCGCCGTTGACCTCGGCGACCGCGGCCTCGAACGCGTCGAGCGACCGCTCGACCGGTCCGCGCTGGGCCGAGGGAAGCCAGAACACGGCCCGGTCGAACCCGGCGTTCGCGTATGCCTCGATGATCTTCGGGTCGGCCGGGATCCCCATGACCTGCAGCGAGATCCGGCGATCGGCCCTGGCCCTCAGCTCGGCGGCGCGCTCGAGGAGCCCCTTCGGCTCGTAGTTGGGGATCCATGCGTCGCCGAACGCCAGAACCCGGTCGCTCACCGTCGGCCCGTTGCCGCCGACCAGGACCGGCGGGTGCGGTCGCTGCGCGGGCTTCGGCCACGACCAGATCCGGTCGAACTTCACGAACTCCCCGGAGTAGGACGCCTCGGAGTGCGTCCAGATCTCCTTCATCGCCTCCACGCGCTCGCGTAGCAGCGCCATCCGGCGCCGCGGGTCGGTGCCGTGGTTGGCCATCTCCTCGCGGTTCCAGCCGGCTCCCACGCCGAACTCGAACCGCCCGCCGGACAGGAAGTCGACGGACGCGACCTCCTTGGCGGTGGTGATCGGATCCCGCTCGATCACCAGGCAGACCCCGGATCCCACCCGCAGCCGGGAGGTCACGGTCACCGCCGCGGTGGCCGCCACGAACAGGTCGTAGGTGTGGATGTACTTGCGGGGCAGCGGGGCGCCGCTGGGATGCGGGGTTTCCCGGGACGCCGGGATGTGCGTGTGCTCGGGGAAGAACAGCGACTCGTGCCCGCGCTCCTCGGCGAGCCGCGCCATGTCGGCGGGCGCGATCGCGTCGTGGGTCGGGAAGATTGCTACGCCGGTTTCCATGCCTCCTTGTCTACTACTGCCCGGTCCCCGTTCCGGCCCCGGGGCCGGCCAGCCTCGGTATACCTTCAGTTCACCTTGCCCGCTTAGGGTCCATTCCTGAGCGGGAACCTGACGTGTTCCTGAGCGGACAATTCCGGATATTTCCGGATAATTCAGGCAGCTGACGTAAGGACCGGCGTACATGCACATTCACCGCGTGCGTAACCCCTTCAGAAAACAGGCCCTCAGAAAACTGACCTTCAGAAAGCGGACCCTGGCGCTCGCCGCGGCCGGGGCGGTCATCCTGGCCGCCGCCGGCGCGGGAGCCAGCTACGGCGCGGGCGCGTTCAGCCCGGGCACCCTCGGAAACCACGTGTACGGCAAGCAGCCGAACGGCTCGTACCTGACCGAGACCGGCCAGTACCTCACCCCGGCCGGACAGGTGATCAAGGAACAAGGACGCCCGTTCGGCCTGGCGCTGAGCCCGGACGGCAAGACCGCCGCGGCCCTGAACACCGGCGGGACCAACACCAGCGGCGTGGTCACCATCTTCGACCTCGCCAGCCACAAGGTGCTGCAGCAGACCGGCAGCGGCACCATCTCCAACGGCGGCATCCTGTACTCCAAGGACGGCAGCCACCTGTGGCTGGCGCTGACCACCAAGCTCCTCGACTACACGGTGAACCCGGACGGCACCCTCGCCGCCAACCCGAAGTCGGTGGCCCTGCCGAACGGCCCCGGCGGTCGCGCGGCCGTCCCGGCGGGCCTGGCCTGGGCGCCGGACGGCAGCCTGCTGGTCACCCTGTCCACCGACAATTCCCTGGGCGTCGTCGACCCGAGCACCGACACGTTCACCAAGCAGATCCCCGTCGGGAACGTGCCGAACGACGTCGTGGTGGCCGGCGGCAACGCCTACGTCTCCAACGAGGGCGGCCACCCGGCGAAGCCCGGCGAGCAGACCGACGACTCCTACGGCACGCCGATCGCCACGCAGAGCGGCGACGAGATCCCGACGAGCGGGACGGTGTCCGAGGTCGACCTGGCCAGCGGCAAGCAGGTCAAGACGTTCACCACCGGCCTGGAGCCGAACGCCGAGACCGTCCAGGGCAACGACGTCATCGTCGCCAACGCCGACAGCGACTCGGTGACCACCATCGACACCGCCAAGCAGCAGGTCGGGGCCACGTTCTCCGCCGACCCGGCGCCAGGCTCCCCGTACGGGGCGCAGCCGGATGACGTGGCCTTCCTCAACCCGACGACCCTGGCGGTCAGCCTCGGCCGGTACAACGCGATCGCGCTCTACGGTTACCACGACGCGTACTCCCAGCCGAGCTTCGAGGGCCTCATCCCGGCCGGGTACTACCCGAGCGGCCTGGCCTTCGACAGCCAGCTCGGCAAGCTGGTGATCGGCGACGAGCAGGGCCTCGGCTCCGTCGGCACCGACGGGACGGTCCCCGAGGGCACCGGCACCACGCCGAAGACCAGCCACCTCGGCTACAACTTCGAGGGCACGGTCCAGCTCGTCAGCCCGCCGTCGCGGGGGCAGCTGGCGACCTACACCCAGCAGGTGTTCTCCGACAACCAGTGGAACGGCCTGCTGCAGCGCAACGCCAAGGCCAACGCCAACGTCAAGCCGGCCGCCGTCCCGCTGCACCTCGGCCAGCCGTCGAAGATCAAGCACGTGTTCCTGATCGTGCGCGAGAACCGCACCTACGACCAGGTACTCGGCGACATCGGCCGCGGCAACAGCGATCCGGCGCTGGCGCAGTTCGGCAAGAACGTGACGCCGAACGCGCACGCGCTGGCCACCCAGTTCCCGCTGATCGACAACTTCTACTCCGCCGGCACGAACTCCGCCGAGGGCCACAACTGGATCGACCAGGGCCTCACGAACAACTACATGCAGCAGATGTACGGCAACTGGACCCGCTCGTACCAGACCGACGACCCGCTGCACAACAACCCCACCGGCTACATGTGGACCGACGCCGTCAAGCACGGCAAGACCGTCACCAACTGGGGAGAGGACGCCGACAACTACGTCAACACCAGCGGGAACTCCCAGGTCCCCCCGATCAACTGGCAGAAGTTCTACCACGACAGCCAGGTTCTCGAGGGCAAGGCCTCCGGCCCGCTGAACTACCCGATCGGCGACTACACCACCACGACGGACCTCCCGTCGCTGCGGAGCATCCTGCAGCCCGACTACCCCCCGTTCAACCTGGACATCCCCGACCAGTACCGGGCCGACCTGTTCCAGCGGGAATTCGCCAACTACGTGAAGAACAACAACCTCCCGCAACTCAACATGATGTGGCTGCCCGACGACCACACCGACGGCACGTCGCCCGGCCTCCTCACCCCCCAGGCCGAGGTCGCCGACAACGACCTGGCCCTCGGCCGGATCATCGACACGATCAGCCACAGCAAGTACTGGAAGGACTCCGCGATCTTCGTGGAGGAGGATGACTCGCAGAACGGCGTCGACCACGTGGACGGCCACCGCAACATCGGCATGGTGATCAGCCCGTACGCCAAGCACGGCGGCTACGTGGACAGCTCCTACTACAGCCAGATGAACATCGACCGCACCATCGAGCAGATCCTCGGCATCCCCCCGATGACCGAAGACGACCTCGTCGCGACGCCGATGTTCAACTCCTTCACCGACACCCCGAACGACGCCCCCTACAACTACCTGCCCAACCAGATCCCCCTGACGCAGGCCAACCCATCGGTGGCGTCGATCACCAACCCGGTCCAGAAGGCCTGGGCCAAGTGGGCGGCCAAGCAGGACTACAAGAGCGAGGACATGGTCCCGATGGCCGCATCCAACCGCGACATCTGGTACTCCAACACCGGCTGGAAGACCCCGTACCCCGGCGACTCCAAGGTCCTCCTCCCCAGCCAGGTCCCCGGCGGCGACACCCTCCCCCCCGGCACGAAACCAGACGCCGGCTAACCCCACAAAACCCTTAACCCCTTCCATCCCGAACGGGTGGCGGCTCCTGTGGCCGCCACCCGTTCCCCTTCCCGCTCCCGCCCGCCCTCGTTCCCGCTCCGGCCCCTCGCGCCGGGACCCGTCCCCCCGGATCGATGGTAAAAACTGGAACTTGCTGGACTTGACTAGATCTAACTAGAATGCTGGCATGACTGAGCGTGTCGAGGATCTGGAACACCTGATCGGGCGGCTGCGGGCCGGGGTTCGCGAGGCGGCCCTCGGCGGCGACAGGGAACGCGCGGCGCGGCTGCGGCGGGAACTGCGGCAGGCGGAACGCGATTGGGATGAGGCGCTTGCCCAGGCGGAATCCTCCGTCACGGGAGCTTCCGGGAACGTTGAGCGTGGCGGGGAGGCCGGCGGCTCGCTGCTGCCGTTGCGCGAGCAGGTGCACGAGGCGCTCGCGTTGCTGTCCGTGCCGACCGCACCCCGGCTCATCGTCACCGTGCACGAGGCGTTCTTCGCCAGCACCTTCCCGAGCGGGAAGCTCACCAGCCTCAAGCGGGACGAGGAACGCTCGTTCCGGAGCGCGCCGTACGCCCGTCCCTACTACATCTGCGCCGCCCTCACGGCCGATTTCCTGTCCCCGTCCAGGGGCCTGCTCGCCCTTTCCACCTGGCCGATGGAAAAGCGCGTAATCGGATCGCTGTCCCCGCGCGTCGATTTCCTGACGGCCGCCATCAGGGTGGCCGACGCGATCGAGAGGATCCCCGCGCCGGTCGCGGCCGCGCGGAGGCTGCTATGGCGGTTCGCCGCCAGCATCCCCGGCGCCGCGGGCAGCGCCGACACGATGGAACCCCGGAAGGTCATCGAAGCCGCCGAGGCGGAACGAAAGGTCCACCTCGACGCCGACGCGCGCACCCGCGAGGATGCCGCCGTGCGTGCGCGTGCCCAGCTGGACGACGCGCAGCGGCTATTCGGCGTCCGGGTGCGAGACGCCGGCCAGCGTGCTTCCGCCGGGAACCCCAAGGGGAGCGGAGCCGGGTGACCGGCTCAGGCGCACAGGTACCCGGAACCGAGGCCCGACTGGCCCGCATCCGCGGTCGCGCCATGCCCAAGAGCCACAACGCGCGCACCATCGCGGCCCTTGCCAGCAACCCCGGCTGCGCGCGACGCGCGATCATGGACGCGGCTGGCGTGGACAAGCAGCGGCTCGCTGCCCACCTGGGATACCCAGCGCCGTTCGGCCAGTCCAGGTTTGCCCTTGCCCGCGGCAACGCGTTCGAGGCCCAGCTCAAGGCCGACGGCGCCGCGCAGATCCTGCACCTGCTCCGCGAGAACCTGGGCCTGCCACTGGAGCAGGCGCACTACATCGACCTCGACGACGTCGGCGGCAACCCCGGAATGGACCTGCGCCACGCCCGGACCCGGCAGCTGCTGGCCAGACCGGAAGGCACGATGTTCGACCACCCGGTGCTCCGCCTCCAGGTCGGCGGCAGGCACGCCTACCTCGAGCCCGACCTGATAGCCGTCCAGGTCGGCGAGGCGTTCCGGATCGTGGAGATCAAGTCGTTCCCGGTCATCGACGGGCAGGCCGACGGCGGCAAGGTCGCGGCCGCCGCGATCCAGTCGGCCGTCTACGTCCACGCCCTGCGTGACCTGGTCGGCGACGACAAGGTGCATCACGAGACGATCCTGATCTGCCCCAAGGACTTCTCCAACCAGCCAACCGCCCAGCGTCTCGACGTCCGCAAGCCGCTCACCGTCCTGCGCCGCCAGCTCTCCCGGCTCACTCGCATCGAAGACCTCCTGAAACTGCTGCCCGAAGACCTCACCTTCGACCTCGATCCCGACCCGGACGACAAGACCGCGACTCACCGCCGTGACCCGGAGACCCTGAAAGACGCAGTCAGCCAGATCGACGCCCGCTACGCGCCCGGCTGCCTGAGCACCTGCGAACTGTGCTACTTCTGCCGGGCGAAGAGCAGCGGCCAGACCGCGCGCCTCGGCCAGCAGGCCCTGGAAGATCTCGGCGGTCTCGACAGCATCCCCGCCGTGCTCGGTCTCGCCAGCGGCGCCCTCCGCCCGTCCCCCGAACGGGCGGAAGCCACCGCCGTCCTCCGCCAGGTCGTAGCGCTGCGCGCCGAAGTCTTCGGCCGGGAGCCAGAGCCAACGCCCGCCTATCCCGAAGTCATGGGCGAAGCGGTATGAGCGCGCTCACCGCCTACGCCCGAACTCTGGCCGCGGAGCGCCAGATAGCCCAGCCCGTCGCATCCGTCCGGCACGTCCACGTCAGCGACCGGCCCCTGGTCTTCGTCCCGCTGCAGCTCGCCGGCGAGGCGAACGCGCCGCTGGCCGCGATCGTCGGCAGCGACCGCGGCACGCCCACTGTGCTGACCGTCGCCGAGCCCCGCGACCGGAACCAGCGCTTCGCCTTCATCGCCGATCTGGCCGACGTGATCCTCCCGTACATCGAGGGCTACCCGCTGGGCACCCGTGAGGCGAAGAACGGCAACCTCGTCCCCGTAGCCGGGGACGCGCCACAGCTCATCGTCCCCGGCCCGGCCGCTGTCGCCTTCACGCGCCTCCTGGGCCGGTCCGCGCGCTTCCGCCGGACGGACGGTCCCTACGCCGTCCCTGCCACCGTGCCCCTCGTCGGCCGGTGGCTGTCCTTTTATTCCGAACGCCCCGAGGTACCTGGTTCCTCGCTCACCCTGGTCGTTACCGACGCGCTGGCGTCGCACTGGGCCACCGGCCAGAGCCCGGAAGAGGACCTCAACCTGGCGTCGATCCTCGGCTGGATCGCCCCGCCGCCCGGGATGACCGGTGCCGAGGCGGCGCTGCTCGCGGAGGACCCGGTGCGCTGCCCGCCGGCTGGCCCCGCGACCGACCCGACCTTCGACAACGAGGTTCTGGAAGGCCTAATCAAGGCGGTTCGCGCGGCAAGGCTGACTGGTGGCGGCTCGGGGAGGATCCGGCACGCGCTGACCGAAGAGCTGCGGACTCAGCTTGAGCCAACCTGGGAACGGATGTGGCAGGCCGTCGACCTGCTCCGCGCGTTGCGGCCAGGTGATCACGTGGCGTCTCGCTGGGAGCGGGACTGTTCCGCGTTTGCGAGGTACGCGGACTGGGCGCGTGCGACCGGCCTGCCGCAGCCCAAGCACGACGGCGCGGTCCAGGCGTCCCGCCGCCTCTGGGACCTGGAAGAGGACCAGCGGCGATTCGCCGCCGAACGTGCCTACGACGATCCCCTCGTCATGGCCGAGCACCGGATGTCCGGCGAGGCGTTCGCCGGGACGGTGGCCGCGGCCGAGCCGACCCGCGTTGACGCGTCCGGCAGACGCCGCGTGCTGCGACCCCGGATCACGGTCGAGACCGGGGACCGCGTGGTCGTGGAGCCGGGCACGGTCCTGACTTCCCCAGCCCGTACTGCCCAGGAGGCCCGCGTGATTTCAGTAGAGGCGGGTGAGCGGACTCTGGTCACCCTGGAACTGCAGAAGGGCATGGGCCAGTCGCTCACGCCGCCGCCCGGCAGCGTGCCGGAGCTGGGGGAGCGGGTTTGCTATGCCACGTTCAACCTCGGCTACCAGCGCCGACCGGAGTTCCCGCCCCGGGAGGAAACCCCGTGGACGCATGGCGGCCCGCCCGCGCCGTACGTCCCGCCGGACGAGAACGCCCAGGAGGCCTGGTCATGACAGGTGCCGAACCGGTCGGCTCCGCGACGCTCGCCGAGAGGGCGACGGCGGGAGTCCTCGCCGACCTGAGCCGTGTCAACCAGGGAGCCGGGCGCGGCGTGGTCGTGGACTCGCCGCCGGGCGCGGGCAAGTCGGCCCTCGTCGTCCGGGCCGCGGGCGAACTGGCGGAGGCGGGAGAGCGGGTCATGGTCGTCGCCCAGACCAACGAGCAGGTGAACGACCTCGTCGACCGGCTCGCCACCGACCGGTCGGATCTTCGGATCGGTCGGCTGTCCGCCAGCGACTACGTGCCGGCCGAACGTGTGGCCCGGCATCAGACCGTGACCGTGTCGGAGAAGGCCGCCGACCTGGCGGACCACGCCGTGGTGCTCGGCACCGCGCACAAGTGGGCGATGACGGGCGTGGACGCCGCCCGGCCCTGGGCGATCATCGACGAGGCGTACCAGATGCGAGCGGACCTGATGCTCCGCGTCGCGCGGCTTTTCACCGCGGGCCTGTTCGTCGGCGACCCCGGCCAGCTCGACCCGTTCAGCACCGTGGCGACCGAACGCTGGACCGGACTGTCCTGGGATCCGACGCAGAGCGCCGTCAGCGTGCTGCTCCGCAACAATCCGGATATCCCCGTCCATATGCTGCCGGTCTCCTGGCGGCTCCCCGCCTCGGCGGCACCGGTCGTTTCCGAAGCGTTCTACCCGTTCACCGGATTCCGCGCCGGGACGACGGCAGGGGAGCGGACGATGGAGTGGAACACCCGTGCGTTCGGAATGAATGCTCTTGATTGTGTTCTGGAGACGGCGGCGGCCGACGGCTGGGCGCTGTGCGAACTGCCCGCCCTGCACACCCTGCGCACCGACGCGGAAGTGGCGGACACGTGCGCGGCGCTAGCGGCCCGGCTCCTGCAGCGCGGCGCCGTTGCCCGGTCCGAGCTAGGCGAAGCCGCGGTCACCGCGTCGCGGATCGCGATCGGGGCCGCGCATCGCGACCAGGCGCAGGCCGTGCGGGCTGCTTTGGCGGCCCGGGGCGTCGCCGGGATCACGGTCGACACCGCGAACCGGCTGCAGGGCCGCGAGTTCGATCTCGTGGTGGTCTGGCACCCGTTGTCCGGACGCCGTGACGCGACCGCGTTCCACCTGGAAAGCGGTCGGCTCTGCGTCCTGACCAGCCGCCACCGCCACGCCTGCGTGGTCGTCGCGAGGGCGGGCATCCCCGAGTTGCTCGACGCGCACCCCTCGGCCGAGCCGATGTTCCTGAACGTCCCCGCCAAGTTCCCGGACGGCTGGGAAGCCAACCAGAGCCTGCTCGTCCACCTGTCCCGCCACCGGGTGCGTGCCGCGTGACGGCTATACGAGCTGACCTAAAAGAAAGACCCGGCCCACAAGGAGCCGGGTGGTCTACGGCAATGAGAATACACAACGATCGCAACTTAAACGAGAAATAGAGGGGGCATGACTACATTTGCTGAGCTGTTCCTCGCAGCGACTGGCTATGACCCGCACGGTTATCAGTCGCGGATCGCGAGTGACGGACTGCCTGATGTGGTGCGGGCGCCGACCGGAACCGGGAAGACGGGAATCATCCTGGCCTGGCTTTGGCGGCGGCTCTACGGGGATCCGGACGAGACGCCGCGGCGACTGGTGTATGCGCTGCCGCAGCGGTCGCTGGTGGAACAGGTCTCGGGTGATGCGGCCAAGTGGCTCGCGAATCTCGGACTGGAGGACCAGGTCGCGCTGCACGTCGTCATGGGTGGCAGGAAAGCTGACCTCGGCGAGTGGCGCGAGGACATGCATAAGCCCGCGATCGTCGTCGGCACCGTGGACAGCCTCGTGTCCAAGGTTCTCAACCGCGGTTACGGCATCGGCCGCGCGACCTTTCCGATCGACTTCGCGCTGACGACCAACGGCGCCCACTGGATCATCGACGAGATCCAGTTGTGCCGCGAGTCCACGACGACGCTCCGCCAGCTTGCCGCGTTCGCGGAGAGATACAAGACCGCGGAGCCGTTCGGTCTGACCTGCATGTCGGCCACCGTCCCGAAAGACTTGCTGCAGACGGTGGACAACCCCGACATCGGCACAGTGACCGAGATCCGGCTGGAAGAGCGTGCGGGTGAACTCGCGACCCGTCTTGATGCGAAGCGAACCGTCCGCAGGCTGGGCACCGATCCAGGCGACTACAAGGCCATCGCCGAAGCCGCCCGTGAACTTCACCGACCGCAAACGCTCACGCTTGTCGTCCTCAACACGATTGAGGCAGCGCGCTCGGTCTACAAGGCCATCAAGAACGCCCCGGCTGGCACCGTGCTCCTGCACTCGCGATTCCGGGGCATCGAGCGCACGAAGCTGATGCAGGAGATAACCGAGAACCCCAACGGCCGGATCCTGATCTCCACCCAGGTCGTCGAGGCGGGCATCGACCTGTCTGCCAGGACGCTGATCACGGAAGCGGCTCCGTGGACGTCACTCGTTCAGCGTGCCGGACGCTGCAACCGGACCGGGACGATGAACGAGGAGGCGGAACTGCGGTGGGTCTCGCCCAAGCAGCCCGCTCCGTACCTCGATGAGGACATCAAGGCGACGAGTGCTCAGCTGGAACAACTCGAAGGTTACGGCGTCACCGGAGAAGACCTCCTCGCCTGCGGCATTCAGCCGACACCGCAGCAAGTCCGCGTCCTCCGCCGCCCCGACTTCCTCGACCTCTTCGACACGAGCCCTGACCTAAGCGGTGCCGATGTGGACATCGCCCCGTACATCCGCGACGCCGACGACCTGGACGCCGAAGTCGCGTGGGCCACCTGGACGCCCGTCGATGCCAGCGGCGCGCCTGCCTCGGCCATAAAGATGCCTGCCGCCGAGTACCGCTGCCGCGTCTCTCTCGGCGATGTCGTCAAGCTGACCAAGAACCGCAGCGTCTGGCGATTCGATCAGGCGGCGGATAAGTACACCAAGGTGGGTTCCTCTGGCCGGTTGCGGCCACGGCCCGGCGAGCTTCTGCTGGTCAGTGCCGCCGACGGCGGCTACGACCCGGAGACAGGCTTCGACCTCGCTGCCCGCGGCCCCGTCGCCAATAGCCCGGAACTGCACACCGCCGCGGAACTGGAAGCACTCATGGCAGGTGCTGAGGATGCCTTCGCGGCGGACGACCTGAGCGTCGAGTACCGAGACTGGCAGTCGCTCGACGAGCACAGTGAGAAGACACGCGACCAGGCCGAGGCCCTGGCGAGAATCCTCAAACCCGACATCGATGACGCTCCACTTCGATCTGCCATTACCGCCGCCTATCTACACGACCTGGGAAAAGCGCACCCCATCTGGCAGGACGCGCTATGCGCCCTCGCCACGGCTGAGGACGAGGCCCGGGTTGCGGCTGGTCGCCCGTGGGCGAAGTCGGGAGGCAAGGGCGGTGCCCTGCGGTTCGCCGGGGGAGTGGCATTCCGTCACGAGCTGGCGTCGGTGCTGCTGCTTGACGGACCGTACTGTCATCTGCTCGACGTGGCGCCCGACCCCGACCTTGCGAGGTACGCCGTCCTCGCCCACCACGGCAAGCTCCGTGTCCAGGTGCGCGACCGAAGCGATCTCGCGAACCCGGATCTGCCGGAAGGTGAAGCATCGAAGGACATGATCCTTGGACTGCGGAGCGGCATGACGAGCGACATCCCCGCTCTACTAGGCCAGCCCGCGACCCAGCTCACAGTGGATCTCGGTCAGTTTGAGTTTGGAGCGGAGAAGTCCTGGACCCGCATGGTCCTCGCCCTGCGCGAGAAGTACGGGTCCTTCGTACTCGCCTATCTCGAGACTCTCGTGCGCATAGCCGACTGGCGGGCCAGCGGGGGAAGGGAACTCCCCGAATGACAAGTCCCACGCCCACCCTGCACCTGTCGCCCGGACTCGGAGCCGAACCACTAGCCAGCTACCTGGCCAGTCTCGGCCTCGTCCGGGTTCTTGGCGAGCAAGCGGACCCGGCTGTGACTGCCACCTGGACACCGGATGGCGTCGCGATCACGACCGCTGTGCCCGACATCGCGGTATGGCTGGCCGACGAATACATACCAACCCCTGTGGTCAGCCCATGGAACGGCGGCAGCGGCTTCGGCGCGAAAGACAAGGAGCCGATCAGGCGGTTCGACCGGATCCGCAAGCATCCGTCGCCGCGACTGAATTCGCTCAGAAACGCGATCGGCATTGCGACAGCGGTCGTCGCCACGGCACGGGAACGCGAATGGATCACTGACTCCGGGGTAATGAAGGCGAGCAAATCCGCCGTAGTCCAGGAGTTCCGCAACAAATGTCCGGAGGAACTGCTGCCGTGGATCGACGCGGCGATCGTCCTCACCGGAGCCGATGCCTTCTTCCCGCCGATTCTTGGCACGGGTGGCAACGACGGGCACCTGGACTTCTCAACGAACTTCCACGAGCAACTGCTGGAAGTCGTCGCAGCGACGGATAAGGAGCGAGACCGCTCGCTGGCCGCCGCACGTGACCTGCTGTTTGACACCCAGGTGGGACAGCTAACCAAAGTCCCCATCGGCCAGTTCGACCCGGGGAACGCCGGAGGCCCAGGATCGTCTCGCTTCGGTGCCGCGGCCGCACTCGCGAACTCGTGGAGCTACGTCCTCATGGTGGAAGGCGCACTGCTGTTCGCGTCGGGCACGGTCCGGCGCAACCAGCACGGGGCAGGCCGCGCCGCGATGCCGTTCACGGTCACCCCATCGCCGGACGGCTCGGACAGCGGCGCACAAGGTGAGGAGTCCCGCGGCGAGGTATGGACGCCAATCTGGGAGCAGAGCCTCTCACTCCCGGAGATCAAGCAACTCTTCGCCGAGGCCCGTGCGTCCTGGCGTGGACGTCCAGCCCGGCGTGCGGCTGACTTCTACGCGGCCATGCGATCTATGGGCGTTGCCCGCGGAATCGGCGCGTTCACCCGCTACGGCCTTCAGCGCCGTAACGGCCTGGCGTTCGTGGCGGTCCCGCTGGATCGGATCCGCGTCCAGGAGAAGCCGTCCGTATCGCTAGCAGCCAAGGTCGAAGACTGGGCTACGCGGATCGGCGCAAGCGGCGCATCCACAGCGGTCGGCGAAGCGCTCCGCGCCTTCCACAAGAGCCACCTGGAATTCGCCCGCGACGGAGGAGCCCTGCCGCTAGCCCGGTTGCTCGCGGCACTGACAACTCTCGAAATGGCAGTCGGCCGCAGCGGACGGGCCAAGGAAGCGATCCAGGTGCGCTACGTTCCGCCCGCCGGACGCTTCCTCAACGTCCTCGAACAGGAGGACTCGCCAGAACTCCGCGTCGCGGCCGGTCTCGCCTCCTGCGCCACCATGCCCGCCGACGGTCCCGCTTGGACCATGCGACAGATCCTGCTCCCCGCCGATCAGACGAAATGGCGCGACGCTCCCTTGGTACCCGGCTTCGGCGCGCGGCCGCTCCACGATGTTCTCGCCGACGTGCTGGTCTGGCGATCCCGGACGGCTCCCGCAGAAAAGAACGCTGGCAGATTCCGTGGCGTTCCCACGTTCCGTTCCGGAATCCAGGTTCCCGCCGCCGACCTGCACGCCTTCGCCGGCGATGCTCTGGATCCGGTGCAGCTGGACCTGTTGCTTCGCGCGTGCCTCGCCCTGGACTGGCGCGGCGTCAACCCCGGATGGAAGGCGGAGAAGCCGGACGTCCCAGTCACACCGCTCGCCCTACTGCACCCGCTGGCCGCAGGCCTGAGGCCAGGCAATCCGCGCGACGACGCGGACGACGAGCCGATCCCCGCGCTTTCTCCGGACTGGCCGATCAGGCTGACCGCAGGCCGAAGCCAGGTCAAGACAGTCCACGACGAAGCCAGAGCCCGTCTACTCCAAGCGGGCTGGTCCGCGGCCCCCGCTCCGCCGAAGGAGACCATCCCGGACGGCACCCGCATTGCTGCCGCTCTCGTCCCACGCTGCCTCAGCTCAAAGGCAGTGCTTCACATGATCGCGTCCAAACCCAAATCCCTCACCGAGGAGCTGATATGACCGTCTACCGATCCGTGCTCGCGGCCAAACTCGAGCCCGTCGCCGGCTCGCTCTTCCAGCCGACAGGATTCCCGGACTTGGGCGCCTCCGAGTTCGGCGACAACCAGCTGCTCGTGGAGAGCGCGCAGAGCATGGCCAACTGGCTGGAAGCCACCACGTGGGATCCGGCCACCAACGACCAGGTTCCCGAACTGGCGAACATCCCGTACGTGAAGGTCGTGGATCCGGACAAGAACTTCCTGTCGTCGAGCCGCCTCGAAGCGCATCGCCTCGCCAGCGCCTACATCATGAACGGCACGGTCAACGCCAACGGGACCACCGGCGAGAAGCGGCTTGAGCAGGAACTCGGCCTCGAGAAGGGGCGCCCGCTCGACTACCGTGCCGTCGCCCGGACCTGCTTTCGCCTGGACCCGGTGTCGCTCGTGCACGGTGTCTTCTTCGCGCGCAAGGCCTGGCCCTGGCAGCCGAAGATCGCCCGCGCCGTCACC
This sequence comes from Nocardiopsaceae bacterium, assembly GCA_017354375.1. Classification (GTDB taxonomy): domain Bacteria; phylum Actinomycetota; class Actinomycetes; order Streptosporangiales; family Streptosporangiaceae; genus Trebonia. Next base: position 10,896 of record JAFMRC010000031.1, on the reverse strand, counting down.
AGCTTCATCGAGGCATCCAACGTGAAGCCCGCCGTCTCGGGCGGAGTGAAGCGCGACGGCGTCATCAACGAGGCCAAGGACGGCGCTACCGCCGAAGGCTACGGGACCGTCCCGCACCACCGGGTCGAGTACACCGCCAAGACGATCACCGCCTACTTCACCGTCGACCACGCCCAGTTCCGGTCCTACGGGTTGTCCGAGCCCGGGACCGCGCTGCTGGAAGCGCTGGCCGACTTCGAGATCGCCTCGCTGCTGGACCGCGGGCTCCGACTCCGTACCCGGTGCGACCTTGAGGTCACCGCCATCACCAAGGGAGAGCGCCCGGACGCCGAAGAAGCCGCCGCGCGAATCGCGAAGTTCGCCGCCGATTGCGCAGACGAACTCGGACCGATCACCGAGGTCGTATGGTCGCAGGCGGTCAGGGCGAAGACTCCGAAGGCGAGCTGACATGCCGACCACGCTCGCCGTCCGCTTCCCGCTCGGCCGATACCATGCCAACCCCTGGAACCGCGCCGTCAACGAGGGAGCATCCGAATGGCCGCCCTCGCCGTGGCGCATTCTCCGCGCCCTCGTGGCGACGTGGCACACGAGGTGGCCGGACCTGCCCGAGGATGTCATTGACGGCCTGCTCGATGACCTGGCCGACCCGCCGTCCTACCGGACGCCACCCGCCAGGCCCGGCCACACCCGCCACTACCTGCCAGACCTCAGCCACCGCAAGGCGGAAACGGGAAACACGGACCTCACGCTGGACCCGTTCCTCTCGGTCCCGCGGGACGCTGAGCTGTTCATCCACTGGGATAAAACCCTTTCCGCCGAACGGATCGAGGTTCTCACCAAACTTGCCGAGCTCCTGCCCTATCTGGGCCGGGCGGAGTCGGTGTGCGAAGCTCGCCTCGCGGAGGAAACCGTGGCACCAGACGAAACGTGGTGGCGCCCCGAAGCCTCGGCAAACGGGACCGCCACCCGGCGCACGCGACTGCTGGCCCCGAATCGCCCGCTGGACCGCTCGGTCCTGGAAGCGACAACCGGCGGCATCCGCAAGCAGCGCCGCACGCTTCCGCCGGGCACGACATGGGTCACCTACACAGCAGCCGCTCCGCGGTCAACGCGGAAACGGCGCCGGATCACGCAGCGTGCGGACGTCACGGCGATCCGCTTCGCGGTCACCGGCCGCGCCCCAATGATGGCCACCCATGGCGTCCTGCTCGCCGACGAGGCACACCGACAGGTCGGTCACATGCTGGAGAAGAAGGGCATCCCCGATGACCGCCGCAAGCAGATCATGGGCACCAAAGGAGCGGCAAGCAACCACCAGCACGCACACTGGATCCCGCTCAGCGAGGACGGGATCATCTGCTCCCTGGTCGTCTGGATCCCCTGTCGCCTGCGAACCGAAGAGGTCGCCGCGATGCTCAGCCTCCGCACAATGTCAGGTAAGCGCGGCGGCGAGGACGGCTACGAACTACGCGGTTTCCCAAGGGTGGAGATGCTGTTCCAAGCCGCTGGCGGGATCGAGCAGGTCGCGCCGGAACTGTGCGGTCCGCCGGCATCACGATGGCGGACGGTCACACCGTACCTGCCGGTCCGCCACCAGAAGCATCGCGAGTCGTACGAGGAACACCTGGCGGCCGACGTCGCAGCGGAACTCCGGTACCGAGGCCGATCAGACGCGATGCTAGCGCGCGTGGAACCTGACCCGCGACTGGGCGCGCAAACGGTGAACCGGTACCGCCGCTATCGGCCGAAGGAGAAACTCCGCGAGTCCCGGACCGGCATCGGCCTAGTCCTGGAGTTCGACAAGCCGGTAACCGGCCCCCTGATACTCGGCCAGCTCAGCCACTTCGGCTTTGGCGTCTTCCAGCCTGAGCGGTAGTTCCTGGCTGGCTTGTCGGCGGGTTCGCTGGGTGAATTCATATTTACTGGAACTTGCTGGAATCAACTGGATGACTTACCCTAGAGGTATGGGAAACGGGGTTCTTGGGGCGGCTTCGGACGTTGTGCCGGAGTTCGTGCCCGCGCGGATGCTGAACGAGTACGCGTACTGTCCGAGGCTGTTCTTCCTGGAGTGGGTGGACAGGCTGTGGGCGTCGAGCGGCGATACCGAGGAAGGGGACTGGCAGCACCGGCGGGTCGATGCGGGCGGCGGTGCCGTGCCGTTGCCCGATGAGGGGGTGGTGAAGGAAGCGCGGTCGGTGGAGCTGTCGAGCGAGCAACTGGGGATCACTGCGAAGCTCGATCTGCTGGAAGGCGTCGATGGGGCGGTAGTGCCCGTCGACACGAAGAAGGGGCGGCCGTCGGCGAGCGGTGCGCCATGGGAAGCCGATGCGGTGCAGGTTTGCGCACAGGTGCTGTTGCTGCGCGAGCACGGGTACGTAGTGGAGTACGGGGAGATCTTCTACGCGGAAACCCGCCAGCGGGTGATCGTTGAGGTCACGCCGGAACTCGTTGAGCGGACACTCGACATCGTCGCGTCGGCGCGGACGCTGGCGGCACGGCCGACTCCGCCTCCTCCGCTACGGTCCAGCCCGAAGTGCCCGAGGTGCTCGCTCGCGGGCATCTGCATGCCGGACGAAATCAATATGCTCGCGGGACGCCGGGAGAGCAAGCCGCGGCGGCTGATCGCCTCGGATTCCGACGCGGTGCCGCTGTACGTGACGGAGCCTGGATCGGTGGTCGGCGTCGACGGAGGGCGGCTCACTATCTCGAAGCACCGGGAGGAACTGGCGAGCGTCCGGCTGCTGGATGCTTTGCACATCTGTGCTTACGGGAACGTGCAGGTGACGGCGCAGGCGATGCGGGAACTGTTCTCGCGGGACGTGGACGTCTTCCACTTCAGCGGCGGCGGATGGCTACTCGGGTTGACGACCGGCCTGCCGAGCAAGAACGTGATGCTCCGCATCCGGCAGGTAGGGGCGGCGGCGCGCGGGGACATCGAGGTGGCGCGGCGGATGATCGCGGGGAAGATCCGGAACTGCCGGGTGCTGCTGCGGCGCAATGGTGGAGAGGCGGTCGCGCGCCCCGTGATGCAACTCGCAGCCCTTGCCTCGCAGGCGGAAGAGGCCCGCGACCCGGCGACTCTCCTCGGCATCGAAGGGACAGCCGCGCGGCTGTACTTCGGGGCGTTCCCGTCGTTGCTGCCCGGAGCCGACGACCTGCCCGGTCCCGCGTTCACCGGGCTGCGGAATCGTCGGCCGCCGGCCGACGCGGTGAACTGTCTGCTGTCATTCTGTTATGGCCTGCTGGCGAAGGAGATGCTGGCGGCCTGCCTCGCGGTGGGGTTTGACCCGTACATCGGGCTGTACCACCGGCCCAGGTTCGGCCGTCCGGCGCTCGCTCTGGACTTGGCAGAGGAATTCCGGCCGATGCTCGCCGATTCCACGGTACTCATGCTGATCAACCACAGTGAGATCTCGGCCTCGGATTTCCTCATCCGCGCGGGAGCGGTGACGCTGACGGCCGACGGGCGGCGGGCCGTGATCCGGGCGTGGGAGAATCGGATGACGACGGAAGTGCGGCACCCGATGTTCGGCTATCCGGTCAGTTACCGGCGTGCCGCGGAGTTGCAGGCCCGCGTTCTCGCTGCCCGGCTGCTGGGTGAACTGCCGTCCTACGAGCCCATGGTGACCCGGTGAGGGCGGCGTTATGGCGCGGCAACGGTACCTGGTCGCGTACGACATCCGCGACGACCGGCGACTGCGGGCGATCGCCAAGTGCATGGAGGGGTATGGCGAGCGCATCCAGTACTCGGTGTTCCTCTGCGACCTGTCGGATCGCGAGCGGATCGCGTTGCGCGGTGACATCACCACCCTGATGAAGCTCCCGGAGGACAGCGTGATGATCGTGGACCTCGGCCCGGCCGGGGACTCGTCGCGCTTCCAGTTCCTCGGTCACCATGAGAGACTGCCATCATCTGACGTGGTGATCGTGTGAGCGCCCTGCGGCTATGGTCTCGCCGGTTGTTACTTGCGAGTAACGAGGTGGTGGGCCGGATCCCGGGGGTTGCTCGCATGCAGGTCAGAGCCTGTTTTCGCTTCTTGAAAAGTGCAAAGCGGACATGCGTAATGGTCGTCATCCCGGGTTACTCGCAAACGCCTGCATCCTCGCAGGCCAGCCGCCCCAAAAATGGCGAGCCGTCGTCCCGCTGCTGGTCAGCGGGCTCCATTGCGGCGAGTCGTTCGCCGGCTACCGGCTGCTCATGGGCATCGTCGTCCCGCTGCTGGTCAGCGGGCTCCATTGCGGCGGCCTCCCGGGCGCGGACGGGGACCGGCGCATTAGGTCGTCCCGCTGCTGGTCAGCGGGCTCCATTGCGGCGAGGTGCTGCACTTTCCACCCGACAGCGACGGCCGGGGTCGTCCCGCTGCTGGTCAGCGGGCTCCATTGCGGCCGCTTCGAGGGCTTCCCCTCCCGGTTGGGCCGCGCGGTCGTCCCGCTGCTGGTCAGCGGGCTCCATTGCGGCCCGGGTCTGTCCAACATCCACATTTCAACTGGAAATGTCGTCCCGCTGCTGGTCAGCGGGCTCCATTGCGGCCTGGGTCGGGTTCGCAATCGCATACATGCTACTCCTGGTCGTCCCGCTGCTGGTCAGCGGGCTCCATTGCGGCTTAGTGCATCCAGGATGATTCGCAACGTACGTCGCGAGTCGTCCCGCTGCTGGTCAGCGGGCTCCATTGCGGCCTGCTCTCAAGCTCGGGCATAAGGGATGGCCGGTAGGTCGTCCCGCTGCTGGTCAGCGGGCTCCATTGCGGCTGATGCCCGAAGGAACCCCGGCTCCAAGGCGTCCAAAGTCGTCCCGCTGCTGGTCAGCGGGCTCCATTGCGGCGACACCAACAACACCGTAGCCAACATCGGCGGCGCCAGTCGTCCCGCTGCTGGTCAGCGGGCTCCATTGCGGCGCGCGGGTGGTCCACCTTCTGGTGCTCGTCCCACGAGTCGTCCCGCTGCTGGTCAGCGGGCTCCATTGCGGCTACATCGACGACGTGGAGTACACGATCCCCGTGGAGGTCGTCCCGCTGCTGGTCAGCGGGCTCCATTGCGGCGGGTACGTAGCACCAGAAACCACATTCGGGGAATACGTCGTCCCGCTGCTAGTCAGCGGGCTCCATTGCGGCGGGGAGCTTCACGTCTGCCTCCACTATCGTTGGCTTGTCGTCCCGCTGCTGGTCAGCGGGCTCCATTGCGGCCGTATCACGCTGATGATTTCCCCGCGTGGGGTGAGGAGTCGTCCCGCTGCTGGTCAGCGGGCTCCATTGCGGCACAATCAGGGCCGTCCGATCTTCCAGGAGAGCTCTGGGTCGTCCCGCTGCTGGTCAGCGGGCTCCATTGCGGCCGGCGGCTGAGCCGCCCGGCGGGGGGCCGGATCCGTGTCGTCCCGCTGCTGGTCAGCGGGCTCCATTGCGGCGGCACTCTCACTCGGGCGTGAGGTTCATCGCGGGCCGGGGTCGTCCCGCTGGTGGTCGGCAGGCTCTGTCGGGGCGGGAACGCAATTGCGTCACGCGTTTCCGCGGAAGCGTGGTCGTCCCGCTGTTGATTAGCGGGCTCCATTGCGGATTCGACGTCGCGATGACCGCACCCGGCGCGGACAGGTCGTCCCGTTGCTGTTCAGCGGGCTCCATTGCGGCGCCATCACGTCCATCACTGCGGATGCGATGGGTGTGCGACCAGAGTGACGCGATCAATCGGTCCGCTGGTACATGTCGGCTAGGTCCACCAGGGTGACTCCTCCGCTAGCCTGCGCCTCGCGGAGTTCGTCAGCGAATCCGGTGCGGCTGAAGAGAACGAGCGCGGCGTCCTCAGCCCGGGAGCCGAGCAGGTCGCGAATATGCGTGAGCCGACGGAGGTCGGCTGCGTTACGGGGCTTGTTCGTGGCCTTGGCCTCGCCGAGGACGGCGACCTGAGCGCCGCTGGTGCGCGGCATGTCGCCGGGGCGCAGCGAGATGACGTCTACCTGGTGGCTCTTGCCGTGCTCCCGGCACGCGACTGCGGTGGTACCGGTCCAGCCTACGGGGATTCCGGCGTGGGCGGTGAGCGAGGTGATGGTCCAGTCCCGGGCGATGGATTCGAAGTGCGGGCCGAGGATCGCCGAGGAGTATGTCTGCTTCGCTTGGGCCCAGCCGGCGGCGGCGCGTCCGCGCCGCTGGAAGAGTTGCAGCCGGGGCAGGGTGATCGTGTGGTGGAAGCGGATGACTGGATCCGCGATCGACACCACTGGCTTCCTGTTGAAGAGCATGTCCTCGTCGTAGCCGACGAATCCGGCCCGGCGCAGCACGCTGAGCGGGTAGCTCATCGTCCGCGCGTCTCGCTTCAGCCTCGAGGCGATCTTGACCGGCGCGTTGTCCCCGCTGGCGATCGCGGCGAGGATGCCGTAGTACAGCGAGCGGTCCTTGATCCCGGGTTCCTGGCTGAAGAGAAGCTCGACTTCGTCGAACAACGCGTGAGAAGGGTTGAAAATCGTTTCCGTGAGCCACCTGTCCAGGTCCTGCGGACTTTGCGGGACCGGGCTTCCGGCGGTGAGCTCCTTGTAGCCGGGAATGCCGCCGACGACGGAGTGCAGGCGCAGAGCGGTTTCCGGATCCTCGATGCCCCAGAACTCGGCGGCATCGACGTGGTCGAATGCGCCAAGGCAGATGTTGAGCATGACGCGCCCGTACAGCGCCTTCTTCTCCGCGATGAGGTCAGACATCACCGACAGGGCCGATCCGCAGAGGACCAGCCGTACCGGCGGGTGCCCGCCGCCCCGCGTCGGGCCGTAGGAGTCGTACAGCCATTGCAGGACGCCGGGAAGCTCGGGGGAGTGGTCAGTGAGGAACGGCAGCTCGTCCAGCACGATGAGCTGCGGCCGCCCCTGCGCGGTGGCTCGGTCCCCCGCCAGCCTGACCGCGGTCTCCAGTGCGTTCTCCCAGTCGGGAAACTGAAATCCGGCCGGGAGGTCCGTCCACTCGGCCAGCGCGTCCGCGAACCGCTGGAGCGCCAGCGGCTTGGAGTGCTGTTCGAGGGCGAGCGTGTACATTCCGCCGGTGGCGTCGCACAACTGCTGCAGGATCTCGGACTTGCCCTGCCGTCGGCGCCCGTAGACCACCCCGAGCCGGAGGCTGTCCGGCCCGCCTGGTGCGGTGAACGCGGTCAGGTCTTCCCACTCGGCCGCCCGGTCGAACAGGCCAGGCGGCCGGTCAGGCAGCTGGACTCGAGGCTGTGGCATTACGTACTCCATTACGTTGTAACTAAGTACGTCTATTTTACGCCTGTCCGGATGGCCATGCCGGAGCGACCAGGTGTAGTCGTCCACGCTGATGAAGAATTCTGAAGACAGCGTGATGATCGTGAACCTCAGCCCGGCTGGGGACTCGTTGCGCTTCCAGTTCCTCGGTCACCATGAGAGACTGTCATCATCTGATGTGGTGATCATGTGAGCGTCCTGCAGTTATGGTCCCATCGGCTGTTACTTGCGAGTAACGAGGTGGTGGGTCAGATCCTGGGGGTTACTCGCATGCAGGTCAGAGGCTGTTTTCGCTTCTTGAAAAGTACAAAGCGGACATGCGCAACGAGCGTCATCCAGGGTTACTCGCAAATGCCTGCATCCTCGCAGGTCAGCCGCCCCAAAAATGGCGAGCCGTCGTCCCGCTGCTGGTCAGCGGGCTCCATTGCGGCTGCGCGCCCGTGGACGCGGCTTGCTTGGTTGCCTGAGCGTCGTCCCGCTGCTGGTCAGCGGGCTCCATTGCGGCCCGATGGACAAGACCGGGCGGGCTACCGGCGCGTTCCGGTCGTCCCGCTGCTGGTCAGCGGGCTCCATTGCGGCAGGGCGACGGCGGCCACGCTTCCGAGAAGCCACTTCACGTCGTCCCGCTGCTGGTCAGCGGGCTCCATTGCGGCGAGCAGGCGGACCTGCTGTTTTCGATCGCGGGCGTGATGTCGTCCCGCTGCTGGTCAGCGGGCTCCATTGCGGCACTGACGGGCTGGCGATTACCCGCAGCCATGCCCGCGTGTCGTCCCGCTGCTGGTCAGCGGGCTCCATTGCGGCCTCCTGGGCCGCGCCCAGGTACCCGCACACGTCCCGTCGTCCCGCTGCTGGTCAGCGGGCTCCATTGCGGCTGCCGCCACAGGTGGATCATCGCCGCGGCCTGCAGCAGTCGTCCCGCTGCTGGTCAGCGGGCTCCATTGCGGCGCGCCAGGGCCGACGGACGCTGCGAGATCTGCGGAAGTCGTCCCGCTGCTGGTCAGCGGGCTCCATTGCGGCAGACCTTCCACGCCGATCCCGGCCTCGGTGCCGGCCGTCGTCCCGCTGCTGGTCAGCGGGCTCCATTGCGGCGACCCGGCGACCCAGAGGCCCCAAACGGTCCGCGCCAGTCGTCCCGCTGCTGGTCAGCGGGCTCCATTGCGGCCAGGTCTGCTCCGGGTCCCAGTCCGGGCGCATGGCGGTCGTCCCGCTGCTGGTCAGCGGGCTCCATTGCGGCGTCCATGTCCGGACTCGGCTCTCCGTCCTATCGGCTCGTCGTCCCGCTGCTGGTCAGCGGGCTCCATTGCGGCGATAATGCTCGTCTTGTAGGGGGTTTCCTTGCGCGAGAGTCGTCCCGCTGCTGGTCAGCGGGCTCCATTGCGGCCCGCGTTGAACGTGACCGCGGTCCACGCCGTGCCGGAGTCGTCCCGCTGCTGGTCAGCGGGCTCCATTGCGGCCGGATCCGCTCCGTGAATTCGGCGGGCGCGTGCCCCGAGGTCGTCCCGCTGCTGGTCAGCGGGCTCCATTGCGGCACGCCGGGATCGCGTGGGCCGCGCCCAGGTTCGGCGGGTCGTCCCGCTGCTGGTCAGCGGGCTCCATTGCGGCACGAGGCGGCGCCTCCTGGCCTCGCCAAGGTCGGAAGTCGTCCCGCTGCTGGTCAGCGGGCTCCATTGCGGCAATGTTTCGCGATTCGTTCGGAATCTACACATACTCCGTCGTCCCGCTGCTGGTCAGCGGGCTCCATTGCGGCGTCGCCTGTCGTACTTGATTCTTTTCATGCCGCTTCCGTCGTCCCGCTGCTGGTCAGCGGGCTCCATTGCGGCGCACAGAGCGTCGGAGATCCAAGGTACGGAAATGCGGTCGTCCCGCTGCTGGTCAGCGGGCTCCATTGCGGCAGGATCGCCAGCGGCATCGACGGGTGAACCTGGCGGCGTCGTCCCGCTGCTGGTCAGCGGGCTCCATTGCGGCCATCGAGCAGATCGAGCAGGGCCTGTTCCTTCCCCTGGTCGTCCCGCTGCTGGTCAGCGGGCTCCATTGCGGCGGGCAGGCCCCGCGATGGGCGTGAGCACGCTGCTGGTCGTCCCGCTGCTGGTCAGCGGGCTCCATTGCGGCGGGCAGGCCCCGCGATGGGCGTGAGCACGCTGCTGGTCGTCCCGCTGCTGGTCAGCGGGCTCCATTGCGGCACCCAGTCCCGGCTCCCGGACGTGATCGAGGTCGTCGTCGTCCCGCTGCTGGTCAGCGGGCTCCATTGCGGCGCGTTGCCGAAGCGGGCCGACGGCGAGCCGTGGCGTCGTCGTCCCGCTGCTGGTCAGCGGGCTCCATTGCGGCGGCGTGATGACCGCCTTGCCGGGCTCGCCGGGGACGAGCGTCGTCCCGCTGCTGTTGAGCGGGCTCCATTGCGGCCAGACGCTGCAGCCGTTCCACGCCGAGGCGATCAGCGTCGTCCCGCTGCTCTCAGCGGGCTCCATTACGGCGACTGCTTGGGTCCGGTATACGAGACCTACCTGCACGTTGTCCCGTTGCTGGTCGGCGGGCTCACTTATGGCGGTTCGCCGCCAGCATCCCCAATGCCGCGGGCAGCGCCGACACGATGGAGCCCCGGAAGGTCATCGAAGTCGCCGAGGCGGAACGGAAGGTTCACTCCGACGCTGACGCGCGCCCGCGAGGATGCCGCCGGGCGTTCCCACAGTCGACGAGTTGACCTAAAAAGAAAGACCCGGCCCACAAGGAGCCGGGTGGTCTACAACGTAAAGAATACACCATCACCAGTCTGTAGGCATGGAGTAGCCTCCTCGACGAGGTACAGGGTGTTATCGGTCGTCCCGTTGTTGACCAGCGGCTCCGCCGCGGCGGGAACGCAATTGCGTCACGCGTTTCCGCGGAAACGTGGTCGTCCCGCTCCATCGCGGCGTCGTCCATCTTGAAGTTGCTGCAGGATCTGCCCGGGAAACAGCCAGGTGCCAGGTTCTGTCATTACGTACTCCATTACGTTGTAATTGAGTACGTCTATCTTGCGCCTGACCGGACGGCGGCTAGGGTTCGCCGGTGACGGTCTTCCTGATCTGGGCGATGATCTGGTTCGCCTCGTTCTCGCTGATCTCATGGAGCTGGTTGTCGCCATCGCCGCGCTCCCATGCGTAGAGGAGCGGGCTGTGGGTCCATTTCGGGTCGTGCCCGAATTGCTCGTCGTTCTGCCCTTGGTCGTCCTGAACGCGCCGCAGCACGCCGGCCGGCGCCTCACGCGTGCTGTAATCGTCAACGATCGCGTAATAGGTGGTCTTGTTCGGCATCTCACGCTCCTACGGGCAATTCGGGATGTCCGCCGCGCCACGTGGCACCGGGATGCGCGCGGTGACCTCGCGCTGATGCTCCTGAAGGGGCGTCGGGCTGGCTGTCATCTTCGCGGGGGTCGTCGCCCTCGCGGGGGTCGTCATCGCCGTGGCGGGGGCGGGTCGATGCGCATGGCACCGCCTGGTGCCTTCAGGCGGTGCGGGAGGCGCGGCGGGAGCGGGCGCGGCGGCGGAGGTCGGACAGGACGGCGACGGCGGCGTCGCGGTCGGCGTCCAGGCTGCCGATGTTCCCGTTGGAGGGGATGCCGTTGCCGGGGACGCGGGCCGCGGCGCCGGCAACGTCGGCGTCGGGCGCGGCGGCAGAGGTTCCGGCTAGCACGGCGCGGTTCGCGC
>JAFMRC010000566.1 GCA_017354375.1 Nocardiopsaceae bacterium | reverse complement strand
CGGGGCCGTGCTGGGCAGCACGGCCACCGGTGAGGCGGACTGGGCCCGGCAGCTGCTGCACCTGCTGGACGCCACGATGCTGGTCCTGATGGACCGCGGCTTCGACGCCGGGGACTTCCTGGCCGAAGTCGCCGGCACCGGCGCCCAGTTCCTGGTCCGGCTGAACGCCAGCCGCAGGCCCCCGGTCCTGCGCTTCCTGCCCGACGGGTCCTTCACCTCCGTTATCGGCGGGGTGAAGGTGCGGATCATCGCCGCCGAGGTCACCGTCACCTGCCACGACGGGACCAGCTACGGCGGCTGGTACCGCCTGGCCACCACCCTGACCGACCACCGCGCCTTCCCCGCCGGGACGCTGATGGCCCTCTACCACGAGCGCTGGCAGCACGAGGTCACCTACCTCGCGCTGCGCCACACCCTCCTGCAGGGCCGCGTCCTGCGCTCCGGCGACCCCGCCGGCCTGCAACAAGAGGCCTGGGCGCTCCTGGCGCTCTACCAGGCCATCCGGACCGCCATCACCGACGCCATCCAGGCCGTGCCCGGCACCGACCCCGACCGGGCCAGCTACCAGGCCGCCGTCGACGCCGCCCAGGACCTGGTCATCACCGCCCGCAACATCACCGGCCCCGACGGCGACCTGACCGGCGACATCGGCCGCGCCGTCCTGGCCCGCCTCAGCCCGCCCCGCCGGCCCCGCGTCTGCGCCCGCCGCGTCAAGTCCCCGCTCAGCCGCTGGAACAAGCACCCGCCCGGCAAGCCCACCACCAGCAAGAAGATCATCCAGGTAACCAGCCACCCCATTCCCGCTGACCACGAGCGCGTGACACGCCGCCCGAGATCCGTGACAAGCACCAGAGCACCTTAACTACCTGGCATTGCGCCTAACCGGGGCTGGTGAGCTCGCCGAGCAGCGGACCGAGCACGCCTGCCGCGCGCTTGACCTGGGTCAGCGGCGTCGCGCCATAGCCGAGGATCAGGCCGCTGACCGTTGGCGGGCCGCCGAAGTAACGGTCCAGCGTCTCCACCGCGACGCCGCGGGCGGCCGCCGCGGCGGCCACCGGCCCGGCCGGGATGCCCGCGGCGAGTTCGAGCACCACGTGCATGCCCGCGGTGTCGCCGCGCAACTGATAGGCGCCCGGCGCCGCGGCGGCCAGCCCGCCGGTCAGGGCGGCCCGGCGGCGGGCGTACTCCAGCCGCATCCGGCGCACGTGGCGTTCCAGGTCACCCGAGGTGAGCAAGGCGAACAGGGCATGCTGGACGGGCTCGGGCACCCGCTCGCCGAGGGCGGGGCGCAGCCGGGCGATGCGCTCGACCAGAGCCGGGGACGCGATCAGCCAGCCCGCGCCGAACGCCGGCGCCAGCACCTTAGACGCGGTGCCCAGGTACACGATCGATTCCGGATCCATGCTGTAGAGGGCGGGCAGCGGCCCCACGTCGTAGCGGAACTCGCTGTCGTAGTCGTCCTCGACGACGATCGCACCGGTGGCGCGCGCCCACCTGGTCAGCGCCTGCCTGCGGCCCACCGGGAGGCGCCCGCCCAGCGGGTACTGGTGCGCCGGCGTCGTGTACAGCAGCCGCAGATCGCCGGGCAGCTCGCCGGGCACCACGCCGTGCGCGTCAACCCGGCAAGGCACGATCCTCGCGCCGGCGCGGGTCAGCACCTCGCGCGCCGCCGGATAGCCGGGCTCCTCGAC
>JAFMRC010000145.1 GCA_017354375.1 Nocardiopsaceae bacterium | reverse complement strand
GCCTCCGCCGGTAGCGGGGCCGCTCCCGGTCGTGCCGGGGTTCTCCGCCCGGGCCGACCTGCCGGAGGCCGCTGCCCAGGCCAGCGTGCCGCGGCAGCCCGACGTCCCTGGCGTCCCTGGCGCTCCCGGTACTGTCGGCAGCTACGACGACCGTGGGGTGCTCGGCGGGGAGGGCGAGTTCGGCGGGGAGAGCGAGTTCGTGCCCGAGCCGGTGTTCACTCCCCGGGACGACATCCCCGGAGGGGCGGCGTACGAAGGCGCGGAGTACGAGGACGGCCCGGCGTACGGGGATGCGGAGCATGACGACACGGCGTATGACGATGACGTGGCGTACGAGGACGTGGCGTACGGACCCGGACCGGGACTCGGCGGCGGGGCGACGAGTCCGCTCCGGGTGCTCACCGGTCCGATGCAGTTCGGCGACCGCCTGGCCCGGAAGCGTTCCGGTCGCCGCGCCGCGCGGCGCAAGCGTTCCGCGCTCGCCTTGGCGTGTGGCGGGGTGGTGGTCGCCGCCGCGGCGGTCATCGTCGGGAACATGGTGGCCTCCTCGCCGAACGGCCGGATTACCCTGGCGCGCGGCAGCGCGCCGTCGGGCGCGGTGTCCCCGAACGCCGGCTCCGGCGTGCCGGGAGGCCCCACGCGGCCCGGCCAGCCGGGTTCGGGACGCCCCCCTGGGGGCGGGCCGGCCGGAGCCAGGTCGTCCTCGGCCGCACGGGGTTCGGGTTCCGGGTCCCGGCGGCAGGCGGGGTCGGTATCCGGCCGGTCAGGGTCCGGGTCCTCGGGCGGGAGCTCGGGCGGGGGTTCGGGCGGTTCCTCGGGCGGGTCCTCGAGTGGAGGTTCAGGCGGTTCCTCGGGCGGGAGCTCGGGCGGAGGTTCGGGCGGGAGCTCGGGCGGAGGTTCGGGCGGGAGCTCGGGCGGAGGTTCGGGCGGGAGCTCGGGCGGGAGCGCGCCGAAGCCGTCCCCGTCGAAGACCACCTCGCCGACCAGCCTGCCGACGGGGCCGATACCGAGCCCCACTCCACGTCCTCCGGGTCCTCATCCGCATCCTTCGCACACACCGCACCCCAGGGGATCCAACTTATGCATATGTAACTGGATAAAAGGCTCTCGTAGGAATACTTACGAGGTACCTATTGCCTTTGTGCGTGGTTGCTTGTTAGCGTCTTTCCATACTCTCGTCGGGGGCGAAGGAGAGAAAATGGGTAAGACGCGGGCGGGGATAGGTATTTGTGCGGTCGTATTCGCGGTGCTCGTGATCGATGCTACCGCGGGATCGGCATACGCACTCGCAACACCTAAACCGCCGACGGATCGAAGCTATTACGTACGCTCGGGGGACACGGCCCGAGGCGCCCGGCACCGGGGTTGCCGCCAGGCGAAATACGACAATTCTCGGAATCACGATAGTTTCGTCATACTGGACTTCGGGGCCCAGCGGTCCAACGGGAAAGGCACCTATCTGCCTGCTTCGAGGACTTACTGGACGAATGCCGCCGACGAGAGGTATGCCGTTAACCTCGCCCGCGGTTACCAGTCCTGTGGTCCGCGTCATCAGCTGATCCTGGCGGTCGGGACGAGTAATGACGGCAAGGTCACCGACGGGGCGATCGGCGCCGCATGGGGGTCCGTGGTGCGCTCGGTCGCCAGGAGAGCGAGCCGCGACGGCTACTCCCGGGTCGCAGTGCAGGGGGCCATCGACGCGGAGCCCGGATTCGGGCCATTCCCGCATTTCCGGGGCTGGGAATGGGGCGACAAGTCGGGTCCCGGGTACGTCAGCAAGTCCTCGTCGATCATCGATGACTACGGGTCCGCCGACGGGTGCCCGCAGGCGCTCGGCGAGTCCGCGAACAGGAAATGCGGGGATGGCTGGACCCTCGCCGACGAGTACGACGCGGTCTGGGGCTGGGGCCCGAACGAGGGAACCCCGGAAATATATTTCGACGGCTGCCACGGCTATGCGAACGATGCCCACCAGTGGGCGAACGTATCCGCCTACGGCAACTACCACAGGCATAAGGGAAAGGTCCGGTTCGTGGGGCCGCTCGACCAGGGAAGTTGCCTGAACGCGGGGGCGGCCTGGCGGAAGTTCCAGGCCGCGCTGGCGGCGGATAACGTGCCGGAGTCGATGAAGTTCTCGGCCGAGATCACCAGGTAACTCCTCGATCCGGGCCAGGTCCCGGGGGACCAGCGTGGTCGATAGCATCAGTTCCCTTATCAGGTTCTCGTTGAGCACGTTGCCTATCGGCATGGTGACCTTTTCCCCTGGGACGCGCTGCACTCCGGAGACGTCGTCACTCGTGAGGCCGCGCACGCCGGAGCCGGACAGTCGCTTGCGCACGTCCTCCACCCGGTGTTCGACCTTCTTGTGCGTCCACTCGAATTCGGGCTGCAACTCGGCGAGCTGATCCGCCGCCCGCTGGTACGACAGCGGCTGCGGATGGAATTGGTAATAGAGGTACTCCTGGCCAAGGACGATCAGGGCCAGTCGCTCATCGGGCTTAAGCAGCCAGGTGCGCGGTGGGCGGGTGGCCTCGGCGTGCCTGGCGGGCGGCTGCCGTCCGTCCGGGCCAGCCACGTACATCTCCAGCAGGTGCTCGCGCCTTTCGGCCTGGTGCCTATTCGTGGCCGAGCCCACGACGAACAAGGGCGTGTAGCCGTCGGGAAGCGGGAATTCCTCCTCGTCCGGGAAGAGGTACCGCATCGCGCCAAGGCGGATCGGCCGCTGCCCGGTGTTGGTGACCCACCACCGGGCATCGTGATAGACGGCCTTTCCGTGCAGTCGGCTGACGTCCGGATCGCCCTCGCCGACGCATACGTGCACCTCCGGCTTGTTGCGGCCGAACAGCATGGTCCGGCCCTCCTTGGGGGGAAACGAGGCCCCGCTGGAAAGCGCGAGCGCGTGGATCGTCCGCGGCTCCGACGGAGGTCCGCCAAAGGCCAGGCTTTGCGGATCTGTCATCACGTCCTCCGTTGCCGTCTTCCTGGACATCGCTGGTCCCGGATCCCGGCATCATTGCGATGCTCTTACCCCACGAACATAGCGCCCGCTTCCCGGGAGCCCTCCCGGCACGGGCTAGTGCGCGAGATGCGCCGCGACGTCTTCGGCGACCCTGGTCACGTCGTCGCAGGACCGGCTCACCGAGCCGACGTCGCCAACGGTTAGCCGTACCATGTCTTGCGTCACCTGCCCGGTTGGATCCTCATACTGCCGGTATGCGAACTCGGCGACGCAGGTGTTCTCGCCATCCCCGTCTTTCTGGATGTAGATCGGCCCGTGCGGTAGCGGGTGCCCGCGAGGCCGGATCGGCTTGCCGTAGGACGAATCCAGCGGCACGCCGCGGTCGAAGAGCAGCATGACGTACGAGCCGGCGGAGTTGCTGTCCCACTGGCACTCCCAGTCGGCGAACCCCTGCGTCCTGGTACCGCCAGCGATGCCATGGACGGAGTCGAGCGTCTTGGCGTCGGGAAGCGAGCAGGCATCCCGGCTGGCGAGCGAGGCATGGCCCGGCGGGGCCCAGTGCCTTACGCCCGTCCGGCGCAGCGCCGCGATCGAGACCTTGTCCTGAGTGTCGGCCATCTCGCACAGGGGGGCCTTCCCGGAGGTCCCGTCCTGCTTGGCGGCGATGAGGATAAGGCCCCCATCGGGGAGGACCAGCGCCCGGTCACACGCCGAGCCATCGTCTGGCTTGGTGACGGTCCTGATGTGCCCGGGCTTGGGACGCTGGTTCAGCGACGGGTCGTCGAACCATCCGGGAACCTCCAGTTGCACTTCCACGTCGACGTCGCTGCCGCCACCGGACTGCACGAGGACGTCGCACCGGTTGAAATTGCCGTAGTCGGTGCTCAGTGTGGCGTCGCCGTACCGGGTGAACGCGGTGGCCCTGGTGAGCGAGCACGGATCGGCCGTCCTCGGGTCGCCGATGGTCAGCGGCGGGTGATGCGCGGATGCCGCCCCATCCGGGACTAGCGCGAGGCCGAGCAGCACCAGCACCGCGACCGCGACCCCCGCGATCGCCGCCCGCGCGGCCCGGCCGGACGGCCACCGGGGCATCGTCAGCCGGCCGATCCTGACGGGCGCGCGCGGCCCGGGTGGCTCGACCACTACCTCGGGGCAGGCCCGCGCGAGCATCTCGTACGCGCGGGCGGCGGTCGGCCGCTGGGCCGGATCGGCCCGCAGCATCTCGTCCAGCGCCGACGTGAGCGCGCCCGCGCGTCGCGGCTTCGATATCTCGCGATCCCTGGCGAGCGCGAGCATCTTGTACGTATTGCTCGTCGTGCCGTAGCCGTAGACCGGAGCGCCCTCGACCGCCGCGAAGATCGTCGCGCCGAGCGAGAACACGTCAGACGCCGGTGTCCGCGGCCCCCCGTCGGCTACCTCCGGAGCGACGTAGGCCGGCGTCCCGCCGACCAGTCCGGCGCCTGTCGGGTCGCCCCACGCGACGTGCGAGATCCCGAAATCGGTGAGCTTCGCGGTCCGGTCGTCGGCGAACATGATGTTCCCTGGCTTGACGTCGCAGTGGACCAGGCCCTTGACGTGTACCGTCTCCAGCGCCGAGGCGATCTGGGCGCCCACCCGCGCGGCCTCGGCCTGCGAAATCCGGTGCCCGTCCTCCAGCCTGTCGGCCAGGGTGCCCCCGTCGATGTACTCCATCACCAGCCATTCCGGATCCCAGGCGAGCACCCGGGCGACATAGGGGTGATCAATGGTGGCGAGTACCGCCGCGGCGCGCTGTGCCTTCTTATCGAGGTGCTGCTCCTTGACCGCGACGAAATTACCGGAATTCTCGTCTACCGCGCGCCACACCAGGCTCATGCCGCCCCGGCCGGTAATTCGCTGCAGCCGGTAACGGCCAGCGATAACCTGCCCCTCTTGCAGCCCGTCCCGCATCAGTCTCCATCGGCATGCTGGTAGCAACCAGATATTTACGGAATGAGATGATAGACCGTAAAGCACCGCTTGTCTGGCCGCCGCCAATGGCGATTGTTACGATGCGGACGCCTTCCAGATCGTCGCGCCTTTCGGGAAGACCTCGCCGGGCTGGGTGAGCATCAGCAGGCACCGGTCGACGCCCAGCTCGAACAGCACGTGCTCGTCGAACCCCTCCCAGGCCCGGCCGCCGCGCTCGGCCTCGACCTGGTCGCGGATGGCGGCCCGGACCACCGGGTCGGATACCTCCCGGACCCGGCCGGTGACCGCGAACCCGTCGTCTTCGCGCGGCGGCGGCAGCGTCTCGCTGTGCAGCGAGTACCGTCCGTCGCGCCGCAGGTCCGCGAGCTTCGGGCCGGGCAGGATGACCAGGTGCAGGCCGTGGCCGCCGATGACCGGGCAGACCGGGTGCACCCGCGGCCCGCCGTCGCGCCGCACCGTGGCGAGGAACCCCAGGCCCAGCCCGTGGGTGTAGAACAGCTCGCGCCCGGCCGCGGCCAGGCCTGGTTCCCGCTTCTCGAACTCGGTCCAGGTGATCACGCTGGCCAGTCCAGCTGAGACTCGGGAACGCCTACCGATCGCCCGTGATCCGCGGCCTCGGCCCGTCCGGAACTGTCCCCCCGCGGATAGCGGAAGATCCGGTCCGCGAACACCACGAACGTTTCCTCCGGCGTGCGGAAATCGGCATACCATCCGCCATCCCGCTCCAGCGCCTTCGCGAGTCCGCCCGCGAGCGTGTCGGCGTCGCGTTCGTCGGCCTCGAACTCGATGACGGTCCACAGGCCCGGCTGCCCGGCAGATGTGTCGCCCCGCGCCACGCGCTTGATTGCGCGGGTGACCAGGGGTACCGCGTCGAGTTCCGTCCCGGCGCGCATGCTCTCCCCAATCAGCGTTCCCTCGATCATGAACTACCTCCTATCGATGGACGACTGGGACGCTACGCCGCTATTGCTGACATCCTCTGTCAGCAATAGTCTGCGACCGTGCGCGCGGACCGCCTGCTGTCCCTTGTCCTGCTGCTCCAGGCGCGGGGCCGGATGTCGGCGCACGCCCTGGCGCGGGAACTCGGCGTGTCGGTCCGCACCGTGTACCGCGATCTGGCCGCGCTGAGCTCCGCTGGGGTACCAGTGATCACGGGTTCCGGGCCGAACGGGGGATGCCGGCTCCTTGATGGCTACCGTTTCCCCCTTCGCGGCCTGAGTGCCAGCGAGGCTGACGCGCTGCTTCTCCTGGGCGTCCCGGACGTTATCGCCGAAGTGGGCCTCGCCGATGCTCTCGCCGCGGCCCACGCCAAGGTCAGGGCCGCGACCAGCCGGGTCGGCGGCCGTGGGGAAACCGGTTCCGGTGGCACCGGCCTGATCCATCTCGACATGCCCCGCTGGTTCGGTGCCCGTGAGCCGGTGCCGCACCTGCGAACCCTGGCCGAGGCGCTGAAGCGCCGCCGCCGCCTGGAGTTCGGCTACCGCCGTGCCCCGTTGTATCACGGTGGCGCCTCCAGGAGCGGTGCGTCCAAAAGCGGTGACGGCCTGGCGGCCACGCGCGTCGTCGGCCCCCTGGGCCTGGTGAACAAGGCAGGCGTGTGGTACCTGGTGGCGTCCCGCGCCGCGGCCCAGCCCTGCGCGGCCCTGCCGGGGGCTAGGGGAGATCCGGTCGTGTTCCGCGTCGGCCGGATCACCGCGGCTCGCGTTCTCGATGCTCCGTACACCCCGCCGCGGGGTTTCGAACTGGCCGCGTTCTGGGCCCGCTGGTCCGCGGAGTTCGAGTCCAGCCTCCCCCAGGTAGAGGTGCGGATGCGGGCGTCGCCCGCGGCCCTGGCGGCGTTCGGCGAGATCTTCGGCGACGCGTCTTCCGGCGCCGTCGCGTCGGCAGGAGTGCCGGATGACGAGGGCTTCCGGGAGGTCACGCTTACGTTCGAGCACGAGAAGGCGGCGGCCCACCGCCTGGCCGGCTTCGGCGGCCAGGTCGAGATCCTGTCCCCCGCGGCGGTCCGCGAGGAGATCATCGCCGCCGCCCGCGAAACCCTGGCCCGCTATGAGCCGCCTGCCGGCCCCCTCCCTCCGTCGGCCCCTCCCTCCGCGACCCAAACGCGCACTCGGGCAGTCTCTAGCCGGCCCGAATGCGCACCTGGCACGTGAGGCGGGAGCTAATTGGCCACGTCATCGCCTACATGAGGCTACACTGTAGGTATGGCTATTGCGAGTCCGTCATCGGTCCGGTTCGAGCCACGGGTGCTCGGTCGGCTGAGCGCGTTCGTCGCGGCGCATCCGGACCTGTCGCTGTCGAGCGCGAGCAACCGGCTGGTGGACGAGGCGCTGCGGATGCACGAGCATCCTCTGATCACGTTCAGGGACGGGCCGGCCGGCCGGCGTGCCCGGCTTGTCGGTGGCCCCGACGTCTGGGAGGTCATCGGCGCCGTGCGCTCGGTTCGCGAGAGCGAGCCCACGCTGACTGGTGACGACGCGCTCGCCGTTGTCGAGGAGACGTCCGGCGTTGCCATGCCGTTCCTGCGTGCCGCGCTGGCCTACTGGGGCGAGTACCCCGATGAGGTGGAGTCCTTCCTGGAGCGGGCGCGGACCGAGGCCGCCCAGGCGCAAGCCGCCTGGGAACGGCAGCAGGATCTCCTCGGCCAGTGACCGTCGGCAAGCCCGACGCCCTGCTTCTGGACGAGATGTTCTCCCCGGCGATCGCCGCGGAGCTGGCCTCGCGTGGCGTGGATTGCCGGGCCGTCGTGGCTGACGCCCTGCTGCGGGCGCTATCCGACATGGAGATCTTCGACGCCGTGATGGCGGAGAAGCGGGTCGTCGTAACGAACAACGTGGCGGACTTCGAGAGCCTGCGGCGGGCTCGTGACGCGGCAGGCGGTCCCGTCCCCGGGCTGATTTACACCTCCGACGCGGCGTTCCCGCGGACGAAGGCCTACGTCAGCCGGCTGGCCACCGCGCTTGAGGCCGCCGCGGCCAGCCACGAGACCGCCCGGCGCGGCGGCGTGCTCTGGCTACGGCCACCCCCATGACGGCGCATCGCTCCTACCCGCCGCGCGGCTAGGCGGGACTCGTGATCTGCTGGTAGAGGCGGTCGGCGGCGGCGTGCCTCTCGTTGACCATGGTGGCGCTGCCGGTATGGCCGGAGTCCTCGATGATGATGAGCTCCGCGCCGGGCCAGGCGCGGGCGAGTTCCCACGGGGTGCAGGCGCCGCCACCGAGGTCGTTGCGGCCGTGGATCAAGACGCCGGGGATGCCCTCCAGCTTGCCCGCCTCGCGGATCAGCACGCCGTCGTCGAGGAAGGCGTCGTGCGCGAAATAGTGCGCGCAGATGCGGACGAACGCCAGCCTCGGGTCGTCGACCCGGGCGCTGTACGAGCCGGGGCTCCCGTTGACTTCCTGCGAGATGACCGCGTCCTCCCAGGCCACCCACTCGGCCGCGGCCCGCGTCCGGACGCCGATGTCGGGATCCTCCATCATCCGCGAGTAGGCCATCAGCAGGCCCGAGATCGGCGGCTCGGTGTCGGTCGGCAGCCGGTAGGAATCGGCCAGGCCCGGGAAGTCGCGGAACCGGGCCCAGGCCTCGGGGAAGAACCGGCCGACGCCCCGGTACAACCAGTCGAGCTCCAGTCGCCTGGTCGAGGTCACGCTGAGCATGAGCATCCCGCTGACCCGGTCCGGGTGCCGCTCCGCGTATGCCAGCGACAGCGTCACCCCCCACGACGCGCCTTGCAGCAGCCATTTCTCCACGCCGAGGTGCTCGCGCAGCTGTTCCATGTCCGCCAGCAGGTGCTCGGTCGTGTTCAGGGACATGTCGGCCGCGGGGTCGCTGGCGTGCGGGAGGCTGCGGCCGCAGTTGCGCTGGTCGAAGAGGATGATCCGGAACTTCTCCGGGTCAAGCGACCTCCGGTTTCCCTTCGAGCACCCCGACCCCGGGCCGCCGTGCACGATCAGCGCTGGCACGCCATCGGGGTTCCCGCAGGTCTCCCAGTACACGAGGTTCCCGTCGCCCGTGTCCATGAGACCGGTCTCATAGGGCTCTATGTCTGGGTACCGGACCATGCGGCGCATCTTAGCCTCCGCCGTTCCGCGGCCCACAGCCCCCTCAGTTACGCAATCGAGGGGGCTATTGCGCGCCCGATTGCGCAATCGAGGGGCTGGCGAGGAGCGCCGCAGGCGCCCGGTGCCGCCGTCGGCGCGGTCAGTCATGAGACATTCGGGGACTGGAAGTGCCAGATGACGAGCGACGGGCAGCCGCCAGCGGCTCGATCCGCCGACGGGAGGTAGCTCATCAGCGACCACGGCCAGTACCGCCAGTCGCCGATCTCCGTCGCGGGCACGGGCAGCGGTTCGCCCGTCCCGGTGGCGGCCGGCTCCTCGCACCGCCTTACCCGCAAGCCAAGGCTCAGAGCCGCCCGCAGGTAGTCGCCGAGCCGGTGCCGGTAGGTGGGCGCCACGCACGGCTCGCCCGCGGGACCGCGTGCCTTGATCACCGAACCGCGGGTGATGAGTTCGTGGTGGATGTCCGAGATGACCAGGTCCCCGCCGGGACGCAGCACGCGAGCGAACTCGGCCATGACCGGCGCCAGCCGGGGCACGTGGACGAGGGCGAGCGCGCAGACGATGACGTCGGCCGAGTCGTCCGGCAGCGGCAGCCGGTCTAGCCCGGCGACGTGAAACTCTCCCTCCGGGACGCGGCGCCGCGCGTGAGCGAGCATGTCCGGCGAGCTGTCGACCCCGATGACCCGATGGCCGAGTCCGGTGAGGAACTCGGCGAAGCGCCCGGTCCCGCAGGCGGCGTCCAGCGCCACCCCAGGTGCACGGTCGCTCAGGCACTCGGCCACGACCGGCTCGTCGGCCGCGAACAGCCCGCCGCCCGCCTCCGCGTCATAGCCGGCGGATTGCTGCCGGTAGGCGGTGACGGTGCTGGCGCGCTCGACGGTAACCCCGCGGCCACGCAGCTTCTCGTCATCCAGCAGGCTCCGGATCTCGGCCAGCCGGGCCTCGGTGAATTCGCGGTCGTGATCCCCGGCCCAGGCGTCCAGCAGGGCGATGCCCTCAAGGCCGAGCAGGTAGGCAAGCGGATCGTGATAGATCACGGAAGCCGACGGTAGCCAGGGGAGGCGCCCACCGCATCTCAATTATTTCCGGGCGGACGTTCCGCGGGGCCGGGCACGCTGCTTAGCCGGCCGGATCGTCCCTGCTGCCGAAGGTCGCCGCGGTTTGCCGTCCTCGTGCCTGGTTCTGCGCGACGTAGGGTCGCAGTTCCGCCTCATAGGCGCTGAACGCGGCCGTGTGATCGCCGTCCGCCAGGGCGAGGTCGCGGGCGAGCGTCGCCGCGCCGGCCAGTGCCTGCGAGGTGCCCATGCCGCTGGTCGGCGCGGCGCAGTACCCCGCGTCACCGACGAGAGCGATCCGGCCGCGTGACCAGCGGTCCAGGCGGACCTGGCAGGCCGAGGAGAAGTAGAAGTCGTCGGCCTGGCTCATCGCCGTCAGCAGCCGGGGAGCTTGCCAGCCGTGCCCGGCGAAGGCGGCGCGCACCGCTTGTTCCTGCTCGTCCCGGCCACGCCGGTCCAGGGCAGGCGAGCTGGTGGCGAAGGAAAGGCTGACCGTAAGCCGGTCCGCGTCCCCGGCGCTGAACAGGTATATCGCCGTGTCGCTGAGGTGCTGCAGCAGGCCAGCGTGGTCGAGGCCGAGGTAGTTGGCGGTGCTGAAGCCGACGCCGGAAAGGCCCAGGTGGCGCGGGGCGCCCTCGTGCGGCCCGAAGGCCAGCCGCCGGACTCGGGAGTGCAGGCCATCTGCACCGAACACCAGGTCGAACTCCCGGGTAGCACCGCGTTCAAACCGGACGGTGACCCCGGACTCGTGCTGGCTTATCGCGCGGATCGAGTCGCCGAACACGTACTCCACCGTGCCGGAGGTGATGCGGTGCAGGATCCGGGTCAGCTCGCGTTTGGGCACCTCCAGCTCGCCGGCGAACGCCTCGGACGGGAGCCGCCCGGTCTCGGCGCCCCGCTCATCGACCAAGACGGTGCCGCGCATCGCCGCACCGCGGAAGTCCACCGCGTACCCGCTGTCGCGCGGTTCCGCCGTGCGCTCGACCACGGTCACGTCGTAGCCGTCGCGGTGCAGCAAGCAGGCGAGGGCGGGTCCGGCCACGCTCGCACCCGAGATCAGGACCTTCTTCGTCATCACGGGCAATGACCGTAACCAACGTTTGTCCATATGGTCAAACCATACGGGTAATCCATATGGTCAAACCGCTGGATATGCTGCACCGCATGGGAAACCGAGAGGATCTCCTGGCCGGAGCCAGGCGCTGCCTGATCGAACGCGGCTGGGCCCACACCACCGTCCGGGACATCGCCATGGCCGCCGGAGTCAGCCACGCCGCCATCGGCTACCACTTCGGCTCCAAAGACGCCCTGCTTAGCCAGGCCCTAGTGGAAGCGGTCGATGAACTCGGCGACGAACTCACCCGGCACACCGCGGCCGCCACGCCGGAGGAACGATGGCACGCGCTGATCGGCAGCTTCACCACCCACCGCGCCTTGTGGATGGCGCAGCTCGAGGCCGCGGTGCATGCCACCCGGTCACCGGAAGTACGCCGGCACCTCGCCAAGGGTCAACGTCAAGCGCGCGAGGGCCTTGGTGGCTCGGTACCGCTCGCCCTGCTGACCGGCCTGATGCTGCAGTGGCTCGTGGATCCAGACCACGCCCCCGGTGCCGGGCAAGTGATCACCGAACTTAGGTCATTCACCGAGAAAACCTGCGGGTGACGCGGCGGGGCGCGTGGCGGTCGCGGCGGCGCGGGCGAGGGCGGCGATCGACAGGGACGTGCTGTGGGCGGGCCAGGCGAGCATGAGGGCGACCGGGGGGAGGTCCGCCATCGGAACGGTGATCAGATCGTCGCGCAACGGCCTGGTCAGTACCCGGGGCAGCACGGCGACCTTGCGTCCCAGGGCGATCAGGTGCATCAGCTCGCTGAGGCTCTTCATCGCGCTGGGGGCGGCGGGTTTCCGGTGCAGGTTCTCCCCCGCTAGGTCGGCCATCCGCAGGCTCGCTCGATGCGCGAGCGGATGGGACGTGGGCAGCACGGCGACCGGCGCCTCGGTCAGCAGCGCTTCGGCGTCCAGCCCGCCCAGCTCGTCGGGCGGCACGTACAGCAGCGCGGCATCCGCCTGCCCGCCACGCAGCATGGCAGCGGGGTCGCCAAAGGCCACCTCGACCGGCAACGCCCCTGGCTCGCGCTCGTACGCGGCGAGGATGGCCGGGAGCAGGCCCGCGTCTCCGCCGGGCTTCAAGGCCAGGATCAAGCGCGGGTCGCGGGCGCCGGCCCGCTGCGTGCGCAGCGCCGCGGCGGATACCGCCTCCAGCGCGACGCGCGCCTCGCGGGTGAGTACCCGGCCGGCCTCGGTCAGCGTGACCGCGCGGCTGGTCCG
>JAFMRC010000144.1 GCA_017354375.1 Nocardiopsaceae bacterium | reverse complement strand
GCCTGGATGAGGCGGACCGGGCGATCGTCCGCGAACTGGCGCGCGACGCCCGGATCCCGAACAACACCCTCGCCGCCCGCGCCGGCATCGCCCCGTCGACGTGCCTGGGCCGGGTGCGCGCGCTGCGGGAGCGCGGCGTCATCCGCGGCTACCACGCGGACGTGGACCAGTCCGCGCTCGGCCGCCCGCTGCAGGCCATGATCGCCGTCCGGCTGCAGTCGGACGCCCGCGGCCACCTCCGGGCCTTCGTCCGGGGCATGGCGCGGCTGCCGGAGGTCCTGAACGTGTTCTTCCTGGCGGGAAAGGACGACTTCCTGCTGCACGTGGCGGCCGCGTCCACCGAGGATCTGCGCGTGTTCGTCGAGACCCTGAGCTCCAACGCGGACGTCGCGTACACCGAGACGTCCCTGATCTTCGAGCACGTACGGGCCGACGCGGCGGGATGAGGCAACACGATTGAAAAAGGTGAACTCTGGAGGAAATAGGTAAACCACCGTGGAAGAATGGAATGAATGAGCGTAATGTCTCTTACGTGACGGACATGCCAACCCGCTCCTCCCGCCCCGCCCGGCGCATCCAGGTCGGCTCGTCCTCGCTCGCGTTCCGGGCGTGGAGCCCGTCCCCGGTCCCGGGTAGCAGGCCCGCGCCCGGGGGCTCGGCCGCGCTGCCGCTCGTGCTGGTGCACGCGCTGGGCGAAGATTCCTCGAGCTGGCAGGGGGTCGGCCCGGCCCTGGCCTCGGCGTGGCGGGTCTACGCCCCCGACCTGCGCGGCCACGGGACCAGCGACCGCTCAGGCCCATTCACGGTGGAGCAGTTCACGACCGACCTGGAGGCGTTCCTCGACGCCCTCGGCCTGCACCGCGTCGCGCTCGCCGGGCACTCGGCGGGCGCCGTGCCCGCCTACCTGTTCGCGGCGCGCCATCCGGAACGGGTGATCCGGCTCGTCCTGGAGGAGCCGGCGCCGCCGTTCCCGGCCGCGCGGTTCGGCGTCCCGTCGTCCTTGGACTGGGACGCGACCGCGCTCAGCGCCGAGCTCGCCGACCCGCCGCCATCGTGGCGGGACGCGCTGGGCGGCGTCAAGGCGCCCACGCTGCTGATCGCCGGCGGCCCGGGCAGCCACGTCGACCACCGGCAGCTCGCCGAGATGGCCGCGCTCATCGGCGACTGCCAGCTGACCACGATCGAGGCCGGCCATCACGTGCACGCCACCCGCCCCGCCGAGTTCGCCGAAACCACCTCCGCGTTCCTCGGCGACGGCGACGGGCACTCCCCCGCGTAAGGCCGATCCCTCACGTAAGGCCGATCGTCAGGCCGATCCCCTCACGTGAGGCTGGTCCCGGTGGCCAGGTTCCCCAGCGAGGAAGCCCCAGCGAGGAGGCCGCGGCATGAGCGAGGAAGGACGACCGCGCCGGCCGCACACCGGGCGCCGGCGGAACGACGCCGCGCGGCAGGCGGTCCTCGACGTGACGCTCGACCTCATGCGATCCGGGAACGCCGACGTCACGATCGACGCGATCGCCCGCGCGGCAGGCGTGGGGCGCCAGACGATCTACCGCTGGTGGCCGTCCAAGGGTGCCGTCGCCGCCGAGGCCCTGGCCAGTCACGCGCGGGCGACCGTACCGGTGAGCGACACCGGGTCGCTGACCGCGGACCTGACCGCCTTCCTGGCCGCCAGCTTCGTCTCGCTGCGGGACGACCGGACGCGGAGCCTGCTGCGCCGGATGATGGCCGCCGCCCAGGCCGACGAGCACGTCGCGGCGACCCTCGCGGACTTCACCGCGGCCCGCCGCGCCACCCTGCGCGAGCTGCTGAGCCGCGGCCAGGCCCGCGGCGAGCTGCCCGGCGGCGCGGACCTCGAGATGCTGACCGACATGGCCTACGGCGTGCTGTGGTACCGGGTGCTCGTCGGCCACGCCCCGCTCGACGACCAGGCCGCGAAGAGCCTGGCCACATGCCTGGTCGCGGCGGGCGCGGCGGGTGCCCGATGACCCTGCTGACCTACGGCCACGGCACGGATTCCTCCGAACGGACCGTGGCGACTCTCCGCTCCGCCGGCGTCTCCTCCGTCGTGGACGTGCGCACCGCGCCGGGCAGCCGCCGCAACCCGCAGTTCACCCGCGCGGCCATGCAGGAGTGGCTGCCAGAGGCGGGGATCGGCTACCGGTGGGACAAGCGCCTCGGCGGGTTCCGCAGGCCCGGACCGGGCAACCCGGACGTGGCCTGGCGGGAAGACATGTTCCGCGGCTACGCCGAGCACATGCGCTCCGCCGAGTTCGCCGCGGCGATCGACGCGGTGCTCGCCGAGGCGGCCCAGAACCATGCTGCCCAGAACCAGGCGGGCCAGGGCCGGGTCGCCGTCATGTGCTCAGAAAGCGTGTGGTGGCGCTGCCACCGCCGGATGATCGCGGACTTCGCCACCGTCGCCCGCGGCGCCGAGGTCCGGCACCTGATGCACGACGGCCGGCTCGAAGCGCATCGCCCCTCGGACGGCCTCCGCCTGCGCGACGACGACCTCCTGGTCTACGACGCCGGCCAGTCCCCGCTGCTGTTATCCCGCTGCGCCTGCCGGGTCAGCCTTGCGGAAAAGGTCAGGAAGCATGCGCAGCAAGACGGCAGCGGCATGCCGCGAGGCTATCTCGTGGTACATGTCGTCCTTGCCGACGTCGGCGAGGTCCGATATCCCGCGGACGACCAGCCACCCGGAAGTAGCGGACCCATCGGCCGTCTCGTGGAACGCCTCGGCGAGCCCGCCGGCCTCGGTTTCCAGGGCGAGCACCTTGTCGTTGACCGAACGGACGTATTCGCGAATCTCGGAGTCCGCGGCGGCGACGACCGCTTCACCGGAACCGATCGGGCCGGGCAGCACGGCGCATTCGCGCGTCGTCCCGTCCGGGTGCCCGACGCTGGCGCGTCCGCCGTTCTGGCTGAAGAAATCGTTGAGGGCACGCCGCACGGAACCCGGGACGGCCCGCGCCTCGCCACGCCGGAACGTCGCCTTAGGCGTCACCTTCCGCGGCTCGTAGTAGATGACCTCCTGCGCGACGACCACGTCGCCGGGCCGGAGCGCCGGATGTATCCCGCCCGCGATGCCGACAAGCGCGACGAGCGCGGGGGCGTAGTTCTCGCACAGCCGCCCGAACGCGATGGCCGTGGGCCGCTGCCCCGGTTCATCGGCTTGGGTCAGGACGGCCCTCAGGGTCCGGTCGCCGATGTCGATGTCCGCCTCGTCGTAGCGGAACCCGTCGTCGCGTACCCGCGGTCGGAGCTTCCCGGCCCCGCCCGCGGCGTCGGCTAGGGCCTCGGCCATGGCGCGCTTCTCCTTGGGGAGGACGGTGATGATCCCGACATCGGCGCCTCGCTCGCCCGCGGAGTCCCGACGATCCGCTCGCGTGCGCGGCTGGGTGCCGACATGCGCCGTGGCCCCGGCGCCGATGGCGCTGTTGCTGATGCTGACGGAGCCAGAGCCTATGTTCTGCACTCCGCTATTGCCTTGCGCGAAATTACCACGCGTGCCGGATACCCGCATCGCTTTCCTTCTTACATCACTACGGACGAGTTCTCGCCAACGGCACTGTTGGCGACGCTGACGTTTCCTGAACCGATATTAAGGACACCGCTGTTGAGGATTTCCGTGGTGCGCTGAACGAACTCCGAGGTATCGACTCCGGCATCATCGAGAAAGTCCTCGACCGTCGCGATCAGCCGACGTTCGATTATCTTTGAGTGCTGAGCAATATCCTGAACCTGGAAATAGCTGCTTTCGGGTTCATCCCGGAATTTGACGTCGCTGTCCAGCATCACGATCTCCCGCAGGCTGATGTCCGTCCCGGTATAGGCCCGGCTGGGCGCGGGCATGAGCAAGGCTGGCGCCTGGACAAGCCGCCAGCTCTCCATCAGCCGTTCAGGCAGGCACATGAGCGCCGTGCCGACGTGAGCTGCGATTGCCCGGGCTCCCATCCGGGAAGCCGCGTAATCGGTCTTCACCGGGAAGAGCGCGTACGTCGCGAATTCGAGGTACAGGGTCCGCC
Organism: Nocardiopsaceae bacterium; assembly: GCA_017354375.1. Taxonomy (GTDB): domain Bacteria; phylum Actinomycetota; class Actinomycetes; order Streptosporangiales; family Streptosporangiaceae; genus Trebonia. Next base: position 8,323 of record JAFMRC010000144.1, on the reverse strand, counting down.
CCTGCAGCGACGCGTGCGCGAACACGCTGGTAACTATGTCACCGCCCCAGGATTCCACCCGCGCGGCGAGATAGTGGCGCGCGGCGTCTCCGGGCTTGGCGATAGCGTCCGCGATCGCCCTGTTCACGTCGTCGCCGGCGTCGCTCGCCAGCGCGTCGCTCAGTGACGACTCCGCGTGGGTTTCGTGGACGAAGACCCAGTCGGTGACGCTGAGCCCGGGAAGCCTTGTTTCCGCATTCTCGTCCTCGCCGAGGTCGAGAATGCTGCTCTTTAGGCTGTCGATGAGCTTCCGTGCGGGAAACGGCGGCTTGTCAAATTCCCGTACCTTCCCGTTGATCGTCCGGTCCGCCTCCACCAGCCGCTGAGCGAACGACCAGCTCCGCACGGACTTCCCGCTGCCGACAAACGGCTTGTGCCCCGTGTGGACGACGATGGGGTGATCCTGTTGCTCGTCGATAGCCTTCATGCGTCGGCTGAGCCGCCTTGACCGCGGCGCGGCCGATTGTGAATGGGCCAGGCAAAGCATGCGGGCAGTGGCCCCGCAAGCCACCACGCACGAGAACGCGACAGCGATCGCGGCGACGCCCGATCCGGTTCCTGCCAGCCATGACGTGACCGATTCCGCCCGACTGCTAACAGCGGATGCCAGCATGAGCAGAAACAGCACGGTCAGCGATGACCACAGGGAGTACTTCACCATCTTGCCGTTGAGGCGCATCCGCCTGTCGCGCACCAGGTTCAGCTGGTCGAGCGCGGGCGAGTCCACGGGCTCGCCGTAGCCGACGAACTGCCGTGCCCAGCGCAGCCAGAGCCGGAGCAGGTACCAGATCACGAGCACATCGAGCGTGATAACGGTATCGAGCGGAACCGCGGCCAGCCCGGCGGCCAGCACAGCGAGCGTCAGCAGGTACTGGCCCGTCTCCAGCCACCACGCACGCCATGCGTGCCGAAGCACCGGAACAATGTCAAAGCCGTGAGATGGTGCCACGCGCTTGTTCCGAGCGTTGTAGACGTCACGAAGCGCACGGTCGCGAAATTCACGATCAAGGTAGGTCGCGGCGCGCAAGCGCCTCCCAGCGATGCTGTCCGGCGTCGCGGCTGGAGACCTGCCATCGGAGGGCGGGACACTTCGGAGAACGGTCGAAGAAGTGGCCATGTCAGCCTCGCATAGGCCTGAACCGCTAGTTCAGCGATCTACTTTAGGTACTTATAACCTAAAGTCTGGCATCGTTTGAGTCAAGTCGACCTTTAGTATGGGCCCATGACCAACAAGGCCGTCGCGATGCTCAGGGCACGCGCCCTGACGGTGACCGTAGACCTGGCGATCTTCACCGTTCGCCAGCATGAACTACAAACGCTGCTGGTCAGGAGGGGGAACGAGCCCTTCCGCGGGGTGCTCGCCCTGCCGGGTGGATTCGTCCGGCCCGGCGAGGGCCTCGACGACGCCGCAGTGCGCGAACTGAGCGAGGAGACTGGCGTAAACGGTCGGAAGCTGCACCTAGAGCAGCTCCAGGCATACGGCGCTCCTGACCGTGACCCTCGCGGTCGGGTGATTACCGTCGCATACCTCGCCCTCGGCCACGGCCTGCCGGCTCCGCAAGCGGGGACTGACGCCCAGGCCGCCGACTGGATACCAGTCGCCAGCGCGCTCAGCTCAAACGTAAGGCTGGCATTCGACCACGAAGCAATACTTCGCGATGCACTCGAAAGAGCACGGTCGAAACTCGAGTACACGACTGTCGCGGCGGCGTTCTGCCCGGAACCTTTCACAGTTGCCGATCTGCGTCATGTCTATGAGGCGGTGTGGGCCGCCCCTCTTGACCCCAGCAACTTCCGCCGCAAGGTCACCCGGGCCACGGGCTTCATCGTGCCAACAGGCCAGTTCCGGACCCCTGAGATCGGTCGGCCAGCTCCTCTCTACCGCCGCGGGAACTCCCAGGTGCTCTTCCCGCCCTTGCTGCGATCAGTGGCATAACCTAATGCCTGATGAGGCAGATCCCCAACCCAGCGGCCGGCGAGCGCGAGGCGCTCGTCCAGTACCTCGACTACCAGCGCGAGACGATCCTGCTCAAGGCCGAGGGCCTGGACGCCGGGCAGCTCGCGACGAGGATCCCCACCTCTAGCCTCACCCTCGCGGGCATCCTCTACCACCTGGCGCTCGTCGAGGAATCCTGGATGGAAGAGAGATTCCTCGGCTTGCCGCTGCGCGAGCCCTGGAGGGGCGTCGACTGGGACGCGGACCCGGACTGGGAGTTCCGTACCGCCACGGCCCTGGACCCCGGCGAGGTCCGCCAGCGGTACCGGGACGCGTGCGAGCGCAGCCGCGCCGTGGCCGCCGGGGCGGACGGCCTGGACCAGCTGTCCGTCGCCCCGTTCCGGGCCGGCGAGCATTTCACGCTGCGCTGGGTGCTGCTGCACCTGATCGAGGAAACCGCGCGGCACGCCGGGCACGCGGACCTGCTGCGCGAGGCGATCGACGGCAGCACCGGCGAGTGACATAGGTTCCCGGGAGGTAATCAGTCCCCTGGAAGGTAGGCGGCGAAGCCGCGGGTCTGCCACGTGGTCCCATCGGGCAGGATGGCGAACGCCTCGTAGTCGTCGAGGGATTCGGTCCACTCACGGGCCAGCTCCGGGCCCATCGCGAACGCCGCCGTGGCGTACGCGTCCGCCCACGCCAGGCTCGGCCCGGCGACCGTGATGCTGGCCAGCCCCGCCGCGGGCCGCCCGGCGACCGGATCGAGGATGTGCGCGCCGCGCTCGGCGGTCCCGGAGGTGGCCACCGCGAAGTCACGCCCGGCGGCGACGAACGCCAGCCCGGCGCCCGGCAGCGGGGACGCGACCCCCACCCGCCAGCCCTCGGATTCCGACCGCCCGCCGACGCACTGCACGTCGCCGCCGCCGTTGACCAGGTGCCCGGACGAGCCCGCCCAGGTCAGCAGCGAGGCGGCCCGCTCCACCGCCCAGCCCTTCACGTACCCGGACGGGTCGAACTCGCCGCCGGGCGCGGACGTGAAGTACCCGCCGGACAGGTCCCGCACGAAGGCGCAGGCCGCGAGGACCTCCGCGACCTCGGGGGCGCAGCCGTCGAGGGTAACCTCGGCCCGGGCGAGCAGCGATACGTCGCTGTCCGGCCGGTACGGGGAGAACACGCGGTCCACCCAGTGCAGCCACCGGATCGCGTCCTCCAGCGAGCCACCGGTCTTCGCGCTGGCCGGCACATCGAACGAGACGACCGTGCCCATGACGTGCTCGGCGTGCCTGACCCGGGCGGACAGGACGGATTGCGCGGATTGTGCGGGGGCAAGCGGGGATTCCATCATCCCTATTGAACCAGCCGGTGGTGAAAATAGTGGCCGTCTTCGAGGTCGGCGATCAGGCCGGGGTGGACCGGCTCCCAGCCCAGCAGTTCCCGGGTGGCCGCGTTGGGCATCGTGATGTCGAGCGTTATGAACGGGAAGGCCGTGAAGTGCCCGGCGGCCCGCCCGGCCGGGATGCTCACGGCCGGGATGCCCAGGTGACGGCCGATGGTCTCGGCGATCTCGCGCACCGTGATGCCCTCTTCAGCCGCGGCCTGCAGCTGCGATCGGGCCGGGGCCACCTCCAGCGCCAGCCGGAAGAGCGAGGCGACGTCGCCGGCGTGGCCGGCGGGCCAGCGGTTGGCGCCCTCGCCGGCGTAGCCGGACACGCCCGTGTCCCGGGCGATCTTGATCAGCGTCGGGATGAAGCCATGCCGGTCCCGCGTGCTGTGCGTGACCGGCGGGATGGCGACGAGGATGGTGCGCACGCCCCGCTCGGCGAGATCGGCGATCGCGCGCGATACGGCGGAGCGGGGGTTGGCGTCGATCGCCGCGTCGCGCTGCGCGTCGCCGGTGCGCGTCAGGCCGATCCCGATGAGGGTCTTGCCCGTGCCGGCCAGCGCGTCGCCGAGTGCCCCCACGACGGCCAGGTCGGTGGCCACCGCGCCGGCGAAGTTCCCGGCGGCCATGGTTTCGTGGTCGAACGCGAGGTGGATGACCGCGTCGGCGCCTGCCGCGGCCTCGCGCAGGCCGTCCGGGTCGCCGAGGTCGCCGCGGCGCACCCCGGCCCCCATTGCCTTGACGGCGGCGGCCGAGGAGTCGGACCGGGCCAGGCCGGTGACCTCGTGTCCGGCCTGGATCAGTTCGGGGACGACAGCCGAGCCGATGTGGCCGCTGGCCCCGGTGACGAAGACTCGCATGCGCGCTCTCCTGGGATGAGGTGCCCCGCCCGGACGGGCGGGCTGATGTTACTTGGTAACGTCACTCTACCAAACGCGACGTTACTAAGTCACATCGCTTATCCTGTCCTCATGGCCCGATGGGAACCGAACACGCGGGAGCGGCTGGTGCGCGCCGCACTCGAGCTGTTCACCGAGCGGGGCTACGACGCCACCACCGTCAACGAGATCGCCGAGCGTGCCGGCGGGCTGACCAAGATGACCTTCTTCCGGCACTTCCCCGACAAGCGGGAGGTGCTGTTCGCCGGCCAGGACATGCACAGCCGGCTCCTGGCCGACGCGATCGCCTCGGCGCCCGGCCCGGCCACGCCGCTCCAGGCCGTCGCCACGGCCCTCGACGCCCTCACGGCCACCTTCACCGACGACCGCCGCGAGTTCGCCGCCCGGCTGCGCGCGGTCATCGCCGGGAACAGCGAGCTGCGGGAGCGCGCCGCGTTCAAGCGGACCGGCCTCACCGAAGCCATGACAGAAGCCCTCGAGAAGCGCGGCGTGCCGGACCTGGCCGCGAGCCTCGCCGCCGAACTCGGCATCCGCGCCTTCGACCGCGCCTTCGACCAGTGGGCTGATCCGGCCAGCCAGCAGGCGCTCACCGTCCTCGCACGCCACGCACTCGACGAGCTCCAGGCCGCGGTGAACCGGCTGGATACGGAGGACCAATCGTGACAGCCGCTGGCCTTACCGTAGAGGAACTCAGCCCCGACGATGATCCCGCGATAGCCGAGTTCTACGAGCGAATCCTGCTCCCGCACTTCCGCGATTCGGAGCTTGTGAGCAGCGAGGATTTCTCCGCCAGCCTCAAGGGCGGGGAAACGAGGGGGCTCCTGGCGAGAACGGCGCGAGGAGCCATCGCCGGCGGCGCCGTGGGCGACATCTTCCCGCGCAGTCGCGCCTTGCTCCTTTCTTACCTGGCGGTGCCGGCCGAAGGGAGGGGGATGGGGACCGGCAGCCTGCTGATGAAGGCGGTAGCCGAAGTCTGGGGCGGCCCGGCCGGCCCGGCGCTCTTCGTCCTGGAGGCCGAGGATCCGCGGTATTACGGCAGTGACGACACCTTGGGCGATCCCGAGGCCCGCGTGCGTTTCTACGAACGGCTGAGGGCACGTACCGTGCCCGTACCGTATTTCCAGCCCGCTATCGGCCCGGCCGGCGAGCGGGTCCCGCACCTGCTGCTCATGGTCTTCGGCGGCACCGAGGCGCCCCCGGGAACCCCGCGGCTGGACGGCCGGGCCATCGAGTCCTTCCTCACCGAGTACATTGAGGAATCCGAAGGGCCGGTGCGCCCCGACGACGCCGAGGCGCAGCGCCTGCTGGCCGCCTGCCGCGCCCCGGGTGGCCTGCCGCTCTTGCGGTTCCGCGACCTGTCGGCCTCACCCGGGGGCCGGGATTTTCCGGGCATCTGACTCGTTTGTCGCGCACCAGGGCGAATGCTAGCGGACGCCAGCGGGTGCGAGTATGGTTGGGTATCGAGCGCGTTACCGTCCGTATCGTGAGAGTAGGAAATTCCGGGGATGCCCGTTCCGGCCTGGCAGCTAATGAGCGGCCTGCCCGCCTGGGAGTTCGCCGGGGGCGGGGAACGGTGAACTCCGAGCTTTATTCCGGCGGCGCGGACAGGCCCGACCGGTGGGATCGGGGGGACCGGGGCGACTTGTCGCCGGAGGATGATCCGGGCCCGGACGTCACCCCGGTGCCCGCCTCGGCCGACTACCGCGCGCCGGGGATCACCCGGCAGGAGGCCTACGCCGCGGTCGGCCAGGCCGACCAGACCCCCAACGCCTTCCTCCGGCACGACGCCGATCAGTCAGGGGCCGACCGGGCCGACTCGAGCCAGTCCGGCGCGGACCGGGGGCAGGACGAGGGCGCTACCGCCGGGAGGGACGGGAGCGCCGAGGGAGTCACGCCGGCTGACCGCGAGCGTCCCGATGTACGAGACCAGGCCGGGGCCGGCCCCGATAGTCCCCAGCCGCAGTCACAGGACCAGGCGCCGGAGATGTCGCCGAAGGCCGCCCCGGACGCCCGCACCGACGACGACCGCCTCTCCCCCGCCATGGAGCAGCGGGTGAACGCCATGGTGGAGCAGCGGGTGCGGGAGGCCGTCGGCGACGTCAAGGCCGAGAACGCCGATCTCAGAGCCGAGAACGCCGAGATCAGGCAGCAGCTTGGCGAGACGAACGCGAAGCTGGACGAGCAGGGATCGAAGCTGGACGCGATCCTCGCCGCCCTGGGGCCGGACAAGGCGGCGTCCCCCCGGGAGGCCGGGGAGCCGGAGGACCCGGACAAGGCGGACGCGGACCAGCGGGACCGCCAGCCCTCCCCCGACCGCCCCCAGGACGAGGACCGCGACCGACCCGACCCGCCCGAACGCCCCGACAAGCCCGACGCCACAAAGCCCGACCAGCGCAACGACGCGCTCGGCACCGGGGATGATGCAGGCGACTCTGCGCTTGAAGCTGACAAGGCCGACATCCAACAGCTCGCAAGCGGCGAAGCCGGTAAAGAAGGGAACATCGCGCGGACGAAGGCCGGACGGCACGTCTTCACCGCGGAGAACATCGGGGCCGTCGGCGCGGGCGTCGCCCTCTACCAGTCGGTTGGCGAGGCATTCGCCCACCTGCCGCCCGAGGTGGGGATCGGCGCCTCCGCGCTGGGCTTCATCGGCGCGAGCATGGCGACGTCGTTCGTGAAGAACATGTACAAGAAGTGGAAGGACTGGCATGGACGCTAGGTGGAGGCTGCCCAGGGAGTTCGAGGAGCCGTTCCGGGACGCGCTCGACCACGCCGCCAAGCGCCGGATCGGCGAGTTGCGCGCCCTGCTTCAGGGGCTGACCGACCAGCAGACGGATGTGGCGGTCAACATGTGCGGCTTCGTCTGCGCCTACACGGCCATCAACACGGTTAGCCGCAGGTGGCCGACCGATGGAGGGCTGCGCCTGATGGCCGAGAAGGCGACTGAGGGCACGGGGAGAGACGCGCCGTACGGGGTCACGGAGCAGAACGTGTACCTGTTCCTCTCCAAGTGCGCGCTCGGGTTCAAGACCTACCCCGAGGTATTCGCCGACGCGTTCGACGACCCGGACGTGTTCCTGTCCGCGCCGTTCCACATCACGGTCAACCTGCTGGGCACCTTCGTCCCGAAGGATAAAACCATCTGGGAGTTCCTCGACGTGATCGAGGACGCGTATGAGAAGGCGTGGCTGCTGGACCTGAACCTGTTGCCGGCCCTGATGGTGCGGGCACGGATGCCGCAGCCGGAGGGGGTCTCGGACGCGAGCGGGGGAAGCAGGTAGCGCGGCGCGGTCGCCCAGGCCCTGCCCCTGACGCGTGCCGGGGCCTGGAGTGCGTGGCGTCTTCCGCGGGTGCCCCTGGTTGTGGTGCGGGGGGTGCCTGGGTCCGGGCGGGGACGCAGCGGGCGGTCGCCGGTCAGGCCGCCCGACTGGGCGGGGGCCGTTTCCCCCGTGCCGGGTGGCCGCGTGCCGGGTGGCCCCGGATGACCTGGGCGCCGTCGGGGCTGGTAGCCTTGAACGTCCCGTCGGCCAGGAGTTCGATTTTCCATCCCCACCTGTGAATACACACGTCATGGTGGAACTGGCAGAAGCACCCGCACCCGGCCACCGATGTCGGGCCGCCATCGGCCTTGTGGCGTATGTGGTGGACGTCGCTGGCGGCGGCGGGCACGTCGCAGCCCCCCGGCCACTCGCAATAGCCCCCGGCCCTGGCGATGACGGCTCTCCTGATGGCGTCGGGAATGTGGCTGCTGAAGCCGACGTCGAGGGGGACGCTCTTCCCGGCGAACGGCTGCGGCAGCAGGCCGGTACGCAGCAGCGAGGCGATCGCGCCGGGGCCAGAGACAAACCGGATCGCGAGCCGGCCCATGGCCTGCGCCAGATCCTGCCAGGCCCCGGGCGGCAGCGGCACCGGCGGGCAGTCCGCGTTGCCCGCGTCGCCGGGGTCGCCGTTGTCGCCCTGTGCCGTGTCACGAGCCGCCGTGTCACGGCCGCCAGCCGGATCCGGCCCGGTCGTCCCGTGCTCCCCATGGTTCCCGAGGGCTTCGGTGACCATGCGGACCATCTCGGT
>JAFMRC010000143.1 GCA_017354375.1 Nocardiopsaceae bacterium | reverse complement strand
GCGCCGACGGGTGCCAGCCCCCGACCGCCGCGACCCACTCGCCCGGCCGGGCGGCGCCGGTCGCCGCCGTCACCGCGGCGAGGAACTCCTCCCGGGACGCGCACCCCGACAGATCGAGGTCGCGACCCCAGGTCGCCCCGCCGCGGACCACGTGGTTGTGCCCGTCGATCAGCCCCGGCACCACCGTCCGCCCGCCACAATCAACTTCGTCAAACCCCTTGTACGCCGAACGGATCTCCGCCGTCTCCCCCAGCTCCAGGATCCTCCCGCCGCTGACGGCGAGCGCGGTAGCCCGTTCCCCTGACGACCCCGCCTCGCCGGCCCAGATACGCCCGTTCACGAGCAGCAGCGTCCCGGGCCGAGTCATGCCCAGCAGCTTAAGCCCGCACCCAGCCCCCTGTCACGGCTCCTGGAAGCGCTCAGCCAGCGACTCGTCCCATCCGGAGGCCCTCAGAGTGGTAGAAAAGCAACAGCCCTGTCCGCAGGACAGGGCTGGCGGCCACCCATCGAAATGGAATGGTGCGATCAAGGTTCATTAGATCACACCGCTCCCCGGCCGCCGCGAACGCGGTGGACGAGGGCGCAGCCGGTCCATCACGGCCTACGGCTGGAGCACCAGGTCGCGCTGATACCAGGTGCCCGGCTTACCGCCGAGATCGGCCGGTCCGGCTGGGCCGATCGGGACGAACCCGGCCTTGGCCAGCACCCTCTGAGAGGCGACATTGTCGCGGGAGGTGGCCGCGCGCAGCGTGCGCAGTCCGTGCCGCCCCGCTGCCAGCCGGCATAGCTCCAGGACGGCCGCGGTCGCCACGCCGCGTCCGGCGACGTGCTCCGCGACCCGGTAGCCGAGCTCGGCGGTACCGCTGGAGAAGCGGTACAGGTTGAACCGGCCCAGAACCGAGCCATCCTCAGCGACAAGCACGTAGAAGGCGCCGGCGCCGGCCTCTTGCTCAGCCAGCAAGGCGCCATGCCGGTCGGCGAACTGGTCGAAGAACTCATCGCTGCGGTCGGAGACCGAGGCCGCGAAGTAGGCGCGGTTCGCCAGCTCGAAGGCCAGGACAGCCGGGGCATCGCCAGCGGTCAGTCGCCTCAGCTCGGGCACCGCCCAACGATCTACGACCGGAGGCATAATTGTCAAGTAATTGCCAATTATGCCTCCGAACCACATTAACGCTCTTTCTCAGAATTCTCCTTGTTGCCCTGGTAGCATTCCCTTCAACCCTCCCGGCATGAAGGCGATAATCTCCCAATGAAAGCAAATGTCTATATTGACGGGTTTAACCTATATTACGGCGCCCTCAAGGGAACGCCCTGTAAATGGCTAGACTTGGAGGCGCTGTGTCGGCGGCTCGTGTCAAACTATGAAATAGCTCGCATTCGGTACTTCACCGCGAAGATCAAGCCTAGGCCCGACAACCCGAAATCCCCGGCCCGCCAGGACATCTACCTGCGGGCGCTCGCGACGAACCCTAAGATTTCGATCCATTTGGGATATTTCAAGGAATCCCGGGTCCGCATGGCGCTGGCGACCCCTCGGCCAGGGTTGCCCCGCATCGTCGAGGTGCTAAGAACGGAGGAAAAGGGTACAGATGTCAACATAGCCACGTATCTCATGCTCGACGTCTTCCGGCACGATTGCGATCTGTCCGTCGTGATCAGCAACGACGCCGATCTAGCGGAACCGATGAGGATTGTGGTGGCCGAGTTCGATCACCCGGTTGCTCTCATCAACCCGTTCCAGACTCAATCGTGCCGGGAACTGAGGACGGTTCCGACGCTCTTTTACAAGCAGATCAAGAAGCGGGCGCTCCGGCAGTGTCAGTTGCCTGCGAAGCTGAGAGACGAGAGCGGCGAGATCCCGCGCCCAAGAGAGTGGTAGAAAAGCAACAGCCCCGTCCCGAAGGACAGGGCTGGCGGGGCCATTCACGGTGATGAATGGCTTGCTCATCAACTAGTACAGCACATCTCGACACGGCGCGCAACTCGGATCAGCGAAGTGCCTCGTGCAAAGCAGCGGCGTCTCTACCAGCGGCCGCGGTGGACGAGGGCGCTGAGGGGCTTGCGTTCGCTGGGGCGCGCGGGCGGGACCGGGTCGGTGCCCGGGTCCGGGTAGCCGATGGCGAGGGCGCCGATCGGCTCCCACTCCGGCGGGACGCCGTACCGACTGCGGAAATCGTCGATCTCGGCCCGGGAGCCGATGCCGAAGAAGACCGCGCCCAGCCCCTCATCGACGACGGCCAGCAGGGTGAGCAGCGCGGTGAAGCCGGTGTCGATGTACCAGTACGGCACCGGGTGCACATCCTCGTCCCGGGCTAGGCCCTTGTCCGGACTGGCGTACCGGTCCAGGTACATGTCCTTGCAGGCCAGCGGCACGATGACCAGCGGCGCCCGCTTCAGTGTGTCCACCTGCTCGGCACCGTCGTCCGCCGTCGTGTGATCCGATGCCGCAGCGGTGTACAGGATCTCCCACAACGGCTCCTGCTCGTCCCCTTCAAGGACAAGGAACGCGTACCCCTGGGTAAACCCCGCCGAAGGCGCCCGGTTAGCGATCCGCAGCAGCCGGTCGGCGGTGCCCGGCGGCAGCACCTCATCCTTGAAACTGCGGATCATCCGCCGCCGCCGGACCGCATCGGTGAATTCCATCCCGCGAGTCTCTCACCGAACGCGGTCGCAGGCGGTCCAGTCGCTCCCCGGCCGCTAGCCTTTTCGCTGCCTGCGGAGCTCGCGCTTGAGCTGTCGCTTGATCTGCCGGGGCGAGCCCTGGAGGGTGATGCTCTGGACTGCCGCCTGGCTGGCTTGTCGAAGTGCTCTGCCGTCCGGGTCTGGCAGAACTCGGCCGCCGCCGCGGAAACCTCGCAGCAGGCGTGGTGTGAGTCAATGTCCAATCCGCGCTGAGCGTAGGCAAGGGCTTCTGATGGCCGGCCGGCCTTGATGAGAAGGTCGCAGGCATCCGCGTACCGTTCGGGATCGTCTGGCGCGCGCTCCACGGCCTGGTTGATGGCCGTGATGGCCTCATCGATGCGCCCCTGGTCCTGGTAGATGAGCGAGCGCGCGACCGCGCTGGCGGCGATCGGGGCGAGTTCGTCCGACCGTTCGGCGTACCGGGCGGCCTCGGCGAGATCGAAGCGCCGGAACAGGAAGCCGGCCGCGCCGAGTATCCGAGCGTCGTCGGGGTGGGCCTCAATGCCGTTGCGCACGAGCCGCAGGTATGGCGTCACCACGGGAAGGCGCTTGGGCTCGTCAAGCTCGCGGACAATGTCGTTGATGTCAACGGCAAGCGTGGCGATTACCCCGGGCCGGGCCTCGGCCGCGGTGACCGGGTCGGCGACCCACGGAACGTCCGCCCACGGTGTCTCGGGCATAAACGCCTGCGCCTTAACGAGCAAGATCAGGCCCCGGTCGAAATCATGCTGAGCCGCGGCGACGTGCGCATGCCCCAGCACCATGGAAAGAGTAAGCGGATCATCAAGGGGAAACACCCTGAGCCCGCCGGCCGGATCGGCGGCGAGCCGCGCGATCAGCTTATGAGCCTCGGGCAGCGACGGCGCTGCGGCGAGCGCGTTCCCCGTGCAGGCCGCGGCCGCTTCCAGGTGCCCGAGGCCGAATTCCCGCTCCGCCTCGCCAAGCAGCTTCCGGACATCCGCCTTCGAGAGACTACCGTTAGGGGGCATTGCCCCATTATTGATGACACAGGCGGCCGCCCCCCGGCCGCCGCAGCGGGGTCAGTACTTGTTGGCGATGAAGAGGTGCTGGGCGGGGAACTTGGTGAGGATCTCGGTGCCGTGGTCGGTGACGACGACCTCTTCCTCGATGCGGGCGGCGGAGATGCCGTCGGCGGCCGGGCAGTAGGTCTCCATCGCGAACACCATGCCCGCCCGCAGCTCCAGGGGATGCTCCAGGGAGTTGAGGCGGGAGATGATCGGGCGCTCGTGCAGGCCCAGGCCGAGGCCGTGCGCGAACTGCAGGCCGAACGCGGCCATCTCCGACTCGAACCCGAAGTCCTGCGCCCGTGGCAGCACCCGCGCCACGACGTCGGAGGAGACGCCGGGCTTGATCGCGTCGATCGCGGCGTCCATCCACTCCCGCGCCTGCTTGTACGCGTCGTGCTGGGCCTGAGTCGCCGAGCCGACGCCGAGGGTGCGGTAGTAGCAGGTGCGGTAGCCGTTGAAGGAGTGGATGATGTCGAAGAACGCCTGGTCGCCGGGGCGGATGATCCGGTCGGTGAAGTTGTGCGGGTGCGGGTTGCAGCGCTCCCCGGAGATCGAGTTGACCGCCTCGACCTGGTCGCTGCCCAGCTCGTACAGGCGCTTGCTGGCCAGGGCGACGATCTCGTTCTCGCGCACGCCCGGCTTGAGGGCCTCGGCGATGTCCTGGTAGACGCCGTCCACCATGGCCGCGGCCTGGTTGAGCAGCATGATCTCGTCCGGGGACTTGATCACGCGGGCGTCCAGCATGGACTGCTGGGCGTCGGCGACGGTGATGCCCTGGCGCTGCAACTCGAACAGGAACGGCGGCTCGACGATGTCGATGCCCAGCGGCTCGCCCGCGACGCCGGCCTCGGCCAGCAGCGACTTGATCTCGGTGACGGCCTCGCGCATCAGCCCGGCCTCGGGGGCGACGGCGCCGCGGAACCCGAGGAACCCCGGGCGCCAGTTCTCGTCCGGCAGCCACCGGCTGTAGAGCTTGTGGTGCTTGACCGCGGACCCGAAGTCCCACAGGATCGGGGGCCGACCGGGGAAGACCAGCGCGTACCGGATCATCTTGTCGCCGAGGGCGCCGCCGATCCAGGTCTGCGTGGTGTAGCGGATGTTGTAGAAGTCGAACAGCAGGAACGCGCCGCACTCGCTGCCCTCAAGGACCTGGTCGACGCGCGACATCCGGTACTCGCGCAGCCGGGCGAAATCGACGCGCTCCTCGTAATCGACCCCCATCTGGCCGGGGGCGCCGATCGGGCGGGGCCGCGGTGCCATCATTGCTCCTCGGGCGCCAGCCCGTCATCGACCGGCACGTTCTCGGCTTCCACCTGGTAGCCGGAGCGGCGGGCCTGCTCCAGCAGCAGGCTAGCGAAATCCTTGTCCTCCAGGCCCGCGCCGATCGCCTGCGCGAGCAGCATGTCGACGTTGGCGGCCAGCGGCATCGGGACGCCGAGCTCCGTGCCCGCCGCCAGGCCGAGCTGCAGGTCCTTGCGCAGCAGCTCGGTGGTGAACGACGGCTGGAAGTCCAGGTTGACCAGCGCAGGCGACTTGTACCTGGTGAAGGCGGATCCGAGCACCGAGTGGTTGAGGAACTCCAGGAACGGCGCGCGGCTCACGCCGCCCCGCTCCGCGAGGGTGGTGATCTCCGCGAGGGACTGGATGACGACCCCGAGGAAGACGTTGTGCGCGATCTTGACGAGCCGCGCCTCCTCTCCCTCGCCCACGTGGGTCACGCCGTTGCCGAACGCCTTGAGCAGCGGCTCGGCCTCCAGGTAGGCCTCGCGCGGCCCGGAGGCGGCGACGGTCAGCTTCCCGGCGCCGATCACCTTCGGGTTGCCGCTGACCGGGGCCGCGAGGAACGCCGCGCCGCGCTCGGCCGCCGCCGCCCGGACCCTGGCCGAGGCCCCGGCGGAGACCGTCGAGGAGTCCACCACGACCTTCGGCGTGCGGGGGCCGGTGAGCAGCCCGCCCTCGCCGCTGGTGACCGCCTCCAGGTCCTTGTCCGCCGCGACCATGACGAACACGATGTCGCGGTCGGCGAGGGCGGCGGGACGGTCGGCTATCTTGGCGCCGCTGTCGGCCAGGGGCTCGGCCTTGGACCTGGTGCGGTTCCAGACGGTGACGTCGTAACCGGCCTTCAGCAGGCGCAGCGCGAGCTGGAAGCCCATCCGTCCGGTGCCGATCCACCCCACGGTCGGCGTTGCCAATGTTCCTCCTTGAGGCTAGAGAGACAGGTACTGCCTGCCCAGGCAGTGCTACCTTAAAGATTCCCGCAAACGATTGCAACCTTACCTCGCCGGCCTGGCCGGGTGCCAGAGCAGCACCGGCGCGTCCTTCTCGTAGGCCTTGCCGCCCGGGTAGCTGACCAGCTCGAACTGCATGCCCCACGGCGACAGGAAGTACTGCCAGCGCTGCCCTTCCGACGCGTTCTTGCTCTCCACCGGCCCCTTCAGCAGCCGGATTCCCTTTTCCCTGAGGTAGCCGATGGCGGCGTCCATGTCATCGACGTACAGCGCGACGTGATGTCCGCCGATGTCACTGTTGCGCGGCTCGGGGCGCTGATCGTCATGAGGCTCGTACTCGAATACCTCGAAGTTGAGGCCGAACCCGCACCGGTAGAAGCGGATCTCGCGCACCACCCGGCGCGAGTCCACGTTGATGTGCTCGCGCATCCAGTCGTCGTCATGGCGCATTTCCGGCAGCGAGTACGCGAACTCGCAGCCCAGCACGTTGACGAAGAAGTCGTGCGCCTGCGCCATGTCCGGGACCGTGACGCCGACGTGATCGCCGCCCCGCAATCCGGGTATGCCGTTCCCGGAACCATCGCTCGCATTCAATCGATTGCCTCCCTCGGAGTAGCCTCCTGATCATGGCACGCGTCAAGCGTCTTACCCCGGAAGCGGAGTGGCGGGAACTCACCACCACGGCCGCCGACTGGAAGGCCGCCGACCCCGCGCTGCTGGCCACGATGCTCGGCCAGCTGCACCTGATCCGCGCGTTCGAGGAAACCGTCCTGGAGCTGGCCGGCGAGGGCCTGGTACACGGGCCCGCCCACTCCTCCATCGGGCAGGAGGGTGGCGCGGTCGGCTCGATCGCGGCCCTGCGTTCTTCCGACGCGGTCAACGGGTCGCACCGCGGTCACCACCAGTTCCTGGCCAAGGCCCTCACCCACGTGACGAAGGGGGCGCTGGACCCGGCGGAGCTGGTGACACCCCCGGTAGCGGAGGTCTTGCACCGCACCCTCGCGGAGATCCTCGGGCTCGCGCCGGGGTACTGCGGCGGGCGCGGCGGTTCCATGCACCTGCAGTGGCTGGAGGCCGGGGCGATGGGAACCAACGCGATCGTCGGCGGCGGGGTGCCGATGGCCGCCGGCAACGCCTGGGCGCAGAAGCATTCGGCCAAACCCGGTGAGCACGGTACCGACCTGACCGTCACCTACTTCGGCGACGGCGCGGTCAACATCGGGTCGGTGCTGGAGACCCTCAACCTGGCGTCGGCATGGAAGCTGCCGGTCTGCTTCTTCGCCGAGAACAACGGCTACGCCGTCTCCACCACCGTCACCGAGGCCACCGGCGAGCCGCGGCTTTCGGCCCGCGCGGGCGGCTTCGGCATCCCTGCCTGGCGGGTCGACGGGATGGATCCGCTCGCCGTGCACCTGGTCATGCGCGAGGCGGAGAAGCGGCTGCGCTCCGGTGACGGCCCCGTCTTCGTCGAGGCCCTGGTGTACCGGTTCTTCCACCAGAACGGGCCGTTCCCGGGCAGCGCGTTCGGCTACCGGACGAAGGAGGAAGAGGCCGCCTGGCGGACCCGCGACCCGCTGGACCGGGTCGCGGGCGAGATGGGGAAGCTCGGGCTGATCGATGACGACCAGATCGCGTCGATCCGGGAACAGGCGCAAGAGGCAATGCGCGTCGCGGCGGGCGCTCTGGTCGAGGCGGATCCCGGTGCCGCCAAGCCGGGCGCGCGCCGGATCAGGCCGGAGCTGTGGCCGGACCCGGCGTTCGTCGATGCGGGGATTCGCAGTCAGCTGACGGAGATCGAGTCGGCGCGATCCGTTCGGGATGCTAAGGATCTTGATTGTGAGCCCGGGAAGTTCATCGACGCGGTGTGGCGGGTGATGGACCGCCGGATGGAGGCCGACCCGCGGATCGTGGTGCTCGGCGAGGACGTGCACAAGCTGTCCGGCGGCACCAACGGCGCCACCAGGGGGCTGGCCGCGAGGTACCCGGGGCGGGTGCTGGGCACGCCGATCAGCGAGAACGCGTTCGCCGGGCTCGGCGGCGGCCTCGCCCTGGACGGGCGGTTCCGGCCGGTGGTCGAGTTCATGTACCCGGACTTCCTGTGGGTCGCCGCGGACCAGGTGTTCAACCAGATCGGGAAGGCCCGGCACATGTTCGGGGGCCGCAACCCGGTGCCGCTGGTGCTGCGGACCAAGGTCGCGATGGGCACGGGGTACGGGTCGCAGCACCTGATGGACCCGGCGGGGATCTTCGCGACCAGCGTGGGGTGGCGGATCATGGCGCCGTCCACGCCGGTCGACTACGTCGGGATGATGAACCTGGCCCTGGCGATCGACGACCCGGTGCTGGTGCTGGAGCACGTGGACCTGTACGGGGCTTCGGGGCCGGTGCCGGTTTCCGACCTCGACTACGTGATCCCGTTCGGGTCGGCGGCGGTGCGGCGAGCGGGCGGCGACGTGACCGTGCTGACGTACCTGTCGATGGTGCCGGCGGCCGAGTCGGCGATCGAGGAGTCCGGGGTGGACGGCGAGCTGGTCGACCTGCGGTTCCTGGACCGGGCGTCGCTGGACTGGTCGACCGTGGGTTCGAGTATCCGGAAGACCAACGCGGTGCTGATCGTCGAGCAGGGGTCGATCGGGCCGTCGTACGGGGGGTGGCTGGCCGACGAGGTCCAGCGGCGGTTCTTCGACTGGCTCGACCAGCCGGTGGCCCGGGTCACCGGGGGCGAGGCGAGCCCGTCGATCTCTCGCGTGCTCGAGCGCGCGGCGATCGCCGGGGTTCCCGACATCGTCGCGGGGCTTGAGCGGGTCCGCGAGGGCTTCGGAAGGCCCGGGTCCGGGGGGCAGGGCCTCGGGGGGCAGGGCTGATGGCCGTCGTGGTGCGGATGCCGAGCGTCCTGGCCGGGGCTTCGGAGGCTTCCGTGTCGGCCTGGCTGGTCGCGCCCGGGGACGTGGTGGCGGTCGGGACGCCGCTGGCGGAGATCGAGACGGAGAAGGCGGTGGTCGAGTACGCGGCCGAGGACGCGGGCGTGGTGGGACGCCTGGTCGTGGCGGCGGGCGAGACGGCGGAGGTCGGCTCGCCGATCGCGGTCCTGGTCACCGACGGCGAGGGCGACGCGGACATCGACGCGGCCCTGGGCGCTTCGGGGGCTCCGGGTGGCGTCCCCCGGGAAGGCGGGGGCGCGGAGGCGCCCGCAGCGCGGGGGCGGATCTTCGCGAGCCCGATCGCCCGCAAGACCGCCCGCGAGCGCGGCATCGACCTCGCGTCGGTCACGGGCACCGGCCCGAACGGGCGGATCGTCCGCCGCGACATCGATCACCTCGCCGGCCAGCCAGCCGAGTCGGCCCGGTCCGCCCCGGAAGCACCCGCGGAAAAGATCTTGGCGTCAAACCAGTACCCCAGTACCGGAAGCACGCCAAGATCTTCGGCACCTGCCACCGCGATGCGGCGGGCGATCGCGCGGCGACTGACCGAGAGCAAGGCAACCGTCCCGCACTTCTACATGGCGACCGAGTGCGTCGTGGACGAATTGCTTTCGCTACGGGAACGGATCAACGAGACCGCGGCGGTGAAGGTGTCGGTCAACGACTTCGTGGTGACGGCGGCCGCGGCGGCGTTCGGCGACGTGCCGGAGGCGAACGTCACCTGGTCCTCCGACGGGCTGATCACCCACGGGAACGTCGATATATCGATCGCGGTCGCGACCGAGGGCGGCCTGGTCACCCCGGTGCTGCGTGACGTCGGATCGAAGAAGCTGTCGCAGGTCGCCCGCGAGGCCGCCGACCTCGCCGAGCGAGCCCGGGACCGGCGGCTGCGCCAAGAGGAGATCGAGGGCGGGGTCTTCTCCGTGTCGAACCTCGGCATGTACGGGACCCTGGAGTTCTCGGCGATCATCAACCCGCCGCAGTCCGGCATCCTCGCGGTCGGTGCCGCCCGGGAGCAGCCGGTGGCGCGTGACGGGGCCGTGTCGGTGGCGACCGTGATGCGCTGCACCCTGTCGGTCGACCACCGCGCCATCGACGGCGCCCTGGCCGCTCGCTGGCTGGCCGCTTTTACCTACCGGATCGAGCACCCACTCGCCGCGATCGCCTGACACGCGACTGTAGGCAGCGATGCCCGTTAGCCGGTAATCTTCCTTACGGGTGGGCGCACACTTCCTTATGGTCGACGTGCGGCGAGCGGGTGAGTCCATGCTGCAATACGGTACGGTTCTTCACGAAGTATTGCCGTGGATAGGCGCGACAGCCGGTGTTGTTGGCGTTGTACTGGGCCTGGCCAGGACCGGTATAGCGCGGGGAATGCACAACCGCATCAAGAAAGCGTTCCTGCCCCCTCCCCCGCCCCGTCCCCCCAGTCTCGAAGACGCTCGGCAGACACTCCAGATCCTTGGAGCAGGCATTGAGAAGGCCCTCAACGACGAGCACACCTACCTATGGTTGAAAAAGGACTCTCTCCTCACAATAGGATTCGAGGGGATCGGGAAGCGGGCAAGCTCACCGTCACGTCTCGTGGTGCTAGGGGCAGGCGGTTCGGGGAAGAGCATTCTGCTGCAGAACCTGTCGCTGAAAATTCTCGGGAAGCGCGATGAGGTGATCCCGCCTCCCGTTGGCCGTCACTCAGGCCGGGTCAGGTTCGACCTGAACGCTAAGCATGCCGCCTCGATACTTGACGGCTGGCTGGGGACAGGCAGGTCTAAGTGCAGGTCGTTCATCCCCGTCCCCGTCATCTTCAACCTAAGCACGTGGGACAAGGGCACGAAGATCGACGACTGGATGACCCGCCAGATGGTGAAGCTGCGATACATCCCCGCGCTGGGCGAGGAGATGGCGCGCTACCTTATCGACAACCGCCTGGTTCTCCCCATGCTGGACGGCTTTGACGAGGTTGGAGCCGACATGCGCCAGCCGCTCATCGAGCAGCTCAACATAGACCGGGAGAGGCCCCTGATCCTCGCAAGTCGCAGCGAGTACGGGCTGTCCCTGTCGAATGCCGCGATAACCAGGCTCTCCCGCATTCCCCGGGCCGAGGCGGAGAAGCTGCTCCCCGAGATTCCTGGTACTATTATCGATCAGGCATTTACAACTCCGCTGATGATCGCGATCGCTCGCGTGGTGTACAGGCACGGGGGAACTAAGGAGCTCACGGAAAGCGGATTCTCATCGGCCCAAGAGATAGAAAGGCATGTCCTACGGGGATTCATACCCGCGATTTACGGCGGCAGGCCGGGAATTCCGGCGGCCCGCATGGAGAAGGAGAACCGGCCGCCCTGCGGCGAGGACAAGGCACTTGCCGCGTTCCGTTACCTGGCCTCCCGGTCTGGCCGGTCTAGGCGCATCGCATGGTGGGAAATCGGGACGTCGGGGATGACGACCGCGAAGCGCACGCTGATCACCGCCCTCGCCGGTGGCACCGTCGCCACGATCGCGCATGCGGTCGCGGCGCTCGGTGCCGTCCTGGTAATCGGGCAGTCGCCGGCCTACGCTCTCCTGGAGACGGCTGGGTACTTCATCTCGATGACTCTTCTCTTCGGGCTCGTGCACTGGCTTACGACCAGTTACTATCCAAGCCTTGCGCTTGAGCCGTCGGAAGTAGCCATCGGCCTCATCGGGAAATCGGGCCAGCCGCACCGGAAGCATGCCGATAACGAGACGGCACGCCTGCGGTCCAGGTACGCGTTCGCGTTCGGATGCGTTAGCGGATTCGCGGGACTCCTGAGTTTCGCCATCCTGACTGTCCTGGCGCGAAGCCTTCAGGCCGGACCCGCTAAAGTTTTCTTCTTCTCCCACCCGGACATCACGACATTGCTGGCCTTGCCGATTGGGGTCGCGCTTGTCGTAGGCTACACGGTCGGGACCGTGGTCTTCTTCATGAGGCCGTTGGAGACCCTCGAGGGCGCGGGACCCCTCACCCTGCTGGCCGCCAGCCGCAGGACCGCGGTCCGCGGCGGGCTGGTCGTCGGCATCATATGCGGAATCGGAATAGGAATCGTCTTCCGGGTATTCGATGGTTCCGATCCGACGTTCATGATCGTGGTCATCGGCGCCGTCGCGGCGGGAACAGCCATAGGCGGCGGTGTCCTCAGCACGACCGCGTGGGGTCAGTGGCTCGTCTTCTGCCGCCTATGGCTGCCGCTGACGGGGAAGCTTCCCTGGCGGGCGCACGCGTTCCTGGAGCATGCCCAGCGACGGGGGATCCTGCGCCAGGCCGGCGGCTACTACCAGTTCCGCCATTCCCGGCTGCGGGAGTCCCTTTAGCCACGCTAGCTGGCGGGCGCCGCCCGATCGGCGCCGCCGCGGCCTGGCTGCTCGCGCCGGTGGCGCCACGCGGCCCAGATGGTGACCGCGGCGATGGGCGCGACGCCGGCCAGCATGGTGGCACTGACCCCCGCGGCGGTCGCGATCCCGCCTCCGGCGAGTGC
>JAFMRC010000565.1 GCA_017354375.1 Nocardiopsaceae bacterium | reverse complement strand
CGCCGGCACCGCTCCGGTGCGGTCGCCAGGCGACGTCCGGGGGCTGCGGATCGCGTGGAGCGACACCCTCGGCGGGCTGCCCGTCGAGCCGGAAGTCGCCGGCGTCCTGCGCCGGGCACGCGCGGCGCTGGAAGAGGCGGGCGCGGTCATCACCGACGCCGAGCCCCGCCTGCACGACGCCGACGAGGTGTTCGGCGTGCTGCGCGGCGTCGGCATGGCCGGGAAGTTCGGCGGGCTGCTGCGGACCTACCGTGATCAGGTGAAGGACACGCTGGCCGGGAACATCGAGTACGGGCTCGGGCTGCCCGCGGACCGGATCGGGCAGGCGCTGCGCAGGCGCAGCGCGATCTTCGGCCGGATGAAGGCGTTCCTGCGAGACTACGACGCGCTGGCGCTGCCGACCGTCCAGGTGACCCCGTTCGGCGTGGAGCGCGAGTGGGTGACCGAGATCAACGGCGTGCCGCAGGAGACCTACATCGACTGGATCCGCACCTGCTCGCGGATCACCGTGACCGCCCACCCCGCCGTCTCCGTGCCGGCCGGCCTGTCCGCGGACGGGTTGCCCGTGGGGTTGCAGCTGGTAGGCGGCTACGGGACCGACGACCGGCTGCTGGCGATCGCCGGGGCGGCCGGGACCGTGCTCATGCCGGACCCTAGCCGACCGCGGTCTGGTTGATGTAAAGCGGATCCATGACACGTGTCGCGATCATCGGCGGCGGGATCGGCGGGCTCAGCGCGGCGCTCGCCCTGCGCCAGGCGGGGGCCGAGGTGGCGGTGTACGAGGCGACCGCCGAGCTGAGGGAGATCGGCGCCGGCGTCGCCCTGCACCCGAACGCCATCCGGGTGCTGCGCGCCCTCGGCCTCGAGGAAGGGGTCCGCAAGGCCGCCGGGACGTCTCGGTGGGCGATCACCCGCAACGGTAAGACCGGCCGGGTGATCTCCGCCACGAGCCGGGAGCGCCAGGCGGCCTCGTTCGGCACCACCGGCGCGACCTTGCACCGGGCCGACCTGCTCGACGTGCTCGCTGGCGCGCTTCCGGCGGGCACCGTGACGCTGGGCAAACGCTGCCAGTCCGTTACGCAAGAAGGCCGTGCCTCAGTCGCGCGGTTCACCGATGGCACCGAGGCCGAGGCCGATGTCGTGGTGGGGGCCGACGGCATCCACTCGGCGGTGCGCGGCGCGCTGTTCGGCCCCGGCGACCCCCGGTTCACCGGCAAGGTCTGCTACCGCAGCGTGGTCAGGGCGGCCGAGGTGGCCGGGCAGCCGCCGGACGCCGCCAACGCGCAGTGGCTCGGCCCGCACGGCACGGTCGTGCTGTACCCGCTGCGCGGCATCGAGCTGATAAACGTGGTCGCGCACTACGACGACGAGCACTACCGGCACGAGTCGTGGATCACCGAGTGCGATCGCGACGAGGTCCTGCGGTGCTATGCGGGCTGGCACCCATCGCTGCTGCGCGTCTTCGCCGCGGGCGAGGTCTGGTACAAGTGGGCGCTGTACGACCGCGATCCGATCCCGCGGTGGACCCGCGGCCGGGTCACGCTGCTCGGCGACGCCGCCCACCCGATGCTCCCCTACCTCGGGCAGGGCGCCTGCCAGGCGCTCGAGGACAGCGCGGTCCTGGCCACGGCGCTGAAGGCGGAGGCGGCCGACCCGGAGGCCGCGCTGGCCCGGTACGAGCGGACCCGCAGGCCCC